>NZ_JABUEI010000019.1:0-37112 GCF_019836145.1 Rhodococcus sp. BP-241 | reverse complement strand
CCGGCACCCGCCCCCGAGGCCTACCCCGCGCCTCGCTACGAGCCGACTCGGAGCCATGGCGGTCGAGCTGCCCGGCGTCAGGCCGAGAACGCGAACGGCAACGGCAATGGCAACGGGTACGAGGCCGAGCAGGTTCCGAGTCGGTCGACGATGCGTCCGCCGCCTCGCCGTCCGTATCAGTCCTGACAGAGGCGGGTGCTCGGACCCGCACCGTGTGAACGACGAAAGCCGCAGACCAGGGGTCTGCGGCTTTGTCATAGGCGACGGTGCCCGCCAGTGCGCCTCTCGGCAGGTGGCCGCTCGAAGCGGCTGAAGGTTGGTACCCGGGGCATTGGGATCGAACACCGTCGGTGAGAGTAACGGCGTCCGTGGCGGAAGTATTCCGGGTGTGCACCACGTTCGTGACCGGGGGACACGGCACCGTCAGTTGTCCCCGGACTCGGCGTCGTCCGCGTCGGTGGTGGTCGTCGTGGACGTGCGGGTGCGCCTCGTCGTGGTGGTCGGCTCGTCGGCGGTCGTGGCCGCGGTGGTGGTCGGCGGAGGTGTGGTGGTGGGCCGGGGTGTGGTGACGGGGGCGATCTGCCACGTCGGGGACGGCGGCACCTCGATGGTGGGCGCGTAGGTCAGGCTGCCCACGACGGCGACCGTGCCGTCGATGGGTGGGGGAGAGACCCGTCGGACGTCCGCGTCGAACACTCCGCCGGCGGCAGCGACGGTGAGCCCGCCGGCCAGGGCGGCCGCGGCGATGCCCATCACGACGGCGACGGCAGCTCTCTCACGCATGGTCTCCGCGCTCCGTTTCCGCCCGTGTCCTCGAGCCGAGTCATACCGTAGCTGGGGAGACGGCAGGTGGCAGTCCGAACTTCGATCAGCGAGCGCCCCAGATCTCGAACAGCGGACCGAGCGCCTCCGAGATGGCGTCGCCCACCCGCTCGTACACGTCGGTCGACTGACCGATCGGATCCATGATGTCGAGCTGCGTCACCGGGTTCGCCGCTCGCTCGGAGACCCACGCGGACGCGTCGATCACACCGGTGCGCCGCGCGAACTCCGCGGCCTCGAGCAACGTGAACGTGCGGCGGAGGTTGCGCGGCGCCACCGTCAGCACCTCGTCACGGTGCCGCGACGTCATCGTGAGCACCAGATCGGCCCCGGACGCGATGGTCGGGGTGAGCCGGCGGGCCACGAACCCGGTGGGATCGCCGCCCAGGGACTCCAGAACGCGGGCCGCCTCGGCCTGCACACCGTGCCCGATCACGGCACGAGTGCCGGCGCTGTCGGTGGTCACGTCCAGGTTCAGGTCACGGGCGAACGCGGCGGTCAACCGTTCCGCGGTGGGGGAGCGGCAGATGTTGCCCGTGCAGACGTAGAGGACATGCATGAGCGGAGTGTAGGTCCGCGCCGGTGTCAGGTGCGCGCGTTGTCCGTCGTGGTGTACGCCTGGTCGTCGAACCGCAGGCTGTCCCCTCCCGCGCGCTTCGCCTCGTACATCAGACGGTCGGCGCGGCGGATCAGCAGTTCGACGTCGTCGGCGTCGCGGGTCCACCGGCTGCCGGGGATCCACGCGACTCCGGCACTCGCCGTGACCGGTACCTCGTCGGCGTCGCATCGGACGGCGGCGTGGACGTCGTCGAGACGGTTCCGCATCTCCGCCCACGGCACGATCCCGACGACGCAGAACTCCTCGCCGCCGAGACGGGCGACGTACGCCCAGGTGGTCGTACTGGTCTGCAACCGTTCGGAGACCCGTCGCAACACCTCGTCGCCGCCCTCGTGGCCCACGCGGTCGTTGACCGACTTGAATCTGTCGAGGTCGATCACCATCATCGCCACCACTTCGTCGTGACGTGCCGCCGCCAGCAATGGCGCGTGCACCACCGCGCTCAGCCCCCGACGGTTCAGCGCCCCGGTCAGTGGATCGGTGCCCGACTGGTACGCGTCGTCCCGCAGGTTCGACAGCGGGATCTGCGAGAGCAGCGGTGCAAGAAGGAACAGTGCCAGCTGCACGACCAGCAGGACGGACAGGTACGCCACGTCGCTGTCGCCCTCCGCGGCGGCCGAGCCGAAGAAGTAGAGCGACACGGCCACCGTCAGCGCGATGTGCGCCACGAGCGTGCGGATCGAGTGGAAGTAGCCGCAGTAGATGCCGAGCAGGGCGAACACCACGGACACGGTGAACGAGGCCTGCACGTCGGCCAACATCGACAGCCCCACCACCAGCGCGACGTCGTCGCCGAACAGGAAGACGAGGGATTGTCGACGAGTCGGCCACGTCCCGCGGAGCCACAGCAGCGCCGACACGGCGCCCGTGACAAGGCAGGCGATGAACACGGCGCGGGCGGCAGGTGAGGGAGGCGCTCCGCTGGTGAAGAGCAGCAGGGACCCTGCGAGCACCACCATGAGCACCACTGCGGCCATCATGCGGCGGTAGGGCCGCTGCAGTCCGCGCTGCGCCATGTAGCCGGGCATCGCGGAGTAGTCGAAGGGTCGACTCCACCACTCGCCCACAACACGGAACATCGACTGGCAACTCTCGGCTGGGAAGAATGGTGAAAGGTAAACCTACTCACAGGTTCGTGACGACGCCCCGCTTCGTTACAGCACCGCGGCCTCGCGTGGCAGGATTTCGAGCATGGCTGATGAACTCTCACGACAGCGCCCGAGTGTCGTCGTCGTCGGCGGCGGATTCGGCGGGCTGTACGCCGCCCGGCGACTGCGCCACATCGACGGCGACGTCACCGTGATCGACCGCGGCACCTCGCACGTCTTCCAACCGCTGCTCTACCAATGCGCCACCGGCCTGCTGTCCGAGGGATCCATCACCTCGCCGCTGCGGCACCTCCTGCGTCGACAGAAGAACACCCACGTCGCGCTCGGAGAGGCGTCGGGCATCGATCTCGAGAAGCGCCGGCTCACCGCGTCGCGTATCGACGGGTCGACGTTCGAGCTGCCCTTCGACTACCTCGTGTTCGCCGCCGGCATGCGGCAGAGCTATCACGGCAACGAGGAGTTCGCGAAGTACGCGCCCGGCATGAAGACCGTCGACGACGCGCTCGCGATCCGCCGCAAGCTCATCAGCGCGTTCGAGATGGCCGAGTCGCTGCCCACTCCCGAGGAGCGTCGGCCGTGGCTCACGTTCGCGGTGTCCGGCGGCGGCCCCACCGGCGTGGAGATCGCCGGTCAGATCCGTGAGCTCGCCGTCGGTGCCCTCGAGCACGAGTTCCGCTCGATCGACCCGAGCGAGGCGCGGGTGCTGCTGTTCCACGGCGGTGACCGCGTCCTCGAGTCGTTCGACGCCACGCTGTCGGCAAAGGCTCAGAAGACCCTCGACCACATCGGGGTGGAGACCCACCTCGGGGTCCACGTGACCGACGTGACGGCCGACCACATCGAGGTCACCCGCAAGTCGGACAAGCAGAAGACGACCTACGACACCCACACGGTGCTGTGGACCGCGGGCGTCGAGGCGGTGCCCTTCGCCGGGACCCTGGCGTCGGCACTGGGCGTCACGCAGGCGCGTGGCGGACGCATTCCGGTGGAGACGGACCTCTCGGTCGCGGGGCACCCCACCGTGTACGTCGTGGGCGACGTGGCCGCGCTGAACGATCTGCCCGGCGTCGCGGAGGTCGCCATGCAGGGCGGCCGCCACGCGGGCGCGATGATCGCCAAGACCATCGAGAACGGGACGCGCGCGTCGTCGCCGTTCAAGTACCACGATCTCGGTAGCGCGGCCTACATCGCGCGTCGGCACGCCCTGCTGCAGGCGGGCCCCATCCAGCTCTCGGGCTTCGCCGGGTGGGCCGCGTGGGGCGCGATCCACATCGCGTTCCTCTCGGGTCGACGCAACCGTGCCGGCACCTTGATCAACTGGGCCGCGACCCTCGCCTCGGGAACCAGACGCGAGCGAGCGGTCACGTTCGGCGATCCGGAGACCGCCCGCATGCCCTACGCGTGACCGGCCTCCGGACAAAGTGGACGCCTACCCCGTTTGTCAGGTCATAACAGCCGATGTGACGGCGATGGCGCGGCCTGGTTACACTCTGTGATCGCACGCGCTCGTCGTGCGGTACATCGGTCCGGACAAGGCGGCTCATGACAGTACTGGGAGTGTCGGTGGGCACCAGTGCCGTGCGCTTGGCCAGGCCCGTTCAGGGGCTGCGCGCGGGCGTCGAGGCCGCCTTCCGTCACCGCGCCATCGACACCACCTTCGACCAGGCCGAGCAGCTCGCGGCCGAGTCCATCGGCGTCATCCTCGCCGACCCCGCCGACCCCGAGTCGATCTCCGCCACCGGCGTCGCCTACCGCGACGACGCGCAGGCCGGCGCCGTCGCCCGGGCCATGGCCCGCCAGCACATCGTCAACTACCGCCTCGTCCCCGAAGTGCATGCCGCCGTGCAGTTCCTGCGGTCCACGGGCGACCTCGACGGGCTCCACGTCGTCGGGTTGTACGACCTGGGCAGCTCGGGTCTCAGCGTCACCGTCGTCGACCTCGACAACGGGCAGGTGCTCGCCTCCGAGCGCAGCTTCGCCGTCAGCGGCAACATGTTCGACGCCACCATCCGCGACAACCAGATCGGCCGCCAGCAGAGCGGCCTGGACGACGTGGACGGACGCGAGTTCGAGCTCCGGTGCCGCGTGGCCAAGGAACAGCTCTCCTCGAGCGGCGCCGTGTGCCTGCCGGGTATCGGCGGGCTCATCCTGCTGTCCCGCGAGGCGTTCGAGTCGATGGTCGCCGTCCCCATCGAGCAGTCCGCGCGGCTCACCCGCGATGTCATCACGCGCGCCGGCCGCCCCGTCGAGGCTCTCGTCATGATCGGCGGCGGATCCTGCATCCCCCTGGTCCGGGCGACGCTCGCGGGCTGGGTCGGTCTCCCCACCATCACGCCCGCGGAGCCCGAGCTGGTCGCCGCGAAGGGTGCGGCACTGTCCGCGACTCCCGTGGACGGCCAGTCGAACTCCGGTCCCGTCCCGATGGCCGCCCCTCGTCCCGTTGCTCCCGCTCCGACCGTCGCGGCACCGCTGGTGTCCGCTCCCGTGGTCGCCGGGCCGGTCGAGCCGCGCACGCCGGACGCACCGGCGCCGGAGAAGGCGCTCAGCGCACCGTCCGCGGAGACCATGGCGTACAGCGACGTGGAGAGCCGTGAGCACTCCGCGCGCGACATCGACCATGCGGCTCGAGACTCGGAGCATCGCCCCGACGTGGCGGATCCGCGTGCGGCGGAGACTCCCTCGTGGCTCTCCGGGTCCGGTTCCGCAGCGCCGGAACAGCGTTCGTCACGCCCACGGCTGCCGCTCATCGCGGCCGTCGGTCTCGCGGTGATCGCTGCCGTCGGGCTCGCGCTCGGGTACGGCGCGACGCCGTCGCAGTCCACCGCCGACGTCACGCCGGCCGATCAGGCGGGAACGTCGAGTTCGGACGCACCGTCCACGACGACGGCGACCACCACACGGACCACCACCACGGTGCCGCCGACCACCACCACCGTTCCCCCGGTCGCTCCGGCTCCCGTGGAGGCGCCCGTTCCGGCCGCCGAGGTTCCGGACGTGGCGCCTGCTCCCGCGCCTGCTCCGCCGACCATCCCGGGTCTCCCCGGTGTGCAGCTGCCGCCCGGCATCCAGATCCCACCGGGTCTGATTCCCGGGTTCTGACTCCGAGTCACACCTCTCGGTCGGTTTCTCTGGCGCCTGAAAACAAACCGAAAGTATCTTGCGTGATATGATCTTCGGTATCCGGTCTTCTTCCGACCGGTGGCTGCGCTGCGGGGCGCGTCGGCGGCGGAACTCGAGCCAGAGGCGGTGTCGTGCGTGACCAGCGTTGACGAACGAAGCAGTGTCAGAGGTGTGTCGATCCCTCGTCCTGCCGTGTCGAGAACGACCGACGAGCCGAACTACTCTCGCGTCACCGTGCCTTTCCCTCGGGTCGCACCGTCGTCACGTGCCCACTGGCAAGCCGTCTATCGGCGCCGTGTGGCCCTGACCGATCTGGCGGTCATCGTCCTCTCCGTCGCGCTCGCACACGTGGTGCGGTTCGGGGAGAACTCGTCGCTCATGGCCGCGTCCGTCGACATCGACTACGTCACGGTGTCACTGCTTCTGGTGGTCGGTTGGTCCGCCTTCCTGGTGATCTTCGGAGCCAGGTCGACGCAGATCATCGGGACCGGGGCAGAGGAGTATCGACGCATCCTCTCGGCGACCATGCGACTCTTCGGCGTCGTCGCGATCCTGTCTCTGCTGTTCCGCATCGACTTCGCGCGCGGCTACCTGGCCATCGCCCTTCCCTTCGGCGCCGTCGGCCTGCTGATCGGTCGGCACGTCTGGCGGGGGTGGGCACGACGACACAAGGCGTCGGGACTGTTCACGACCTCGGTGCTCGTGGTCGGTTCGCACCGCGCCGCCACATCCATGGCGGCGTCCTTCGAGCGGGACGAGTCGAGTGGCTGCCGGGTCGTGGGTGCCTGTGTGCCCGGGCACGGTGTGGCCACGTCCAGCAATGGAGCCGGGTCCCTCGACGTCGACGGTCACCGCATTCCGGTACTCGGTGACGAGCACGCCGTCATCGCTGCCATGCATTCCACCGGCGCCGACGTCATCGCGGTCACCGCGACCGAGCATCTGGGTGCCGAAGGAATGAAGCGCCTGCTCTGGGAACTCGACCCGTTCGGCGTCGATCTGGTCGTGGCGCCCGGCGTCGCCGACATCGCAGGTCCGCGGCTCACCCTCCAGCCGGTCGCCGACCTTCCACTCCTCCATGTTCAGAAGCCGCGCTATCAGGGAGCCACCCGCTTCACCAAGACCGCCTTCGACATGTGTTTCTCGGCTCTCGCGCTCCTGCTCGTGTCGCCCGTTCTGCTCGCCATCGCGCTCGCCGTGAAGATCGACACTCGCGGCCCCATCTTCTACAAGTCGGAGCGAATGGGACTGGACGGCAACCCCTTCCAGATGATCAAGTTCCGCACCATGGTGGTGGACGCCGACAAGCATCTGGCCACCCTGCTCGCGCGCAACGAGAGCGAGGGGGGAGTGCTGTTCAAGATGAAGCACGACCCGCGAGTGACGCGTGTCGGCCGAGTTCTACGCCGCTACAGCCTCGACGAGTTGCCGCAGTTCGTGAACGTGCTCCGTCGCGAGATGAGCGTCGTCGGTCCGCGTCCGCCGTTGCGCCGTGAGGTGGAGACGTACGACGGAAACGTGCGTCGGCGTCTGCTGGTGCGCCCCGGTGTGACCGGCCTGTGGCAGGTGAGTGGTCGATCCGACCTCACGTGGGAAGAATCTGTGCGCCTGGATCTCTCGTACGTGGAGAACTGGTCCATGACACAGGACATGCTGATCATCGTGAAGACCGTGCGTGCGGTGTTCGGCAGCGAAGGCGCGTACTGACTCCGTGTGCGAAGGGCTGTCAGCAGTCCTCGAACACCGCGCGTGCGAATCCCGCTGTCTGATAGACGTACTGCCACGTCCACGCCCACCAGGGGAGCTCGGTCGGGCTCGCGAGCACGGTCAGGTCACCGTCCCAGCACTTGTCGAGGATGTACCGACTGCGCGACACGTGGGGCCGGAACGTCACGACCAGAACATGTTTCCAATTCTGCTCCTCCGCGAGCCGGCGGATCTCTCGTCCCTCACCGCGGGTGGTCGACGGGTCCGGAACGAAACAGGTGACCGTGAAGTCGTAGGTGCCGTTGCACAGATCGCTCATGTAGTCGGGATCGCCGTAGGAACCGACACCTCGTGCGGTGTACGGATCCGAGAACACCACCTGCGGCGCATAGCCGTCCTCTGCCAACTCGAGGCCGAATTCCTCACGTCCGTCGTGGGCGCCTCCGAGAACGACGATGGCGTCCGCGGCAGTGGGCTGATCGACGCGCGGGCTCACGTAAGGCTCCCAGCCGACGGCGGTGGCCACGGCGACGGCGCCGACAACGGTGAGCGCCACCCGACGGCGACGGCGCCGGGGCGACTTCCTCTGCAGCACCCGGTCAGTCTACGGCGAGGGTGCGGGTGCGCCGTCGCGTGAGTACGCGGCGTCGAGCGTCTGAGCGACGGAGGCCATGCCGGAGGTCTCCCGGACCGTCCGGAAGGCGTTCTCGCCCGCTGTGCGGAGCGTCGGGGGGTCCGCAAGCAGCGCGGACATCGCCGCGGTGAGCTCGGAAACAGTGCCGTTCGTCACTGCGCCGCACGCGTTCTCGGCGATCAGGGGGGCGAGACCACAGGTGTCGGTGACGATCACGGGTACGCCGACGGACATGGCCTCGAGAACCGACATCGGGTAGGGCTCGTCCACGGACGGCAACACGTAGAGGTCGGCCGTGCGCATGGTCTCCAGCGTCTCGTGTGGTGGCAGCGGACCGCGCCACTCGACGGAAGCGCTCACGCCGGCGTCGGTGATGCGCGCGGCGACCGCATCGCCTTCACCCTCATCTGGTCCGACCAGGGTGAAGCGAGCGGTGTGGCCCTCAGCCAGGACGGCGACTGCCGCGTTCACGAAATCGACGGGGCGTTTACGAGCCTGAAGTCGAGCGAGGAAGAGCACATGCGGCGGGGCCTCACCGGATTCCCGTCGACGTTCCGCGGCGGGAACACCATTGGCGAGACGGATGAAGTCGAGGTCGGTGTTCGCCACCGCCTCGACGTCGCGCTTCTCGTGATCCGTCAGGTGAAACACCCCGGAGGCGCGGCGCAGTACCGGACGCGTGAGCAGAGCATCGATCGGCCGCGCCAACATCTTGTCGGTCGGGTCGATCATGCCGTGAGTCTGTGTGAACAGCCGCTGCGATCGGCCGACAGCGATGCGCGCGATCGGCAGCGTGACGAGGTCCCGCGCCAGGTGCACATGGACCACGTCGTAGTCTCGGCCGTGGCGCAGGAACCACGTCACCATGGCTGGGGACGACAGGCCCGCGAAGCCCGCGCCCGGCAGTACCGCACGGACCGGAAAGAGGCGGACCGGCACGCCGTCCTGCTCGGTGGGTGCCACGTCGAAGCCGCGGGTGCCGGCGGCGATGGTGACGTCGTGGCCTAGTGCCCTGAGCTCGCGTGCCTGGTTGACCGCCACTCGCACCGGCCCGCCGTAGGCGCCGTCCGGTGAGATCAGTGTGACGACGTGAAGAATCCTCACGGTCGCATCACCGCGTTCGGTGCCAGGACGACAGCGTCCGCTGCGACGTCCGCGGTGACCAGAGCCGTGGCCCCGACGACGGCGTCGGATCCGATGGTGACTCCGCGTAACACCGTGGCTCGCGCGGCGATCCACGCCCCGTCGCCGATCTCGATCGGCGCGTTGTCGAACTCGAAGGTAGGAGACCGGCGGTCGTGACTACCGGTACACAGCAACACGCCCTGCGAGATGCAGACGTCGGAACCCACCGTGACGGGCTCGAGGTTCAGGATCCAGACGTCCTCGCCGATCCATGAATCGCGCCCCACCGTCAGCTTCCACGGCCAGTGAATGCGAACGCGGTGCCGGATCAACACTCCGTCGGCGATGGTGGCACCGAACGCCCGGAGAACGCGGACCCGGACCGAACCGGGGCACCACCATCGCGTCAGTACCGTCCCGGACACGGCCAGCCAGAGAATCTGCTTCAGCGGTCCTGCGCCCTTGTCGTAGCCTCGGCCGGTGAAGCCGGCCAACGATCGACGCAGAGGTGCCGCACTCACGACCGCACGGCGTCGGCACGGCCCGCGGTGCGGTACCAGTCGACGACGCCGGCGATTCCGTCGGCGAGTCCAACGGACGGCGCCCACCCCGACTCCGTGAGAGTCGTGACGTCCAGCAGCTTGCGCGGTGTGCCGTCCGGCTTCGAAGTGTCCCAGTTCACGTCACCGTTGTACCCGACCGCGGCCGCTACCAGGTCCGAGATCTCGGCGATGGTGTGATCGACGCCCGTGCCGACGTTCACCTGCTGCGGTCCGTCGAAGTGCTCGAGCAGGTGGAGACAGGCCGATGCCATGTCGTCCACGTGCAGGAACTCGCGACGCGGCCTCCCGCTGCCCCAGTTCGTGACCTGTTCGGCCCCCGCGGCGACTGCCTCCTCGAAACGACGCACCAGTGCGGGCATGACGTGCGATCCGGAACGCGAAAAGTTGTCTCCCGGGCCGTAGAGGTTGGTCGGCATGGCGGAGATCCACGGCAACCCGTACTGCTTGCGCACCGACTGCACCTGAAGGATGCCCGCGATCTTGGCGATGGCGTACGCATCGTTGGTCGGTTCCAGCGTGCCGGTGAGCAGATATTCTTCGCGAATCGGCTGTGGCGCCGATCGCGGGTAGATGCACGAGGAACCGAGAAACAGAACCCGTTCGACGTCGTGGGCCAGCGCTGCGTCGAGGACGTTGACCTGGATGCGCAGGTTCTCGGAGAGGAAGTCCACCGGGAACGTGTCGTTGGCGAGGATGCCGCCGACTTTCGCGGCAGCGAGAACGACTGTGCGAGGACGAGTCGCGGAGAAGAACTCGAACACCTGGTCGCGCTCACGAAGATCGAGCTCGGACGACGTCCGTCCGATCAGCGACGTGAAACCCTCACCTTCGAAACGGCGCCAGAGAGCCGATCCGACCAGACCGCGGTGGCCGGCGATGTAGAGCGGTTCGTCGCGATCGAGCGGACCGGGCACGACACTGCTCGGTCCGGTGGTCACGACCTGTTCCAGTCCGGGAGGGACGGGCGATCGATCCACGGCTTGCCCTCGTGCGTGAGTGCTGCGACATCCGCATCGACCATGATGCGGGCCAGTTCGGGGGTGTGCACCGTGGCCTTCCAGCCCAGGTCGCGTTCCGCCTTGCTCGCGTCACCGATGAGGGCGTCGACCTCGGAGGGTCGAAGGTAGCGCTCGTCGAACCTGACGTGCTGCTCCCAGTCGAGACCGACCTGCTCGAACGCGGCGACGAGGAAGTCACGGACCGAGAAGTTACCGCCGGTCGCCAGGACGTAGTCGTCAGGAGTGTCGGCCTGCAGCATGCGCCACATTCCCTCGACGTACTCGGGTGCGTAACCCCAGTCACGGATGGCGTCGAGGTTGCCGAGGTAGAGCTCGTTCTCCATGCCGGCGGCGATGCGAGCTGCTGCGCGGGTGATCTTGCGCGTCACGAAAGTTTCCCCGCGGCGGGGTGACTCGTGATTGAACAGAATGCCGTTGACAGCGAACATCCCGTAGGCCTCGCGATAGTTCCGCGTGACCCAGTAGGAGTAGACCTTCGCGGCACCGTAGGGCGAGCGCGGATGGAACGGCGTGGTCTCGTCCTGCGGAGGCGGTGTGGCACCGAACATCTCGGAGCTCGATGCCTGGTAGAAGCGGCAGTCCAGGCCTGCCAGACGCACTGCCTCGAGCAGTCTGATGGAGCCGATACCCGTGGTGTCACCGGTGTGTTCGGGCTCGTCGAAGCTCACGCGCACGTGGGACTGCGCACCCAGGTTGTAGACCTCGTCGGGACGGATCTGCATGAGCAACGTCACGAGGCGGGCACCGTCGCTGAGGTCGCCGTAGTGCAGGAACATCTTCGCGTCCGGGTTGTGCGGGTCGGCGTAGATGTGATCGATGCGAGAGGTGTTGAAGGAGGACGAGCGACGCACGACTCCGTGCACCTCGTATCCCTTGGCGAGCAGGAGCTCGGCCAGGTAGGAGCCGTCCTGTCCGGTGATGCCCGTGATGAGGGCGCGCTTTCCGGTTCCGATCTTCGTCATGAGCTGATAACACTTTCGGTGCGGGCCGGGGAGCGGCGTGCGGCTGCGAGCCGACGAAGCCACCCCTCGTAGCGGTCGATGGCGTAGTCCTCGGAGAGCACGCGGGTGCAGTACCTGCGCCCGGCGTCTCCGAACCGGCGGGACGACACGTCGTCCGAGCCGATCGCGAGAGCGGTGTCGAGAAGCTCTCGGGGGTCCCCCGACCCGATGTGAACTCCGGCCCCCGACGCACGGATCTCGTGCGCCGTCGTGCTCGTGGGGTCGGTCGCGGCGAGAACAGGATTGCCGCTGGTGAAATAGGACGTCAGTTTGCTGGGAACGGCCATCTCGGCCACGCCCGGCTTCTCGTTGACGAGGAGCACGTCGGCGGCGGCGAGTGCGGACCGGAACTCGAGGTCCGGGAGCGGCCGAACGAACTGGAGACGTGAGACGCCGACGGCGGCGGCCTCGAGCTGGGGGCGCTGATTGCCGTCACCCATGAGGACGAATCGAACACGTCGGCTCTCCGCGTCCGCCAACCGCGCGGCCTCGACGACGTTCTCGAGTCCTTGCTTCGCGCCCATGTTGCCGGAGTGCAGGACGATGGTCTCGTCCTCGGCCCACCCGAACGACCGGCGTACGGCCTCCTTGTCGATGGTGCCCATCGGCTGGATGTGAGTCCAGTTGCGAATCACCTCGACCTTGGCCGGATCGACCTGCAGGTTGCTGGTGACGTGGTCGCGGAAACGGTCGTGGATCACTGACACGCCGTCCGCGGCACGGAGGATCTCGGACTCGAAGCGGGCGGCGGCGCGTGCTCCGCGGCCGTCCATCGCGCCGGTCTCGACGACGCCGAGGCTGTACAGATCCTGGACCCACACACCGACAGCGGGCCGACGCGGCGAGAGGCGCGCACGGGTGATCGCCATGGCGGTCGAGATGAGAGTGGGACTGACACAGAGCAGTACGTCGGGGCTGTTCCAGCCGCTTCGCACGGAGCGGGCTCCGAAGCTCGCCTCCATCTTGACGCGGCCCTTGGGGGTGGGCGGATCCGGAACGAGGTGGCGTCGACGGTGCACGTCGACGCCGTTGATCTGCTCGTCGGACGAGGACTGGTCGTACCCGTCCGCGATCCGCCACGCGGGATAGTGGGGCATGCCGGTGACGACATCGATCCGGTGTCCGCGCGATGCGAGGCCCTCCGCGAGCGCGGTGGTGTAAGGCGCGATTCCCGTCGTCTCGGGCGCGTAGTTGATACCCAGAATCGTGACGCGCAGGGGCTGGGCCTCGAAGGCCTCGGCGCCGTCTCGCGGCTCGGTACGGATGTCGGGGAGTGCTGTCCACTCCCGCTGCGGCGAACTGATACTGCACCTCCGGGTCTAGGTTGCTTGCGAAACCGTCCCCGAGTCGGTTTCGAGCCATTGAACCAGATTATCGGTTTCAGGACAACTGTGAAACCGCCGTACTCAGTTGTTAAAGTGTTTCCATCAGACCCGTCGGTTCGGGAACGCGGGCGTAACACAGCCCGCTGCCTGATATGTGGTCCGTCACGTGAAGGACAGGGGAATCGTCATGACATCTCGGAGTGGGGCGCACGGCACGCCTCGGTGTGCGCGATGACCGCCGATCCGTGGGCCGGCAAATTCTGCTGCCAGGTCGAGACGCTGTACGGAGACGTCGACCTCGGTGCCGTGACGAGTGTCGGCAGGGCGTGGGCGGAGGCGTGTTTCGCTCCCGGCCACCAGCCGGCGGTGCGATGGATGGTCGCCACCGGTGACTTCGACGTTCTGCCCCTGACGGATGCCGTCCACGACGCGCTCGACGCCGGTGAGCTGACGCTGACCCGGGACGGCTTCCGCGAGAGCGCGATCGCTGACTTCGTGAGGCGGGGCGACCGTCCGGACGCCGACGGAGCCTTCGATCACGCGGAAGTGCACGTGGTGATCGGCGCCCGGCACGTCCGCGTCGTCTACAGCCACCTCTTCGGAGACGAGACGGTCTTCTTTCCGAAGGTGCGACGGCTGTCTCTCGCGATCGGTGGTCGAACGCTCCCCATTCCACCGCCTCTCACGGACGAACGTGCGCTCACCGGTCTCCGCCTCCTCGGCGCCGCGGCTCAGGTCGCTGCGTCACGCCCGCGAGCAGTGGCCACGGCGGCGCGAACCATCGTGCGAGGGCGGTCGACCGACGCGGTGATGTCCCCGAGTTCCGTGACGCGACCGGCAGATCCGAACGCGGTCTTCGCGATCTGCGTGACGATCGAGACGGTGTCGGCGCCCAAGATCCCGTCGGTTCTGCTGTACTGCTCGATCCTCCGAGACCTCGCACTTCCGGCGGGCGTCATGAACCACGTCATCGCGGATCTGCGCTCCTACTCGCCCGCCCTGTCCGGTACGGGCGGCAACGCGGTGAGTCATGTGCCGTTCGTCGCGGACTGGTCCCGTGACGACCCGAGCGGCTGCGCGGCCTCGATCGCCGCTCGGTTGCGTGTGGCGGAACCGGTGGTGCGTGCGGCAGCCTCGAGGCTGTTCGGACTCGGCGCGCGGATGACGACGTCGCGGCCGTCCGTGTCGAGCGCCACCTTGGCCACCTCGATGTCCTACTACCGCGTGCCCGCGGGCCAGTCCGTCGTCCGGTCCGACGGGGATGCCGTCCACGTCACGGGGTTGCAGACGCCGGATCTGGGTGTGCTCGCGTTCAACGCGCGGGACTTCGGCGGAACCGCGGATCTGACAGTGTCGCATCGCGGTGGACTCGTCGATCGAGATCGCGTGCTCGCAGCCCTGGTCGTCAACGCTGCTCGAGTGGGGTGTCGGGTCACGTGGTCCTGGTCCTTCGACCGGCGCGACCACGCGTCGTCGAGTTCGCCGATCACGGCTGTGCCGACCGAGGGCAGTTATGCATAGCCATAAACAATCCTGTAGTCTTCTTTCGAGGCAGTGATCAGGTTGCCGGTACGCATCGTCGGGGTGTAGGCGGGTCATCAGTCGGTGATTCGTCGTCCAACACGTCGAGGGGCGGTGTCAACATGGCTGGGCTCAAGTTTCGGGTGATCGCCAGCGCAGGGGACCAGGTCCTCTCCAGCGTCAGCAACGCTGTGATTCTCTTCGCGATGGCCGGTCCGTCCTCGGTCCAGGCATTCGGTGCCGCGGTCCTCGTCTTCTCGATCGTCACTGCTGCCATCGGACTCGTCCGAGGTGCCCTGGGCACACCGTTGTTGCTCATGAGTGGCGAGTCGCGTGAGGACATTCTGCGCGAAGGGTCTCGCGGTCTCGGTTCGGCGCTCCTGTTCGGTGTGGTGGTCGGTGTCGTCGCCCTCGTGGTGTCCATCGCCCTCGACGAGCCCCAGGTCGGAATCGCCTACGCGACAGCCGTTCCACTCGTGCTCGCCCAGGATGTCCTGCGGTTCGTCTCCATGGCCCTGGGGGAACCGGAATCGGCGTTCGTCAGCGACGCGATCTGGGCAGTGGGTGCTGGTGCAGTACTCGTCACGACGTGGATCTCGCCGACCGCTCTGGTCATCCCCGAGATGATCTGGTTCTGGTCCATCGCAGGTGGACTCGCCCTTCTGCAGCTCGCCTGGCGCACAGGTATTCGCCCGACGTTTCGTGGCCTCCGGACGTGGTGGGTCGAATTCTGGCAGCATAGAACGCGTTTCGCGTTCGAGAGCGGTGTGGATCAGATCGCCGCGATCCTCATCGTGTCGGTCTCCACCATCTTCATCGGCACCGTCGCCGCCGCATCACTGCGCGGCGCGGTCACCGTCCTCGGGCCGTTCGCTGTCCTCATCAGTTCGTTGCCTCTCATCGTCATTCCCGAGGCCGTGCGGGCAGGGCACAGCGCCAAGCAGATCTGGCGCACTCTGAGCTACGCCGCGTGGATCACGTCCGCCCTCGCCGCCACCATCGGATTCCTGGCACCGTTCGTCCCCTCGTTCCTGGGTCGCCTGTTGCTGGGTGATTCGTGGGCCGAGGCGACACAGGTGCTGCCGTTCCTCGGGTTGGAATACGCCGCGATCTGCTGGATCGCCGGCGTCTACAACTTCTATCGGTCGCGTGGAGCGTCCGCCGAACTCCTGAAGTACCGCATCGTGCAGAGCCTGCTCGGCATCGTCATCTGCACGGGCGCAGCGGCGATCTTCCGCACTGCCGCCGGCGTGGCGATCGGGCTCGCTCTGTCGGCCACCGTGATGGCCGTGTGTCTGGTCGTCGAGGTGTACCGCAAGCAACTTCGACAGGTCGCCGCAGAGCGTCGCCCCGTGCCTGCGACCGCACTGGCCGCCCGCGGTTACGCGGAGTCGCGGTCATGACCGCCCCGTCCACGCGCCGACTGCGCCCCGCCGTCGCCACGATGTCGAGCGGCCGGCTCGGTGCTCCGCTCCTGGCGTGCTGGGTGGCGGCGTCCATGGTCGTTCTGGTGCCCGTCGTCGTCATCGGCTTCACGCCCACTCCGCATCGCCCGGTGTGGATGGGCGCCCTCGCCGTGACCACGATCGCCGGAGTCCGCTACGCCTGGATCATCGGTGAGGGCCGTCGCCGCCTCATCGAGATGTCCTTCTGGATGTTCACCTACGTCTTCCTGGGGCTGGCCCCTCTTGCGCAGTTGCGACTGGAGCAGAACCCGCCCACCACGCCGCGTCTCGATCCGTCCCTGGACATCAAGGCCATGGTCATCGTCGTCACCGGCCTGGTCTTCTTCTGCGTCGGTCTCGTGGTCGCGCGACTGGTGTGGCCCAAGCTCCCGCCCATCGTGACCGGGGAGCGCGGAGCCGGACGTATCGACCCGCTTCGTGCGGTGGCCCTGGCGGTCGTCGCGCTCGCTCTCAACGCGTACTACATCAGCCGGATCGGCCTCGGCACCTTGTTCACGAGCCGCACCGCCGTGACCGAGCAGGCGGAAGGATCGCTCGGACAGTCGACCACCGCGGTCATCATCGCCGCGGGCGCCATGATGTCGCTGCTGGTCGCGTTCATCGCCGTGGTCAAGTACTACGACACGATGACGGTGAAGGAACGGGCGTTCCTCCCGATCATCATCCTGCTGGGCGCGACTCTGTGCGTCACTCTCAATCCCATCTCCAACGCGCGCTACCTGTTCGGCACCGGGGCGCTCGCGGTCGCAGCGCTGTTCGGACTGTTCGCCACCCGCGCCCGGTTCCGCGTCGTCGCGATCCTGGCAGTGGCCGCGCTCGTGCTCGTCTTCCCCCTGGCCGATGCCTTCCGCTACAGTTCGTCCGCCCAGTTCAAGACATCGAATCCGTTGGAGTCGTTGACGTCTCCGGATTACGATGCTTTCGCGCAGATCAACAACACGGTGCTGTACGTCCAGAACAACGGCGACACCGGAGGCGACCAGGCCCTGGGCGTGCTCTTCTTCTGGGTGCCGCGGTCCGTCTGGGCCGACAAGGCACCCGACACGGGCGTGCTCCTGGCGCAGAGTCGGAACTACCCCGTGGACAATCTGTCGGCGCCACTCTGGGCCGAGTTGTACATCAACGGAGGGTTCCCGATTCTCGTGATCGGGATGCTGCTGTTCGGCCTCGTCGCGGGACTGCAGGATCGCCGTATCGAGATCTCGCTACGTACGGCACGCGCACCGACGGTGCTGGCCTGCATTCTGCCGTTCTACGCCATCATTCTCCTCAGAGGCTCACTGCTGCAGGCGATGTCATACCTTCTCGTCATCATCGCGTGTGCCCTGTTCGTCACCGGAACCGGAAGGAACAAGGCATGACGCGGTCGGCCCTTCGGCGCGGCGACGTCCGAGCCGTCGTACTTCTCGCCATCGTCACCGTGGCCGCGGCGGGCGTGCTCTTCGCACGTGGCCCCGCTGAACCGTCCGGGACCGAATCGAGTGCGACGTCGACGTCGACGTCGGCCTCCCTCGTGCCTAGCCGAGCGACGACCGCGCTCTGGGTGGGCGACAGCTACACCGCGGGTGTGGGCGGGATCGACAACGCGTCCTACGCCCGCATCGTCTGCCTGCGCATGGGCTGGGCCTGCAACGTGGACGCCGAGGGCAGCACCGGGTTCCTCGACGACGGCGCCGCCGAGTACCAGGGCGTCACCAGCCGGCTTCCGGCCCGACTCGACTTCGACAAGGCCACCTTCGACGCGGATGCGATCATCGTCGACGCCGGACGAAACGATCTCGAGGTGCCGTTCGACGTCCTCATCGGGGCGATCGACGACTACGTCTCGGATCTTCGCGAAGGCTGGCCGGACGCGAGGATCGTGATCATCGTGCCCACATTCATGTCCCCCGAGAAGTACGACAACTACGACGACCTCGTCGCCGGCATCGACGCGATCGCGGCGAAGGTCGGCGGGCAGGTCCTCGATCCTGTCGCGCGTGGGTGGTACGCGAACGTCGACATTCCCTCGATGCAGATCGAGGACAGGGTGCATCCCAACGCGGTCGGCAACGCGTATCTCGCGGGCGTGCTCGAGCGCGATCTCCGCGAACTCGGACTCGGCGACCTCACCGCACCGGAAGGACCCCAGTGAACATCGCTTCGTTCTCCGCCACCGTCGGTAAGCGCTGGACGACCGTCGTCGCCGGAGTGCTTCTCGGGCTCCTGGTCGCCGTCGGAATCCTCCTGACGTCCGACACCGTCTACCGCTCCACGTCGCAGCTCTTCCTCGGTACGCCCGGGTGGGGCGGTCCGACGACCCTGGGCAATTCGGATTCGAGTCCCTACCAGGGTGACGAGTTCACCCGGCAACGTGCGCAGACCTACGTGCGTCTGATCGAGGACATGAACTTCTCTCAGCGCGTGTCGGAACGACTCGGAGGTTCGGTGTCGCCGTCGGCGGTCGCCGCGCATCTCGATGTACGGGTGGTCCCCGACACCGTTCTGCTCGACGTCACCGCCGGTGACGCGTCACCCGACACCGCGCGGGACATGGCCGTCGCAGCCGCGGAGCAACTCACGGAGGACATCGAGACTCTCGAGACCCCAGCCGGCCTCCGCGTGGCCACCGTGCAGCCCGTGGCCGTGGGCAGCGCGACGGTGCCGACGGAACCGTCGTCTCCCCACACGGCACTCACGCTCGTCGCCGGTGTCACGGTGGGTCTGCTCCTGGGTCTGTCGGCGATGGTCGTGCGCGAGCGGTCACGGCGAACCGTGGACGACGCCGAGACGATCGTCGCCGCGACCGGTCGCCCCGTTCTCGCCACCATTCCCCACGTCACCGACGAGGCGGCGTTCGACGAGTTCCGGTACGACCTCGACTACCTGGCGCGGCGTGCGCCGTCCGGTGTCCTGGTGGTCTCCGGACCGGGATCCGGAGTCGGACGTACCGCCACCGTCGCGGGACTGGGCGCCGCGTACAGACGAGCAGGACGATCGGCGGTGATTGTCGACGCCGATTTCCGCAGTACGGGACCGGAAGCCGCGAGCGGCGGTGTGAGCGGAGTGGTGTTGGGAGAGCTCTCTCTCGCACGTGCACTCACCTCCGTCGACGGTGTCGCGCATCTCGTGAGCGGGGTGCACCCGGCCGAACCTGCACGACTTCTCGAGAACCGACGCTTCGCGGAACTGCTGGACGACCTCCGCTCGCGCTACGACGTCGTTCTCGTCGACTCGCCCGACGCCGGCCGCTTCGACGATGCCCGCACCGTCGCTCGCCTCGCGGACACGACGGTGTTGACGGCCGCCGCCGGTAGGACGTCCATCGACGATCTGGTGCGCTCGGTCGCAGACATGCGAGCGGTCGGCGTGGATGTCGCCGGCACTGTTCTCACTCATTCCCGAGGTACCCGAGCACGATTCGGCTACCTCGCTCCGCACGACGACCAGGACGCGCCGACCGCGGTGCAGACAGGAACGGTGACCCGATGAGCACACTCATCAAGAAGCTTCGCGTGAATACGCTCGTCTGGGCTGTGCCGCTGGGTGCAGTCGTCGGCGCGATACTCGCGCTGATGCTCACCGCCACCATGCCGAAGTCCTACACGGCGAGCACGGTGCTCTTCATCGGTTCACCCGCCGCGGGCGATTCGGCCGGTGCCTATCAGGGTGACCTGTTCTCCCAGCAGCGCGCAGGAACGTACGCGCAGTTGTTCACGGGCGACGACCTCGCCGTCAAGGTGAACGACGACCTCTCGCTCGGTCTGACGCCGAGCGAGCTGGCGTCCAAGGTCACCGCGGCCGCAGTCGAGAAGACCGTGCTCCTGCAGGTGGACGTGGTGGACGGCAGTCCCACGCGAGCCGCCGACATCGCCAACGCCTACGCGTCGAACTTCGCGCAGTTCGTCGGCCAGTTGGAGAACCCGACCGGCGGCGGCCAGCCCAGCTCGTTGGTCACCGTCATCACGGCAGCCGAGGCCCCTGCTGCCCCGACGAGTCCGAGCAGCACGACGAATCTCGCTGCAGGCGTCGTGGCGGGCGGTGCCCTCGCCGGCGCTGTCGTGTGGCTGCGCCGCCGCCTCGACAAGCGAGTGAGGTCTGTCGACGCGCTGTCCGAGGCCGCGGGCGCACCGGTCCTGGGACGATTGCCTGCCGACTCGGCCCGCGGCTCGACGCTCATCAGCCTGCCCGAGAACTCGACGGACGGGTACACCGAGAGTGCGCGCAAGCTGCGGACGACCGTGCAGTTCGTCGACGCGGACAAGCAGAAGGAGTCGCTCGTCGTCACCGGTGTCGGTGATTCCGCGGCGTCGCGTGAGGTGGCGGCGACACTGGCGCTTCTGCTCACCGAGACGGGGAGGACGGTGGTACTCGTCGATGCAGATCTGCGCGAGGCGTCACTGCACCGGTACGTCGGAGCACCGGATGCTGCCGTCGGTCTGACCGATGTGCTCGCGGGTGCGATCATGGTCGAGGACGCGGTGACCACCGTTGCCGGTGGACGCCTGTCCTTCCTCGCTGCCGGTTCGGCGTCGTCCACTCCCGGCGAGGACATCGCCGCGAATCTGATGCGCACCGTTCTCGCCGAACTCGCACGCACTTACGACCACGTCGTCGTCGCTGCCGCTGCCGCCGATGCCTATGCCGATGCTGCGGTGCTGTCGCACGACGTGGACGGAACTGTGGTGGTCGTCCGGGAGGGTGCATCGACCGCCGCGCAGGTCTCCACTGCCGCGCGCGCCCTGCGGTCGACGGGTGGCACCCTGTACGGGACGGTGCTGGTCGCGAACCCGGGTTCGTCCGCGACGACCGTGTCGAACGCGCCGACACGAGTCGCCCCTTCTCACACCTCGATTCCGGAACAGTCGCCGGTCGCTGTGAGCCGTACCCGGCGAACGGAGGTCGACCACCACACCCCGGCCGATCGTGTGTTCGGCCGTGACGACGTCGTCCGTGACGACGTCCGCCGTTCGGCCGACGGGGTGGCGCGGGAGCGCCGCGACGACGATCGCTGGGTCTCCGATCACGACCGCTTCTCGGCGAATCGCGAGGTCGAGGACGCGATCACCGATCCGTTCCCGGCTGTCACCGCCGAGGAGGCCGGTGCTGTGCCGTCCGCGATGGAGTGGGCGCCGGCGGCCCCGGTGCGGCGCCACGTCCCGTCTCGCCCGTTCCCCCGCGCAGCGCTCCCGGCGGCGTCCGAGGCACCCGCGCCCAGGTCCGCAGATGTCGTCGACAAGGACGTCGTCAGCACGTCGGGCGAACAGGATGTCGATGTCTCCGCGTCGTCGAGCGACGAGGCGCCGTCGGACACCCTCGGCGACGGACCGGACGACAACCGTGACGAGAACGGCAGCGAGGACGAGACCACGACCACTCGGCAGATCACGCGTCGTGGAGCACCTCGATCCCGCGCAGCGAACGGTCAGCCGGTCGCCGCTTCCGGGCGGGCACGCGGTAGATCGCGGTGACACTCGGCTCCCTCGTGTCCGGACGGCGTCGTCCGGTCGGACGGCGTCTTCTCGTCGTCGCCCTGATCGTCCTGTCCGCGTCGTCGTCGGCATGCTCGACGGCGATCTCGGTCGACGGCCCGGCCGGGCTCGACGGCGCGACCGTGGTCGGTGCGCCGGACGCGACACCGGATCAGACCCTGCCGTTCGACGTCCCCGCCGAGCGCGATTCCCCCAAGAAGGTCTTCGCTCACTACTTTCCGCCGTACCCGATCTCGTTGGACAATGTCGACCCCGCCGAGGACTACTACGCGACGCACTATCTCGATCCGGCCGGTGAGGACGGGAAGTATGCGGACGTCGGCGGTTTCCTCCGGGACCGACCATTGCCGCGAGCACCCCGTCCCGAGGCCGACTGGGTGAATCAGGATCTCCAGGACGAAGTGCGACAGGCCGTCTCGGCGGGAATAGACGGCTTCTCGGTCGATGTACTCGCGCCGATGCAGACCGGGTCGTTCTCGGTGGCCTCTCGACCCGCTGCATTGCTCGCGGCGGCGAACGCGGTCGACCCGGCGTTCTCGATCATGCTGATGCCCGACATGTCGGGGGTGCTGGCCGACCTCTCTCCTGTGGAGCTGGCGGACGAGATGGCGGCGCTCGCGCTGTATCCGTCGGCCTTCCGAGTCGACGGTTCCATCGTGATCAGTCCGTTCCGGGCGGAGGCGAAGTCGCCGCAGTGGTGGGAAGACTTCGGCGCGGCGATGGCGACCCGACACGGTCAGAAGGTCGCACTCGTTCCGGTGTTCGTGGACTCGAGCACCGATCTCGCCGCGTATTCGTCAGTCTCGTACGGATTGTCGTCGTGGGGTGCCAGAAACCCTGCCTTCAATCCGTCCGACGACGCCGGCCCGCAGTCTCCCTTGGGTCAGGCCGCGGAAGCGCACAGACTGGGCAAACTGTGGATGGCACCCGTGTCCGTGCAGGACGTTCGGCCGAGCCAATCGATCTTCGACGAAGCGTCCAACACCGAGAACCTCCGCGCGACCTGGCAGAACGCGATGGCCGGTGACGCCGAGTGGGTGCAACTGGTGACCTGGAACGATTACAGCGAAGGCACGTCGTTCGCGCCGAGCGTGCGGCACGGGTGGTCCTTCCTCGACATCTCCGAGTACTGGCTGTGGTGGTTCAAGTCGGGTGATCCGCCTGCGATCGTGCGCGACACCGTCTATCTCACCCATCGCACGCAGCTGGTCGGCGCACCGACTCGATCGGCCGAGGCGGCACCGATGGTCCTGCGTTCCGGTGGTACGCCGGCGTCGGACGAGGTGGAAGCTCTCGTGTTCGCGACATCCGAAGCCTCGGTGACCATCCGAACATCCGCGGCGGAGACGACCTGTACGGTCCCCGCGGGCGTGGGGGTCTGCACAGCGGCCCTCGCTCCGGGCGACGTGTCCGTCACCGTCGACCGCGACGGAAATGACGTCGCTCGTGTGGATTCGCCGTTCGTCGTCGAATCTTCGCCCGACGTGCAGTCCCTTGACTACGTCGCGGTATCCAGTCGGCGCTAGTTTCCGCATGGCCGTCTCGTGCAGGCGGTGAAAAAAAGAACTGACGCCTTTTTCGAATTTGTGCGTGTCATTAATGCGCAGCGCTCCTGCGCGCTAAGTTGCATTTCATGAGCACAGTGGCGTGGTTGTTCGACGCAGGTTCCGACGATGCGTGACGAGACCGACCGGAATGTCTCTGCCGGTGGCTCGGCCGTCCGGTGGATGTCGACGCTGCGGCTCACCGTTCCCCTGGTGGTCACAGCGGTACTCGTGTCGGTACTCGTGGTGGCCCCGAGCGAGAGCGTCCGAACCTCGGAGCAGGAGGTGGTCGAGACGGCATACGCAGCGGCACCCGCGATTCCCGTCGATATGCCGACCACCGCCAGTCCGAAGAAAGTGTTTGCGCATTATTTCCCGCCTTATCCGTTGTCGCTGGACAATGCTCAGCCCGCGTCGGACTATTACGCGACGCAGTATTTGAATCCCAATGGTGAGAACAACAAGCATGCCGCCTACGGCGGATTTCTCCGCGATCGTCCGCTTCCGCGTGCGCCCCTCGCGGGGAGCGACTGGAAGATTCAAGACCTCCGGCAGGAAGTCAATGACGCGCGCAGTCGGGGAATCGACGGATTCACCGTCGACATCCTGGTCAGGTCGTCGAGCGCCAATCCGATCGCACCCGTGACGCGTCAGCTGATCGACGTGGCGGGTCAGACGGGCGGGAAGTTCTCCGTGGTGCTGATGCCCGACATGAACGGTGAGCTCGGAGCACTCACGCCCGACGGAATGGCCGACGAGTTGGCTCAGTACGCGAAACTGCCGGGAACGTACAAGCTTTCGGACGGCCGCCTCGTGGTGTCGCCGTTCTACGCCGAGCGCAAGCCGGCGAGTTGGTGGTCGAGCTTCCTCACGTCGATGCGGAACCGGTACGGCATCACCGTGGCGTTCGTTCCGACCTTTCTCGACGCCCCGTCCAACATCGACGCCTTCGCATCGATCAGTTACGGCATGTCGAACTGGGGTGGCCGCAACCCTGCGTTCAACCCCACGGCGAACACGAATCCGTACTCCCCGGTGGCGATCGCCAACAGAGTCCGCTCGCTCGGCAAGATCTGGATGCAACCGGTGTCCTTCCAGGACAGTCGGCCGAATCAGAGCATCTACGACGAAGCGCAGAACACGACGAATCTCCGGAACACCTGGGACATCGCCATCTCCACGAACAGCGAGTGGGTTCAGCTCACCACGTGGAACGACTACAGCGAGGGGGCCACTTTCGCACCGTCGGTGCGGCACGCCTGGGGCCCACTCGACATCAGCTCCTACTATGTGGTCCGTTTCAAGTACGGGAGCTATCCGACGGTGAAACGTATCGGTCTCTACGTGTCGCACCGCACGCAGTTCGCGGCAGCCAAGCCGTCGTTCCCCGAGACACGCTTGATGACACTGCGGCAGGGGAGTAGTCCGGCGAGAGACCTGGTGGAAGCCGTGACATTCCTCAACTCACCCGCCCAGCTCACGATCACGGTCGGAACCACGACCACCACGTGCACCGTTCCAGGTGGGGTCGGAGTCTGCACCGCGCCCCTTGCGCCCGGAAACGTGCGCGTGGTCATGAGGCGAAACGGTCTGTCGGTGCAATCGGTGTCGTCAGCCCAGACCGTGACGTCTAAGCCGTACGTGCAAGCGCTGGACTACACCGTGACCAGCAGCTACAAGTGAGGTCAGGCACACACGTCCGCTGCCGGCGGTTCGCCGCGGAACCGTGCTTCGAACCAGATCGCCGTCTCCGCGCCGGGGTCGAGATTGTCGTGACCCTGGCCCTGACGGACGATGTGATCCACGGAGTAGCCCATCGCACAGGCTTTGTCGATCGCACCGGCCACCCACTGTGGTTTGACGGTCTCGTCCTGATCGCCGTTGACGACGAGGATGGGACCGGCTGCTGATCGCCTCGGCAGTTCGATCTCGCCGAGCCAGTTCTCGAGGCGATCGGCCGCCTCCGCCGTCGACGGAACCGTGTCCGAGGGGTTGATGTACTGGATCTTGTCCGCGCGGCGGGCGAGAGCGGCGGTGTCGGCCATGCATGCCGTCCAGGAGGACGAATCCTGTGCGAGTACGCCATGGAGATAGTCCGCCGGCACTGCGTCCGGCACGGCAGCGGTGAGGCCCGAGACGAGGAAGGGGAACCCGACCTGCTGGTCACGCGTCATGAAGCGTGACGACGCGAGGGTTCCCTGCTCGGTGAGGTCCAGGGCGGGAGCGAGAGCGACGGCGCCGACGAACGACAGTTCGGGGGCGTAGAAGTCGGCGAGTTCGGCCGCTGACCACGCTGCCTGGCCGCCCTGCGACACACCCATCGCAGCCCATTTGTCGGACGCCACCGGTGTCTCTGCGCGTGCTGCGCGCACGCCGTCGATCATGTTGTACGCACTCGTGTTCGGTTCGAGGTAGGGGTGAACGGGGGAGGACCCCGGCCCCTGATATCCGAGCCCTTGGTAGTCCGTCATGACGGCCACGTAACCCAGCTTCATGAGAGGGACGATGGTGGACGCGTATCCCAGAAGATCGGGATAAGCGGACGGTGCACAGTCCGCCGTGACGCCCGTCGTGCCGTGTCCGAAGGAGACCACGGGGCGGGATCCGTTCGGAGCGGGTGCATCCGGCGTGAAGACGATTCCCGACACTGCGGTCGGTCGGCCGTCGAGGCCCGATGTCGACCAGTAGACGATGCGGGTGGCCGTTGCGCCCACTGCCGTGATCGACGGATCGATGTCCTCCACCGGCTCGGAGGAGATCACTGTTCCCCGTTGGGCGGCGGTGTCGCCGTCCAGGGTCGGGAGTGGTTGTTGCACAGGCGCTGCGGGTGCGGCCGGCGCCTCGGACGAGCAGGCGGCCGTCGTCGCGGTGAGCATCGCGAGCGCGAGAACCATGAGGGTCCGGTGGGAACGGGGTGTCATATCAGAGTTTCTCGGCGCCCAGCGGCGCCGCGGAGGTGAAAGGGGTGGGGGAAGCGCCGCCGACGGTGTCGCCGACGACGGTCAGAAGATGCTCGAACATGGTCTCTCGGAGATCACGGTGATAGAGCGAGTGGTCCCCACGATCGAAGATCGCCACCTCGGGTCGCAGCCCGCGTCGGCGGAGCCGCTGCAGAGCAGAACGACCGCGACTGGCCTCGAAGAGCGCCGTGTCCTCGGGCGACAACAGCGTGACCGTTCGCGCACCGCCGGCGGCGAGTGGTCCGAGCACGACCTCGGGCGCGTTGACCAGCCCCATGGCACCGAGCGCTCGCCAGCCCGGGTCCGGCAGCGTGTCACGCACGGCGTGCACCCTGTTCCGCACCGCGCGGGCGAGGTGGAACAGTCTCGTCACCATCGCGGAATCCAGCGCGTCGACGTGTGCGGCCTTGATGGGCACCCTCGTGTTGCGGAACGACCACTTCGCCATGTTCATCATGACCACCGCGGCGGCGCCGTTCTCACGGGCAGCGAAGGCCGAGTGCCACGAACCGGAACAGATGCCGGCGTGCACCGTGGCCTGCGCCGGTGCTTCCACACTCTCGGCCACGTGCCGGACGTCGTCGCGCGCGTCGGCCGACGTGGGTGCCGTCGACTCCTCCGACGCGACGTCACCGCTGTCGCCCGTTCCGCGACGGTCGTAGCGCAACGCGCCCACTCCGCGGGACGCGAGCAACCGACCGCCCTCCACCCAGAGTCGAGCGGGACCGATTCGGTGCTCGGCGGCAGTCTGGTGCAGAACGACCACCCCGTCCTCCGCGCGGTGGCCCGCCGCGTGAGTGGCGAAGGACAGGAGACGGTCCGGTCCCCGGTACCCGATCGTCTCGATCACCGGCGCACCGTCCGCGGTGAGCCCCACTGCGGCGTCGTGTCGGACCGCCACGTCGACGGGGGCACGAACATCCGATGCTCCGACGGAGACCCACTCCGCGATCTCGGAGAAGACGGTGGTGGGAACCGAGAACACGAAACTGGGCGGGTTGACGAAGGTCTCGAGTCGAGAGGAGGTGATGCAGCTCGCTCCCGATGCAGCGAGGAGTCCGGTCACCGCCTTTCCTGTCCTGTCCGCCTCCCGGACCACGGCGAGAACACGAGGTGCCGCGGCGGCGGCGACGCCGCCGTCGAGCGACATGGACGAGAGTCGATCGACGGTCTCCTGGGCGAACGATCCACCGATGAAGGAGACTCGCCCGTCCGCAGCGACGTCCTCGCCGACCATGACGCTGTACTGAGCCCTCTGCTCCCGCACGTAGCGCCGGCCGGAGATCACCGGGTCCAGAAGGACGAGGGAGGCGAGTGGCTCGATGTCCCGGAGGACCTGAGATGCCAGGAGTGCTCCCGCCCGAACTCCGACGACGGACACCGGGGCGTCGACGCAGGACCGAACGTGGTCGACAGCTTCGCGCACGCTGTCGAGCCACCCGTCCATCGCTTCGGGGTCGGACTGCATTCCCGCCGAATCGCCCAGCCCTCGGTAGTCGAATCGTAGGACGAGGAAGCCGGCTCGACCGAGAAGCTGAGCGAGTTGGCGTAGTCCGCGATAGGTGGGAATGTGCTCGCGCGCGATGGGCGAGCAGATGACGACCGCGCCGCGCGCCGTCCCCGATACAGGAATGTGCATGCTGCCGAACAGGGAGCTCTCGGGTGGGCCGAACCACGTGTCGACGGTCCGGACGGCCTGACTGCTCGCCTGTCGCGCCGAGGTCGCCTGCACCGCGGTGAGGCCGACAGGGCGGGAAACGTGGTCGGTCGACGATCGCACGGGTTCGTGCGTGGTGAACGCGTGTCGAGTCATCGGTATGCCCTTCGCTCCTGGACCAAGCAGTCTGACGGTATTCTATCGTCAATCAAACATACCGAACGACGATGTTTCTTTCATTATTCCGCGGACGTCACCGGCAATCGGGTGCCGCACGGCACGTCGTCGCCGGTCCGCGCTGGTCCTCCCATGCCCGGATTGGTACTGTCGGGCCGAAACCGCGGGGTGTTCACAGTCGAAAGTCGGCCGAGCAGGGACCACGATCTCGTGACAGGGAGAGGCTGAGGCATGACTGCCGTGTACGGGATCAGTGTGGGAGCCGCCGCGCTTCGTCTCGTGCGGACGGATTCCGATGCGATAGAGGCCGGGACGGTCGCGTTCGAGATGAGGGTCGTCGACACGGTCGAACGCCCGACGGCGAGTGACGTCCGAGACGCTGTTCGCTCTCTGCCGACGGACGGCGACTGCGTGCGTGCCACGGTCGCGGTTCCCGAAAGTCGGCTGGCCGAGGTGTCCGCTGCGGTCGAGGACTCGACCGTCGCCGTGGTGGACGACACGCGCGCGGCACTCGCTTTCGTCGAGTTCGCTTGGCTGGCCGACGGTTACCGGACTCTCGCACTCGTGGACGCCGGCGCGACGGGCACGTCGGTCACCATCGTCGACACCGAGGCCGGACGTCGCACCGAGACGGAACGATCCTCCGCTGGTGCCGGGCGAGCCCTGGATCGGATCGTTGTCGATCATCTGCTCGACGCCCAGATCGTCGATCGCCCCGGATCCGAGGACGCAGAACGGGAGTTGGTCACCTTCGCTCGATCGGTGAAGGAATCTCTGTCGACGAGCGTGCTCGCGCGTGCGTCCGGCGGTGCGATCGAACTGATGAGCCGAGACCAGCTGAACGCACTCTCGGGCGCGACGATCGCGGCATGCGCCGACATGGTGACGGACGCTGCGTACCGGTGCGGACGCCCGGTCGACGTCGTCGTGTTGATCGGCGGGACCGCGCGTATGCCGGCTCTGCGCGATGCCCTCGAGAGCCGTGTCGGCGTTCCGGTCGTCGTCCCGGACGAGCCCGAGGCGGTGGTCGCCAAGGGAGCCGGGTTGCTGGCGGGGCTCGGTCCGTCACCCGACGACACCACCG
Organism: Rhodococcus sp. BP-241; assembly: GCF_019836145.1. NCBI lineage: Bacteria > Bacillati > Actinomycetota > Actinomycetes > Mycobacteriales > Nocardiaceae > Rhodococcus > Rhodococcus sp. BP-241. The sequence continues at coordinate 8,188 of NZ_JABUEI010000019.1, read as the reverse complement.
AGCTGAGCGTCGCCGGGTGGTTGGGCGAGGATGCACCGACGATCGAGCCCGGAACGGCACGGCAGTCGTCGTCGTCGCTCGAGCAGCCCCCCACCCCGGGGTCGTCGCGCGAGGAGACCGACACGGTCGACGGAGTACTCGAGCCGTTGCCGTTCTCTCGATCGGAATCGGACAGCGTCGACACCGAGGCCATCGAACTCGCCCACATCGTCGACGACGTGGTCTCCACGGTCCCGTCGGCACCTGCGGGCAGCCCTTATGATTCGCCGACCCGTCCGTTCCACACCGTCGCCGACCGCCCCGCGTCTCCGATCGAAGACCTGGATCCGCCGGCCGAGGGTGGGGAGACGCCGCCTTCGACACCGTCCTCGATGCGCCTTCCCCGCGCTGCCGCGATGGTGCTGACCGTTCTCGCCGTGGCCAGCGGTGTGCTGTGGGCCGTGGTTCGCCCCGGCGTCGAGGTCGAGGCCGCGCCCGCCACTGTCGCCGACGCCGTTCCGGCCGTCACCACGACGACGACGGAGCCCACCACGACCACGCCCGCTCCGCGCATCACCACGACCACCACCGAGCCGACGACCACACAGCCCCTGATCGACGACGAGGAGGAGCCCGCGTACGTCCCGCCGCGGACCTTCACGCGGATCCCCACCGTCGACCAGCCTCTCGACCCCACCACGGAATCGGCCGCCCCGAGCGCCGCGGTGCAGGTCCCGACGCCGACCACACGTACGAATCCCTTCGAACTCACGGTCCCGCCGATCTTCGATCAGCTGCCCATTCCGGGGTTCTGAGCGGCTAGAGTGCAGCGACCACCTCAGGAGATCGCCGATGACCGGTACCACCACGCCTTCCTCGATGTCCGCTTCGTTGGGCGCGGACGCAGCGCAGCACGTTCCGCATCCCGTTCATCGCGGTGATCGGATCTGGTCTCAGACCAACTGTTACGTCGATCTGTGGATCGAGCTGGTGCACGCGCTGAAGGCGGATCCGATTCCTGCCATGGCCGTGGTCCTGAGTACGGACTTCGACGGTCGGCAGTGGGACTTCGTCAAGTTTCAGCCCGAGGACATGCGCGCTCTCCTCGGAATTCGCATCGATGAGATGAATGTCTGGAAGCCGTTCTGGCAGCACATCGTCGAGAACCTCGAGGACGGTGTCCTCTGCACGGTGGAGGTGGACTCCTACTTCCTGCCGGACACGGACGGCATCAACTATCACATCGAGAGTTCCAAGACGACCATCGTTCCGGTCGTCGTCGACACCGATGTGGAGCGCATGGAGTACTTCCACAACAGTGGTTACCACGTCGTGCAGGGCGAGGACTTCCGTCGCGTCCTGTCGCTCGATGCCCCGGTTCCGTTGCCGCCCTACATCGAACGCATCGGCATCGACCGGGATCGCTTGGCACTCGGCGCCACTCACGACGACATCGATCTCGCGGTCGCGCGGTCCCACGTCGCGCGTCGGCCCCGCCGGAATCCTGTCGCGGCTCTCGGTGACCGCGTGCAGGCGGACATTCCGTGGATCCAGCAGGCCGGTCCCGAGCAGTTCCACCTCTGGTCGTTCGGAACCCTGCGCCAGTGCGGATTCACGGCAGAACTCGGCGCCGACCTCGCTCGGTACCTCGAGTCCCGAGGCGTGGCCGGCAGCGATGCCGCCGTCGCTCCGTTCCTCGACGTCGCCACCGGGGCGAAGTCGGTGCAGTTCAAGATGGCGCGCGCCGCTCGGGGACGCGCGGTGGACGTGACCGGCGCGCTGCACGAGATGGCGCAGTCGTGGCAGTACGCCACCGACACGCTGGCCTCCGCACTACATGCCTGAGGTGCGGTACGACCCTGTCGCGTCGAGCTCCTGGACCGTGATCGGCTCGGCCGCAGGTGCGTTCGAGGCACCGTCCGCCGTGCTCGGCGATCCCACTCCCGCCGTGGTCCCGGGTACGGTCGCATCCGCTCTGGGGCCCGAGGTCGACGCGGTGCTCGACGCTCGCGACTGGTGGTACGGCACGACCGTCGACCTCCCGGCCGGAACGACCCTGATCACGTTCGACGGTCTCGCGACGCGTGCCGAGGTGTGGGTGGACGGCGAGCTCCATGTCCGGAGCGAGTCGATGTTCGTACCGGTGGACGTCGAGATCCGCTGTGAGGCAGCTCGATCCGTGCGCCTCGATCTGGCGTTCCGAGCTCTCGACGCTGTGAGCACTCCACGGCGGCCCCGTGCCCGGTGGCGGTCGTCGATGCTGGATCGGCAGTCTCTGCGCTGGATCAGGACGTCGGCGCTCGGACGGGCGCCCGTGTTTGTGGGTGCGCCTGCACCGGTCGGGCCGTGGCGAGCGGTCCACGTCACCGACCCGGACCGACGAGTGTTGCGGGTGACCGGCACCCTCGTCCAGGACGGCGCCGTCCTCCGCGTACGCGGAACCGCACGACCAGGCGAACGCTTCTCGGTGTCCGTCGCGGACACGACCGGATCGGTCACTGCAGGTGCCGACGGAGCGGTCGACACGACGTTCCCGGTCGACGGGGTGACACCGTGGTGGCCGCACACGCACGGTGAGTCGCATCTGTACGAGGTGCGGGTCGACGGTGAGATGCTGTGTCGCACAGGTTTCCGCTCAGTCGCCTTCGATGTCGGATCCGGGGAGCTGACGGTCAACGGTGTGGCGGTCTTCTGTCGCGGCGCGTGCTGGGTGCCGCTCGACGTCCGCAGTCTGCAGAACGATCCCACGACGCTCGATGCCGCCCTGGACTCCGTGGTGGCGGCAGGGCTGAACATGCTCCGCTGCACGGGCACGATGGTCTACGAGGACGACGCCTTCTTCGACGCGTGTTCACGCCGCGGCATCCTGGTGTGGCAGGACCTGATGGTGACCACCATCGACCCACCCGAGACGGACGAGTTCACCGAACTGGTGGCGGAGGAAGTGCGACATCTTCTCCGGTCGACCTCGCATCATCCGTCCCTGGCGGTGCTCAGCGGCGGTAGCGAGACGCATCAGCAGCCGACGATGGTGGGTCTCGAGGCCCCGGACTTCGTCATGGCGCTACTGGACGACGTGGTTCCCGGCATCGTGAAGGACGAGCGACCGGAGCTGGCGTACGTGCCGTCCACTCCGTACGGGGGTCCGCTGGCCACCCACGTGGGAAGCGGCGTGGCGCACTACTTCGGCGTCGGTGGCTACCTGCAACCGCTGTCGGATCTGCGCCGGGCGGGGGTGCGCTTCGCCGCCGAATCACTCGCGTTCTCCGTGCCACCCGAGCGTCGTGCAGTCGACGACATGTTCGGATCAGCGGCCGTCGCCGGGCATCATCCGGTCTGGAAGGCCGCGGTCCCGCGCGACCGCGGATCGTCGTGGGACTTCGAGGATGTCCGAGACCACTACGTGCGCACGGTGTTCGGTGTGGATCCAGCCTCGATTCGTCGCGACGATCCGGAGTTGTACCTGGACTTCGGGCGTGCGGCGATCTGTGAGGCGGTGAGCGCCGCGTACGAGTTCTGGCGCGGCTCGGCGTCGCAGTGCCACGGGGCCCTCGTACTGACGTACCGCGACACTGCGCCCGGCGCGGGATGGGGACTGACGGACGTGGCCGGTCGTCCCAAGGCCCCGTGGTGGGCTCTGGCGCGCGCGGCCCGGCCGGTGACCATCCTGATGACGGACGAGGGGATGGACGGGCTGCGACTCGAGGCCGTGAACGACAGCGAGTCTGCGCGTGCCCTCACATTGTCCGTCTCGGCGCACACTCGCAGCGGGGTCGTGGCAGCGGAGGGGCACCGCGAGATCACGGTTCCGGCGCGCGGGAGTGTCGTCGTGAGCGCAGACGAAATGGTGGGTCGTTTCACTGACGCCACCCATGTGCATCGCTTCGGGGCACGCACCTTCGACGCGATCCGTGCGACCCTCTCCGACGGCACGACAGGGCTCGTCGCAGAGAGTGTGCATCTCGTGGGTGGTCCGATGGTGCCGCGGCAGAACGACATCGGACTCGCGGCGACCGCGGACATCGACGATGCCGGCCGGCGACACGTGGAGGTGAGCACACGTTTCGCGGCACAGTACGTGTGCCTGGACATGGACGGATGGCTGCCGCAGGACAATTGGTTCTCGTTGGCGCCGGGAACGACACGGCGAATTCCGCTCACGCCGTCCGGGTCCGGTGACAAGGCACCGTCCGGTCACGTGCGTGCACTCAATGCGGAGGCGAGAGCGCGCATCGAGAATCGGTGACGCGCTCTCGCCTCCGTCGGTTCGGACCTCCCTCAACCCAGGCCCGAACCGGTCAGTGAGCCCCCCCGAGCTCCGTCAGGAGAGGCGGAGGCTGCCCGGCCACCGCGAGGTGTCCAGGCCGTGTGTGCGCACCATCGCGAGGGCGATGCGCTCCATACCGAAACCGACACAGGCACTGTGGGCCTCGTTGCCGTCCGCGGTGCGAATGTCGAAGGTCTGACCGAAGTGGTCGCGGTGGCAGTTGCACGAGACCACCGCGGTGCCCTCGTCCAGGTCGCCGTAGAGGCGGACCACGAGCTCGGTCTTGAGGTTCTCGTTGCGCTGGTTCGCGGCCAGCATGCGTCCCGCGCGACCGAAGAACGGGTCGTTGGCGATGACAGGGGAGGCGTCGAGCCCGAGGTCGGCCAGCACCGTCATGCCGCGCTCGATCCACGACTCACGGTGTTCGACGGCCTGGTCGGGGGTGCCGACCTGGACGAACTCGTGCATCCGGAACGCCTGCATGCGAGCAGGATCCACGGCGGGCTCGTGCCGGAAGCAGTACCCGTAGACGTCGAGCATGGTGCCGCCGTCGGGAAGCTGACCGGTGAGCATGGAGTAGGACGGGTGGCACGCGGCCGACACCAGCATGGTGCCGGCGGACTCGAGCCAGTGGTCCCAGTCCTTGCCCTCGGACCGTGCCGCGAGCAGCTCGGCGTGGGCCTTGTTGTCGCCGGAGAAGGTGGTGATGGCGCCGGTGAGGTTGGGGAACGAGGCGATGTAATCGGTCTTCTCGAATGCGTCGCGCGGGAACACCGGTGGGAATCGGAAGCGGCGCAGCGCATTTCCGTGTGCGGCAGCGCCTGCGGCCTTCACCTTGGAGTCGATGAGATCGATGATGTCCTCGAACTCGCCCGAGCGGCCGTACAGACCGTCGAGGGAGCTGGGGACGAGGAGACCGGCGCCGACGAGCTGATCGCGGAAATCGGCACGGGCCAGATCGAGATCGGAGACCACGTCGCGGTCGAGTGTGGAGGTCATGGTCAGATCCCCTTGTAGACGAGCGAGAGCTGGGCGTTGTGGCCGAGGATGCGCTCGTTGCTCACCATGATCGCGGAACCGTGCGAGTCGCGGAGGTGGCGGCTCATGCGCAGTTCACTGTCCTCGCGGTAGCCGGCGATGCCGCAAATGAGTAGTGCGCGCGCGACGATGTCGATGAGCAGGTTCGATGCGGTGACCTTGACGTTGTTGATCTGCAGTGCGAAACCGATCGCGCCGAGGGCCTCGGCGTCGTCGGCGATCGCGTCGAAGGTGTCGCCCGCGCGGAACACGGTGTCGGTGAGCTGCTGGTGCACGACGAGCAGTTCGGCCAGACGTGCGGCGGCCGGAGGAGTGACACCCGGAGTCTTGCGCGCGGCTTTCTGCACCGACTTGCGAGCCTTCCGCACAGCGGCGTCGGCGATACCCAGCCAGGCGCCGCCCCACAGGACGTGGGCGGTCGGCAGCATCGTGCGAGCCGAGATGTCACCGTAACTGTCGGGGAGGACCCACTGGGCGTCTCCGGAGGCGTGCAGCATGAAGCCGGGGCTGCAGGTGCCGCGGAAGCCCATGGTGTCCCAGGTGCCGGTCTTCTCGAGCGTGAGGTCCGCTCGCTGACAGGCGACGAGGACCTGGTCGCTCGGGGCACTGTCGACCGAGCGCCGTGCTGTCGCCAGGACGACGTCCGAGTACTCGCCGTACGAGATGACGGGGGCGTTCTTCGTGAGCGTGTAGCGGTCGCCGTCGTACTCCACCGCGCACCCGCTGGTGCGGACGTCGCCACCGATGTTGATCTCGGTGGTGGCCGACGCCACGAGGAGTTGCTCGTCGACGATGCGATGCAGAAGAGAGCGAATGGCATCCGACGTCAGGCCGTGACGCGACAGGCTCATCACCTGGGTGTGGTGCATCGCGAAGATCATGGCCGTCGACGCGCACTCACCACCGAGCGCGCGCGACACGGCCGCCAGCTCACTGAGCGTGTAGCCGCCGCCGCCGAGCGACGAGGGGATGGACGCGGACAGCAGGCCGCCGGCACGCAGCGCGTCGACCGACTCGGTGGGGAAGCGGGCTTCCCGGTCGATGGCATCGGCGTGCGAACGCACCACCGCGAGTACCTCGTCCAGGGGCAGCGGAGAGGGGGTGGAGTCGACGAGGGCGCCGGCGGGGAAATCCTCGAGTGTCGTCATGGTGATCAGGCCAGCTCGGCGACGGCGTCGGCGATGGACGCGACGCTGGCGAAGGTGGACTTCTGGAGCAGGCGGTCGGGGAACTCGACATCGAACTCGTCCTCGAGCGCGATCATCACGTTCACACTGGCGTGCGAGGTGAGGCCGGCGTCGTACAGATCGTCCTCGTTGCCCACGGACGCGATGGTGACGGGCAGCTTGCCGTACTTGCCCAGAACCTCACGGATGCGGTCGATGTCCTCGACGGTCAGTGTGTTCATTCGATGTTCCTCACATGTGTCGATGTGCCTTGCCTCTGCGATGAACAGACGCGTAGGTTCCCGAACCCAGTGAAAACAATACACGAGAATGTTTTTGTGACAAATACATACCGTGAGACGACTGGAGGTGCTGTGCTGGGGCGTCAGCGCGCGGAGTGCCGACCGCTCACGGGGGCGCGTCCGCGGGGCGGCCGGGCGAGCATCACGGCGATCGCGGTGGTGAGCGGAACGGAGAGCGCGAGCGCCGTGCCGCCCACGCACGAGCGGACGATCTCGATGGCCACCGCGTCTCCGGTCAGGACGTTGCCGAACGAGCGGCCGGCGACACTGAAGAGCAGCAACAGCGGCAGCGCGCCACCCGCATAGGCAAGGACGAGCGTGTAGACGGTGCTGGCGATGTGGTCCCGCCCGACGCGCATCGCGGACGTGAAGATCGACCGCCGGGTGGCGTCGGGATCGAGTGCCGCGAGTTCGAAGGCTGCCGACGCCTGGGTGATCGTCACGTCGTTCAGCACGCCGAGCGATCCGATGATGAACCCGGCGAGCAGCAACCCGGTGATGCTGACGTGGTCGAGATAGGCCTGCACGTCGGTGTTCTGTTCCTCCGACAGACCGGTCACCCGGGTCAGCCTGATGGCTGCTTCGGACAGTCCCGCGGCGACGCCCATCGACACCACGGTGCCGAGCAACGCCGAACTGGTCCGCAGATTGGGCCCGTGCGCCAGATACAGCACGCCGTAGAGGATGACCGTGCCGCCGACCAGGGCGACCAGGATGGCGGACCGGCCGTCGAGGATCGCGGGGAGCACGAAACCCACCAGCACTCCGAGCGCGAGACCGAGTCCGAGCAGCGCGCGCAGCCCGCGCCACCGCGCGACCACGCAGATGACGACGGCGAAGACCGCGACCACCAGCAGCAGCGGCGTGGTCCGGGAGTAGTCGTCGAACCCGTAGATCGCGGTCCCGCTGTCGTCGGTGCCGCGGACGAGGCGGATCTCCTCGCCGACGCGCAGATCGGGGGTGCCCGGCCCGGGCGTCACCTCGAGCAGGGTTCGGGTGCCCTCGTTCACGCCGGTGTCGATCGAGACGATGCTGCGGTTGCACTCGAAGCCCGAGACGGTGGGCGGAGTGGGGGCGCCGCTGAAGACGCGACCGTTGGACGAACTGCCACACGGACCGATGTCCTGCGACACCACGGTGCCGTACTCGGTGGCCACGACGCCGCCGGCCGCGCTCTGGAACGGCGCGGGGACCTCGACGGTGCGATCGCTGGGCCACAGCAGCACAACGCCCACGATCGCGGCGATGCCGACGACGGCGAGGATGCCGAGCACCAGTCTCGCGGCGATCTTCCCGATGGGGGCGGGACCGGAGCTGTGTCCGTGGCCGTGTGTCACGACGCCAACACTAACGGTGGCGCGGAGAAGGAATTGGGGGCGCGAGCGACGCGGGACGAAAGCGGGTGGCGGGGAAGCAGGGGGGGTGTCCCCCGCCAC
>NZ_JABUEI010000018.1:0-43939 GCF_019836145.1 Rhodococcus sp. BP-241 | reverse complement strand
GAGTGGAACACCCCGCGCACCCCCCCGCTCCCTACTCCAGCCGCGCCTCGAGCTCGGCGATGCGGTCGAGCAGCACCTTCTCCCGCGCCGCAGCGTCACGCTCGTAGAGCGCCCCCATCCGGCTCACGTAGTCCTGGTCGTAGCGCGGGATGATGCTGCGGGTGCAGTTCCAGTCGATCGCCTCGACGGAGATCACGACGCTGCGCTCGCACCGCGACTCGACGGTGCCGCCGGGTACCTGCCGGAGTTGCTCCATCAAGGCCGGGTCCGCGCTCCCCTCGACCACCGTCGCGCGGCCGTAGATCTTCACGCGCTGGCGCCGCGGATAGTCCACGACGATCAGCGCCACGCGGTCGTTCGCGTCGAGATTACCGGCCGTCACGTACTGGTTGTTCCCGGCGAAGTCGGCGAACGCGAGTGTGTGGTCGTCGAGCACCTGCAGGAACCCGGCCGGCCCGCTGCGGTACTGGACGTAGGGCCATCCGGTCTCGGTGACCGTCGACAGGTAGAACTGGTCCGCGGCGCGGATGATCACCTTCTCGCGGCCGTCGAGTGCGTCGGGTCCGTCGTCGCCGCGTTCCGTCTGCGCACCGTAGGCCGTGTAGCTGCCCTTCGCGCGCTGCCGCGCCAGCGCCGAGGGTCCGAACACCAGGTGGTGATAGTGGTTGCTCATCGCCCCTCACTCTTCACCACCTGTTGGCGGATCACCCAACGACCAGCGCGGACCGGTGCCCCGACTTTGTGCGGTCTCGACTGGCGGGGTGGCCCCGCATGGCGGAGTCTGATCGCACCACACTCCGGTCACTCGCCGCCCTGCACCGTCGCAGGGCACCGCCTCAGGCCTTTTCGGCCCTCGCCTGGAACCAGGTCCACTCATGACTGTTCGCTCCGCCGTCACGCGGCGTCACCCCGTCGACGAGGTTCTCCCCGCCCACAAGCTGGCGGCCTACGGGTTCCAGCACGTCGTCGCCTTCTACGCCGGGGCGGTGCTGGTCCCGATCATCATCGGTGGGGCCATCGGCCTCACCAACGAGCAGTTGATCCACCTGATCAACGCCGACCTCTTCACGTGTGGCATCGCCTCGATCATCCAGGCGGTCGGCTTCCGGAAGATCGGTGTGAAGCTGCCGCTCCTGCAGGGCGTCACCTTCGCCGGTGTCAGCCCGGTCATCGCGATCGCGATGGCGAACGGCGGCGGAACCGAGGGGCTGCTGTACGTCTACGGCGCCGTCATCGTGGCGGGCCTGTTCACGTTCCTCATCGCTCCGTGGTTCAGCAGGCTGCTGAGGTTCTTCCCGCCGGTGGTGACCGGCACGGTCATCGCCATCATCGGTATCGCGCTGCTGCCGGTGGCCGTGAACGATGCCGTCACCAATCCTGCGACGCACGAACAGGATCCGACCAACGGTCGGTGGATGGCCTACGCGATCGGCACGCTGGTGATCATCGTGCTGATCCAGCGGTTCTTCCGCGGCTTCACCGCCACCATCGCCGTGCTGCTGGGACTCGTCATCGGCAGCGCCACCGCGTACGTGTTGGGCGACATGACGTTCGACGGTGTGTCCGAGGCGTCGTGGGTCGGGTTCACGCAGCCGTTCCTGTTCGGCGCGCCCAAGTTCAGCGTCATCGCCATCATCTCGATGATCGTGGTGCTCATGATCACGGCGGTCGAGTCGACGGGCAGCGTCTTCGCGACGGGTGAGATCGTCGGCAAGCGGATCACGAAGGACGACATCGCCGCCACCCTGCGCGCCGACGGCGTGGCCACGGTCATCGGTGGTTCCTTCAACTCGTTCCCGTATACGGCGTTCTCGGAGAACGTGGGCCTGGTGCGCCTGACGCGCGTGCGCAGCCGCTGGGTGGTCGCCGCGGCCGGTGCCATCATGATCGTCCTGGGCCTGCTGCCGAAGACGGCGGCGGTGGTCGCGTCCATTCCGTCACCCGTCCTGGGCGGCGCCGCGTTGGCGCTCTTCGCCACCGTGGCGGTCGTGGGTATCCAGACGCTGTCGAAGGTCGACTTCACCGATCACCGCAACCTCATCATTGTCGCGACCAGTCTCGGTCTCGCCCTGCTGGTCACGATCCAGCCGACAGTCTCGGAGGGAGTCCCGAGCTGGCTCGAGCTGCTGTTCTCGAGCGGCATCGTGCTGGGTGCGTTCACCGCGATCGTGCTCAACATCCTGTTCTTCCACGTGGGCGGCTCGCGCGGGGCGACGGTGGCAGGTTCCCCCGGCGACTCGATCACCCTCGACGCCGTCAACGAGATGAGCCTCGACGAGTTCTCGAAGACCTTCGGCGACGTCGTGCAGGGATCCGACTGGGTGGTGCGTCGCGCGTACGAGCAGCGGCCCTACGCGGATGCTCATGCACTGCGGGAGGCGTTCCAGGATTCCCTGCTCGCAGGCACCACGGAGGAGCAGGTCGAGCTGATCAGCGCCTTCCCCGATCTGGGCAGCGAGGACGACGCCGGCACCGCGTTCGCCAAGGACCACGTCTCGCTCGCGCACCTCGGCGACGAGGAGCACCGCTCGGTGGTCGACCTGGCCACCGCCTACCGGGATCACTTCGGCTTCCCCCTCGTCATCTGCGCGGCCGAGACCGAGCACTACGACCGGGTGCTCGCCAACGGGTGGTCGCGGATGGAGAACTCACCGGGTGCGGAGCGGTCGTTCGCCATGATCGAGGTCGCGAAGATTGCGAACCACCGGTTCGACGACCTGGTCGCCGATGCGAATCCCATCGCCGCGGCGCGTTTCGGCAGACTGAACGACCTGTCCTGATCCCCACCACAGAAGGGAACGCTCGTGTTCCTGCACGAAGCACTCGGGCTCGACGGATTCAATCGGCTGTCCGATCGCGCCGCGATGCACGCCTTGTTCGAGTGCTGCTCGTCGTCCATCTGGGCGCGCCGGGTGGCCGTCGGTCGCCCCTTCGACAGCGCCGAGGCCCTCCTGGAACGCGCCGACAGCGAGTTGGAGGAACTGTCCGAGACGGAGATCGACCGCGCACTCGACGGTCATCCACGTATCGGCGCCTCGGTGACCGCCGGCTCGTCGTCGCAGCGCGAGCAAGCGGCCGTGAGCGAGGCGGACCAGGGCGTCAAGGACGCGCTCGCGGCGGGGAATCGGACCTACGAGGAGAAGTTCGGCCACGTCTACCTGGTGTGTGCGACGGGCCGCCCTGCGACGGAGCTTCTCGCTATCCTCACCGAGAGGCTCGACAACGATCCGGAGACGGAGAGGCGCGTGATGAGAACCGAACTGGCGAAGATCAATCGAATCAGGTTGACCCGCATGCTGACCGAGCGGACCGAACTGTGAGCGTCAGCACCCACGTCCTCGACGCGGTGCACGGGACACCGGCGACGGGGGTGGGTCTCGCGGTGGTCGACGAGCACGGCGACGTGGTCACCACCGGCATCACCGACGAGGAGGGACGCGCCAAGGAACTGCTCCCGGACGACGCGGTGGCCGGTGTCTACACACTCGTGTTCGACACCGCCGCGTACTTCGAGCAGTCCGGGACGCAGACCTTCTACCCCGAGGTGTCCATCACCTTCACCGTCCTCGATGTCGATGCGCACCACCATGTTCCGCTGCTGCTGTCCCCGTTCGCGTACTCCACCTATCGAGGAAGCTGACCCCATGACCGATCTGACCGGGAACATCGTCCTGGGAGCCAACCAGTACGGCAAGGCCGAGAACCGAGTGGTGCGCATCTACCGCGACACCGCCCGCCACGAGATCCGGGACATCTCCGTGTCGTCGGCATTGCGGGGCGACTTCTCCGCCGCCCATCTCGTCGGTGACCAAGGCGCGGTCCTGCCGACGGACACCCAGAAGCAGACCGCGTACGCCTACGCGAAGGAGAAGGGCCTGCTGCATCTCGAGTCGTACGGCCTGGATCTGGCACGGCATTTCGTCGACGACGTCGAGCCGGTGACGGAGGCGCGGGTCGAACTCGAGGAGTACGCGTGGGAGCGTGTCACCGTGGACGGCCGCCCCCACGATCACACGTGGGTGCGCAAGGGCCAGGAGACGCGGGTCGCCTCGGTCACCGTGGGCGGCTCCGGAGCGGAGCAGAAGACCTGGGTCACCGCGGGTTTCAAGGATCTGATCATCCTGAAGTCGACGGGCTCCGAGTTCGCCGGCTTCCTCGAGGACTCCTACACCGTGCTCGCCCCGACTCATGACCGCGTCATGGCCACCTCGCTCGAGGCCCGGTGGCGCTACACCACCACCGACGTCGACTGGGACGAGGTGTACGCCGGCGTCAAGGCAGTGATGATCGAGCAGTTCGCCACACTCCAGTCGCTCGCGTTGCAACAGACACTCTTCGCGATGGGACGCGCTGCGCTGGAGGCATTCCCGTTCATCGCGGAGATCCGGATGAGCGCACCGAACAAGCATCACTTCCTGTACGACCTCGACCGTTTCGGTGTCGAGAACAACGGCGAGGTCTTCCACGCCGACGACCGTCCCTACGGGCTCATCCAGGCGACCGTCGAACGCGAGGACGCCCCCGACGCGGGATCCGCCTGGCGGGGTTACAGCGTCGTCGGCTGAGGCCCGAGCACGGCCAACGCGACGAAGACGTCGGTGCGGTCCTCCGTCGTCCCCAGGTCTCGGTCCGTCAGCGCCTCCACCCGTCCGATGCGGTACCGCACCGTGTTGACGTGCACGTGGAGGGCGTCCGCCGTGCGACTCCACGAACCGTCGTGGTGCAGGTACGCCCGCAGCGTGTCCAGCAGTCCCGCGTCGGTGCGGCTGTCGTGCTCGAGCACCGCGCCGAGCACCCGCCGGGCATAGGCAGCGCGCAGTCCGTCCGGCACCACCGAGAGCAGGACGGCGGCCGACCCGGTGTCCGCGCTGGTCCGCACGGCGATCCGGTCAGCCGATGCCGCCGCCACCTCACGCGCATGCTGTGCCGTCCGCACACATCCGACGAGGGCCGCGGCTTCTGTAGCCGTACCCACGCCCACGGCGATCCGTCCGGTCACGGTGTCCTCGAGTCGACGCAGCGCAAGGGCGAGATCGGCGGCCATGCGGGTGGACGTCCGACCGAAAGGTAGCCCGACGACGCCGATCACGAGGTCCCCGCCGGTGACTCCCACACTCACCGCACCGTCGACCGATTCCCGCACCGCGTCGGTGAGCACCGCGGCCAGGACCTCGACAGGCATATCCGCGGTGGCGGCCAGCGCGACGACGTCTCCTGTCACGTCGACGCCGATCTGTCGAATGCGTTCCAGCGCCTGCTCTCCGGATCCGTCGACGAGGAGTTCGGCCGCGCGGTCGGCCATGGTGCGCAGCACCCGCGCGCCGTCGTCCACGCGCACGCGATCGAGGGCCGCGATGCTCGCCAGCTGACCGAGCGCATCGAGAACCTGCCCGTCCAGGCACTCGTGGTCACCGTCCACGACGAGGTACCACGCAGTCGCACGGTGACCGAAACTCGATCCGACGGGCAGCACGGACCGCACCGTGTTCTCGGTGACCACGCGGCACGGAACACCCTGCGCCGCAGCCCGTACGAGAGCATCCACCACCTCCGTGGCCAACGGCTCGGCGGACACCGCGGGCCGGCCCACCGCGGTGATGATCCGGCAGGTCACGCCCGTGTCCCGCGCCGTCTCGTGCGTGAGGTCCGCGAGCGCGCGTCCGTCGGTGACCGCGGTGAGCAATCGGTGCTGGCGGGCCAGACTGGCGGAGAGCCGCGCCACCCGATCGCCGGTCACCCGGCTGGTGACGGCATCGATGACGTCCGCGAACGCGACCGCCGACGGCACCGCGAGCAGCGGTAGCGAGTACTTCTCGCACGCATGCACCACGTCGTCGGGGACGGAACCGAACACTTCGTCGCCCGCCGCGAGCGCCACCGCGCCCGCCGCGACGACCGACCCCACGAAGGCATCGCTGTCCTCCGGCGCGCGGCGCCACACCATGCCGGTGACGACCAGCTCGCCGCCCACGATGTAGCGCGACGGGTCCGGCAGGTCGGTCGCGAAGGCCCACCGCACGGTCCGAGCGAGTTGGTCGTCGGTACCGACGAGCCGTCGCAGCGCGAGTTCCGGCACGTCGAGCACGTCCTGGATCAGCACACCCGTTCACCCGCCCGCATCGTCGTTGGAGGATCCGACAGTAGGCGGCGCTCGTTTCGGCCACGTTTCGTCGGCGCGCGCCCTGCGCGGGTGGCCGACACGGTGTTGACTCGGTGACACAGCGAGGACAGGAGTACGACGTGCCGGACCGCATTCTCATCACGGGCGCCCACGTGATCACCGTGGATCCCGCCCGCTCCGAGTGGGCGGCGGGCTGGGTCCTGATCGAGGACGGGCTCATCGCGGCGCTCGGCGACGGGACACCGCCGCCGCGTCCCGACGGTCCGGAGGTCACCGTCATCGACGGCCGCGGTTGCGTCCTGACTCCCGGCCTCGTGAACACGCACCACCATCTCTATCAGTGGATCACCCGCGGTCTGGCCGCGGACTCGACGCTCTTCGAGTGGTTGACGACGTTGTATCCCGTGTGGGCCGGCATCGACGCCGACTCGGTCCGCGTCGCGGCGACGGGTGGGCTCGCCCGATTGGCCGCGACCGGATGCACCACCACCACCGACCACCTCTACGTCTTCCCCCACGACGGCGGAGACGTGTTGGGCGCAGAGATCGACGCCGCGAGGACGGTCGGTCTGCGGTTCCACCCGACGCGCGGATCGATGGACCTGGGACACAGTCAGGGTGGTCTGCCGCCGGACAGCGTCGTGGAGTCGCTCGATGCGATCCTGGCCGCGAGCAGCGCCGCGGTCGACCGCTGGCACGATCCGTCCTTCGGATCGATGCTGCGCATCGCTCTCGCACCGTGCTCGCCGTTCTCCGTCACCGGCGACCTCCTCCGCGAATCGGCGATGCTGGCGCGCGAGCTGGGCGTCCGGTTGCACACACACCTCGCCGAGACCCTGGACGAGGAGGAGTTCTGCCGCAGCAACTTCGGCATGACGCCCGTGCAGTACATGGAATCGGTCGGCTGGGTCGGCGACGACGTCTGGTACGCGCACGCCGTGCATCTCGATGACGCCGCGATCGCGACCATGGCGGCCACCGGAACCGGGGCGGCCCACTGCCCCACGTCCAACGCGCGGCTGGGCGCCGGTATCGCCCGAGCGCGCGATCTGATCGACGCGCGGGTTCCCCTGGGGCTCGGCGTCGACGGTGCCGCCAGCAACGAGTCCTGCAGCATGCTCGAGGAGGCGCACCACGCGGCACTGTTCGCACGGGCGCGCGGCGGACCCCGCGCCATGACCGTGCGCGAGAGCCTCGACCTCGCGACACTCGGCGGTGCCCGAGTCCTCGGGCGCGAGAACGAGATCGGCTCGCTGGAGGTGGGGAAGCTCGCCGATCTGGCGCTGTGGCGCATCGACGGCGCCGCCCACGCCGGCATCACCGACCCCGTCGCCGCGTTGGTACTGGGCGACCGGCCGCCCCTCGAACGGCTCCTCGTGCACGGGCGGGTGGTGGTCGAGAACGGGGTGGTCATGACCGTCGACGAGGAGACGGTGGCCCGGGACGTGGCGGCGGCGCACACGGCGCTGCTCACGAAGGCCGGGCGGTGATTCCGTGGACCTGAACACCGTGCGCGAGGTCGTCCGGGCTCGTACGCGGGGCGATCTCTCGGTCATCGACGGCGGCACCGCCGTGGTGGCAGGTGGGACGTGGGTCTTCTCGGAACCGCAGGTGGGGGTGCACCGACTGGTCGATCTGACGGACCTCGGCTGGGAACCCGTCGTCGTCGGTGAGGGGCTCGAGATCGCCGCGACGTGCACCGTGGACACGCTGCGTCGGATGTCGTGGCCGCCGCGGTGGCCGGACCTCGAGTCGCTGGTGGCCCTCTGCTCCGACGCGTTGCTCGCGTCGTTCAAGGTGCAGCAGTTCGCCACGGTCGGTGGGAACATCGCCCTCGGACTTCCCGCGGGATCCATGACCTCACTGTGTTCGGCGCTCGACGGCGTCGCGGTGATCTGGACCCCCGACGGTCACGAGCGGCGCGTACCCGTCGCCACGCTGGTCACCGGACCCCGACGCACGTCGCTCGCACCGGGCGAGGTGATACGCAGCATCGAGATCGACGACGCCGTTCTGCGCTCCCGATTCGCCTGCCGCAGAATGTCCTTGGCACCTCGCGGGCGCTCCGGCGCCGTCGTGATCGGTCGCCGGGACGCCGACGGATCGTGCGTCCTCACCGTCACCGCGTCGACGCGCCGCCCGCACCAGCTGCCACTCGAGGCAGTGCCGCACGCCGAGGAGGCGGCCGCGCTGCTCGACGCCGCGATACCCGCCGACCAGTGGTACGACGACGTGCACGGAGCGCCGGACTGGCGACGCCACGTGAGCAACGTGCTGGCACAGCAGATCTGCGAGGAGCTGTCATGAGAGTGGGAGTCAACGGGGAGACCGTGGAGATGTCGCCGCGACCGGGCCAGTGCCTGCGCACGGCCCTGCGCGACATCGGACGGTTCGAGGTGAAAAAGGGGTGCGACGCGGGCGACTGCGGCGCGTGCTCGGTGCTGCTGGACGGTGCCGCCGTCCAGTCGTGCATCGTTCCGGCCTACCGCGCCGAAGGTCGGGAGGTCACCACGGTGGCCGGGCTGGGCACGCCGGACGACCTGCATCCGATGCAGCAGCAATTCGTCGACGCCGCCGGATTCCAGTGCGGCTTCTGCACGGCCGGCATGATCGTCACCGCCGCCGCCCTCACCGACGAGCAGACCGAGGATCTGGACACCTCGCTCAAGGGAAACCTGTGTCGCTGCACCGGGTATCGGGCGATCACCGACGCGGTCACGGGTGTGCGCACCATCGAGAAGTCCACCGAGGGACCGGCGTGCGGACGCTCCGTCGCCGCGCCGGCCAGCGCTCGCGTCGTCACGGGAACGGAGCCCTACACGCTCGACGTCGCGATGCCGGGTCTACTGCATCTGTCGGTGCTGGGGAGCCCCCACGCCCGTGCGCGCATCGTCTCGATCGACACGTCGGCCGCGCTGGCCGTCGAGGGCGTGGTCGCGGTGCTCACCCACGAGGACGCGCCGCCCGTCGCCTTCTCCACCGCACGCCACGAGTCACGGGACGACGATCCCGACGACACACTCGTTCTGGATCGCGAGCTCCGCTACGTCGGGCAGCGGGTGGCGGCCGTGATCGCCGAATCGGTGGCCGCCGCGGAGGAGGGCAGACGGCGCCTCCTCGTCGAGTACGAGGTGCTGCCCGCCGTGCTGCATCCCGCGGACGCGCTCGCACCGGGAGCCCCGATCGTCCACGCCGGCAAGGGTCCCGAGGCCAGGATCGCGGACGTCGAGCGCAATGTCGTGGCCGAGGTGAGCGGTACGACCGGCGACGTCCAGGCGGGCCTGGCGGCCGCGGACGCCGTGGTGACCGGAACGTGGCGCACCGCCCGCGTGCAGCACACTCACCTCGAGACGCACGGTGCGATCGCCTGGTTCGCCGAGGACGGGCGCCTGACCGTCCGCACGAGCTCGCAGGTCCCGTTCCTCGTACGGGACGAGCTGTGTCACATCTTCGACCTCGATCCGGACACCGTGCGGGTGTTCACGACGCGGGTCGGTGGCGGGTTCGGCGCCAAACAGGAGATGCTCACCGAGGATCTCGTGACGCTCGCCGCTCTGACGGTGCGTCGACCGGTACAGCTCGAGTTCTCCCGTGCCGACCAGTTCACCGTCGCGCCCTGTCGGCATCCCATGGAGGTGTCGGTCACCGCAGCCGCCACGGCCGACGGCACGCTCACCGCGCTGACCCTCGACGTGCTGAGCGATGCAGGCGCCTATGGCAACCACAGTCCCGGTGTGCTGCACCATTCCACCGACTCGATCGCCCTCTACCGCTGCGCGGCCAAGCGCGTCGAGGCGAGAGCGGTGTACACGAACACGATTCCGTCCGGCGCGTTCCGCGGATACGGTGTCGGGCAAACCGGTTTCGCCGTCGAGTCGGCGCTCGACGAGTTGGCGCGCCGATTGCACATCGATCCAATCGAGTTCCGGCGTCGCAACGTCGTCGTGCCAGGTGATCCGTTCGTCGCCGCGCACGTCCTCGACGGCGACCTCCTGTTCGGCAGTTACGGACTCGACCAGTGCCTCGATCTCGTGGACGAGGCACTCGCCGAGCCCGGATCGCCGGCGCCCGACGGATGGCAGGTGGGCGTCGGCGTGGCCATCGGCATGAATGCCACCGTGCCGCCGCGCGGCCACGTCTCCGACGCGTCGATCACCGCTCTGCCCGGAGCGCGCTACCTGGTGCGCGTCGGCACCGCCGAGTTCGGTAACGGCACCACGACGGTGCACGGTCAGATCGCGGCGTCGATCCTGAACACGACCGTCGACCGCATCGAGATCGCACAGTCCGACACCGACGTCACCTCCCACGACACGGGCGCCTTCGGGTCGGCGGGCACGGTGGTCGCCGGCAAGGCTGTCGCACTCGCCGCGGAGTCGTTGCGCGAGCGCATCATCGGTGCCGCATCGAGCCTGACCGGATCGCTGCCGACGCAGGGCGTGCTCGGTCCGGAGGGCGTCACGGTGGACGGCGCACTGTGCTCCCTCGACGAGATCGTCGCGGCCCACGACGGACCGTTGGCGGCGGACGGGTACCACGGCGGATCGCCTCGCTCGGTGGTGTTCAACGTCCACGGGTTTCGGGTCGCGGTCGACCCCGGGAGCGGCCGCGTCGCGATCCTGGACTCCGTGCAGGCCGTCGACGCCGGCACGGTGATGAATCCGGTGCAGTGCCGTGGGCAGGTGGAAGGTGGTGTGGCGCAAGCGCTGGGCGCGGCGCTGTACGAGGAGATGCGGCTCGACGAGACGGGGCACGTGACCACAGCGTCGCTACGGAACTACCACATCCCGCAACTCGCCGACGTTCCGACGACCCGAGTGTTGTTCGCGGACACCTACGACGCGCTCGGGCCGCTGGGTGCCAAGTCGATGAGCGAGTCTCCGTACAACCCCGTCGCACCGGCGTTGGCCAATGCCGTCACGGACGCCGTCGGCGTGCGGCCGCACGCACTGCCGATGTCGGCGGACCGCGTCTGGAGAATGCTGCAGCGCGATCAGGAGTCGTAGAAGGTCTGCAGAATGATGGTGCTGCGGGTCTGCACGTTGGCAGTGGTCCGGATCTGCTGCAGGAGTCGCTCGAGATCCCGCGGTGACGCGACGCGGACCAGCAGCACATAGCTGTCCTCCCCCGCCACGGAATGGCACGCCTGCACCTCGGGCAGCGGCCGCAGACGCGCGGGCGCGTCGTCGGGCGCCGTCGGATCCAAGGGGGTGATGGCCACGAACGCCGACAGTGGCTGGCCGATGGCCTCCCGATCGACGCGCGCGGTGTATCCGAGGATCACCCCGGACGACTCGAGCCTGCGCACTCGTGACTGCACGGCCGAGACCGAGAGGCCCGCCCGCTCCGCGAGGTGAGCGAGAGTCGCGCGGCCGTCGGTGATCAGTTCCTCCACCAGCACGCGATCGGTGGCGTCCAGATCGTCCGAGCGGACGGACTTGCCTCGTGCACCGGTCATGGGCGCTACGATGCCACGTCCCGATCGGGCAGCGTCAGGCGAACAGTGGTGGCATGGCGAAGACCATGACCGTCGACCACGCGACGTGCGTCAGGATCGGCGCGAGAATGCCGCCGGACGCCCGGCGTTCGAGTCCCAGCACGAAACCGAGGGTGATGGCGGCGAAGCCGAGCATCGGGTTGCCCGTGGCCAGAGTGGCGATGGTGTAGACGATCGTCGAGATGACGACCGGCCGCTTCACGCCGATGGCCGAGAACAGAGCGCCGCGGAAGAAGATCTCCTCGGCGACCCCGTTGAACAGCGTGATGAAGACGATGAGCGCGAGCGGTCCGACGCGGGCGTGATCGAGGACGTTGGCCGTGAAGTCCCGCAGCGGCGGGATCTCCCGCACGACCAGTGCGCCGAGGATGAACACGCCACCCGCGGCCAGACCGATCGCGATCGGCGTGATGATCGGCCGCCGCAGGGTCCCGCGGAAGTTGATGCGACCGAGGTGCAGTGGCCCGGACAGGAACCCACCGACGATCCACACCAGGGCCAGAGCGATGGTCAGCGTGTAGAACATGGGGTCGCCGGGCTCGGTCGACAGCGACACTCCCAGCAGCGTCGCGCCCACGACGAGCACGACCGCCACGATGATGCGCCGCCGTAGGAAGGCGCGATCGGTCTCGTGATGGTCGCGGTCGACCTTGTCCACCAGCGCGTTGCGCACGATGGATTCGGCCCTCATCTGCCAGGACACCATGAAGTACTCCTCCGGCTCGTCGAACCTGTCGGTCGTGTCGGAACTTGCGGTCTGTGAACGAGAGACCGACTAGAACTTCAGAAGAGACCGTACCCGGGACGAGACCGCGGCAACCACGTCCAGATTGGTCCGGACGACCGGAGCGACGGGCCACGAGTAGAGCACCGCGCCGATGCCGAGTGCCTCGGCGAGCTTCCACCCGTCCTCGCTCAGCAGTTCGGCGCCGCGGCGGCGAATGCTGCGGACGTCGCCGCCGGTCCACTCCGCGTCCGAGGACACCAGGCGCAGCGAGTCGGGCGTCGTGGCCAGGCCGCGGGTGGCGCTCGCGCCGAGCAGGCTTCGGCGCATGGCGTCGTCGACGTCGGTGAGACCGCCCTCGGGCTCGGGGACGAACTCCGAGATGCGGTTCTCCGAGGCGGTCATCGAGTTCACGAGAGACTGCACCAGGTCGTCGGCGAGCAGTCCCGGAACCGGGATCAGTCGGCCGATCACGAGAGCCGCGAGCTTGGTCGGGATGCCCGGGGTGGGCACACCCAGACGATGCAGCTCGGCGGCGCGGACGTAGGCGAAGACGAGGTCCTTGTACGGAAGGATCTCGGGGCCCGCGATGTCGTACGCGTCGGCGGGCACGTCGGGTGACGCGCACGCGAGGAGATAGTGCACGACGTCGTCGACGGCGATCGGCTGCACCGGCTTGCTCAACCAGCTCGGGAGCGGCAGCACAGGCAGCCGGTCCGCGAGGTACCGGATCATCTCGAAGGACGTCGATCCGGCGCCGATGACGATGGCGGCGCGCAGCCACACCACCTCGATGCCGTCGATGGTGAGCGCCTCGCCCACCTCGGCGCGGCTCGCGAGGTGCTCGGACAGCTTCTCGCCCTCGGGGACGAAGCCACCGAGGTAGACGATGCGGCGGACACCCGCGGCGCGTGCCGCCTCGGCGAAGTGCCGGGCGGACGCGAGGTCGGTGGCCCGGTAGCCGGATTCCCCGATGGCGTGCACCAGGTAGTACGCGACGTCGATGTCCTGCGCGGACAGCGCCGCGGCGCACGAGTCGGCGTCGGTCACGTCGAGTCGCACCGCCCGCACGTCGTCGTGCCAGTCGAAGGCGGTCAGCCTCTCCGGCGTGCGCGAGCCCACGACGACGCTCTCGTCGGCCGACACGAGCGCGTCGACGAGGCGAGAACCGATGTAGCCGCTGGCCCCGGTCACGAAAGCAGTCATGTTCTCGACATTACGGGTGCGGTGCGCTCGCATACCGCCGCGTGAGGGGCGTCACCGTGCAGACTGTGCTCATGGCCGACGTGGATCGACACCGAGCACCCGACAACGATCTGTCGGTGCGTACCGTCCGGCTGCCCGTACCGTCACTCGGCAACATGCTCGGACTCGCCCGCGGGACCGTTCTCTGGTCGCTCGACACCGTCGCGTTCGTCGCTCAGCTGCCCCGGCGGATCGACGACCTGTTCGTTCGTGTCGACGAGGTCATCGCCGCGATCGAGCGCATCACCGACCAGGCCCAGACGGTCATCGACAAGGTCTCGGCCACCACCGAGGACGCGCAGGGCGTCATCGTCGGAGCGGAGTCCGCCTCGTCCAAGGCGCTGGCGATGATCTCCGAGCTCGAACCCATCACCGCGCGCGCGATCCCGCTGGGCCGCACCTTCGTGGACAACTTCTCCGAGGCCGAGGTGGAGGCGGCGGTGAAGCTCGTGGACCAGCTGCCGGAGCTGGTGCAGCGGATGGAGGGCATCATGCCGATCCTCGCGACGCTCGACACGGTCTCCCCCGAGATCCACGAACTGCTCGAGGTGACCAAGGACGTGCGCAAGGCCGTCATCGGCATCCCGGGTTTCAAGTTCTTCCGCAATCGCGGCGAGGAACGCCTGCACGACTGATCGTCGCGCCGCCACACCTCGCGAGTACGTCCAGAGTGCTGTGATCCCGGCCTTCTCAGCGACATTATCGACGTACTCGCGGGGGGTGGGGACGCGCATCCGGCGACCGTGTCAGGGGGTCCGTGCACTATGGAGAGGTGAAGAACCCTCCCACTCCGGCACCGGAGGACGTGCTCGCGCGATTCACGGCTCCGACGCGGGCGTGGTTCGACGGCGCCTTCCCCGCGCCCACCGCCGCTCAGCTCGGCGCGTGGGACTCCATCTCCAGCGGCGCGCACACCCTCGTCGTCGCCCCGACCGGCTCCGGCAAGACCCTGTCCGCGTTCCTGTGGGCGCTGGACAAGCTGGTCAGCCGTGATCCCGAGGACACGGCACCCGGCACCCGCGTGTTGTACGTCTCTCCGCTCAAGGCGCTCGCGGTGGACGTCGAGCGCAACCTCCGCGCACCGTTGGTCGGCATCACCCAGACGGCCAAGTTGCAGGGGGTCGCGCCGCCGGAGATCTCGGTGGGCGTGCGGTCCGGCGACACCAGCCCCGCCGACCGTCGGCTGATGCTCAAGACCCCGCCGGACATCCTCATCACGACACCGGAATCGTTGTTCCTGATGCTGACGTCCGCGGCACGCGAATCCCTCGAACGCGTCGACACCGTCATCGTCGACGAGGTGCATGCCGTCGCCGGCACCAAGCGCGGCGCGCACCTGGCGCTGTCGCTGGAGCGTCTCGACGCGAGGTTGGACAAGCCCGCTCAGCGCATCGGGCTCTCCGCCACCGTCCGTCCACACGAGGAGGTGGGACGCTTCCTCACCGGGTCCGCACCCATCAGCATCGTGTGCCCGCCGTCGCCGAAGACGTTCGACCTCTCGGTGCGCGTTCCGGTGGAGGACATGACGGAACTCGGCACCACCGAGCCGCAGGAGGGGTCGGCCTCCGCCGCTCCGCAGCAGGGGTCCATCTGGCCGCATGTCGAGGCGCAGATCGTCGACCTCGTCCTGGAGCACCGGTCGTCCATCGTCTTCGCCAATTCTCGACGGCTCTCGGAGCGACTCACCGCGCGCCTCAACGAGATCTACGCCGAACGCCTCGGTGACGGTGCCCCCGTCGATCACGCGCCGCCGTCCCAGATCGGCGCGTCCGGGGACGTCGTCCACGGCGCCGAGCCGCTGCTGGCCCGCGCACACCACGGCAGCGTGAGCAAGGATCAGCGCGCGCTCATCGAGGACGACCTGAAGTCCGGCCGACTGAAGTGCGTCGTCGCCACCAGCAGCCTCGAACTCGGTATCGACATGGGCGCAGTCGATCTGGTGGTGCAGGTCGAGGCGCCGCCGTCCGTGGCCAGCGGTCTGCAGCGTGTCGGTCGCGCCGGCCACCAGGTCGGCGAGATCTCCCGCGGCGTGCTGTTCCCGAAGCACCGCACCGACCTGATCCACTGCGCCGTGACCGTGCAGCGGATGACCGAAGGGCACATCGAGGCGCTGAAGGTGCCGGCCAATCCCCTGGACATCCTCGCCCAGCACACGGTCGCCGCGTGCGCCCTCGAACCGATCGACGCCGACGAGTGGTTCGACATGGTCAGGCGCACCGGCAATTTCGGGTCGCTGCCCCGGTCCGCCTACGAGTCCACACTGGACCTGCTGTCGGGAAAGTACCCGTCGGACGAGTTCGCCGAGCTACGACCACGATTGGTGTGGGACCGTGACGGCGGGTCGCTCACCGGTCGCCCCGGCGCCCAGCGCCTGGCGGTCACCTCGGGCGGCGCCATCCCCGACCGCGGACTGTTCGGCGTCTTCATGGTCGGCGAGAAGGCCAGCCGCGTCGGCGAACTGGACGAGGAGATGGTCTACGAGTCGCGCGTCGGAGACGTCTTCGCCCTCGGTGCCACCAGTTGGCGCATCGAGGAGATCACCCACGATCGGGTTCTCGTCAGCCCGGCCTACGGGCAGCCCGGCCGACTGCCGTTCTGGCACGGCGACGGACTCGGTCGCCCGGCCGAACTGGGCGAGGCACTGGGCGCGTTCCTGCGCGAGTCGTCGGACGACGACGCGCTGCGCGGCCGGCTGCAGGAGAGCGGGCTCGACGTCAACGCGGTGAACAACCTGTCCGCGCTGCTCACCGAGCAGCGCACGGCGACGGGCCACATGCCCACCGATCGCACGTTGGTGGTCGAGCGGTTCCGCGACGAGCTGGGCGACTGGCGTCTGGTGCTGCACTCCCCGTACGGCCAGCAGGTGCACGCACCGTGGGCCCTGGCCATCGGCGCGCGCCTCATCGAGCGGTACGGCATCGACTCGCAGCCCACGGCATCGGACGACGGCATCATCGTGCGCCTCCCGGACACCGACGACGAGCCGCCGGGCCCGGACCTGTTCGTCTTCGAGAAGGACGAGATCACCGACATCGTCACCGAGCAGGTCGGTGGCTCCGCCCTGTTCGCGTCGCGGTTCCGTGAATGTGCCGCGCGCGCACTGCTTCTGCCCCGCCGCAATCCGGGCAAGCGAGCGCCGCTCTGGCAGCAGCGTCAACGCGCCGCGCAGCTTCTCGACGTGGCCAAGAAGTACCCCACGTTCCCCATCCTGCTCGAGACGGTGCGCGAGTGCCTGCAGGACGTGTACGACCTGCCCGCACTCGAGGACCTGTGCGTGCGGATCGCACGCCGCCAGATCCGCATCGTCGACGTCGAGACCGACTCCCCGTCACCGTTCGCCACCTCGTTGCTCTTCAGCTACGTCGGCCAGTTCATGTACGAGGGCGACTCTCCGCTGGCCGAACGTCGCGCCGCTGCACTGTCTCTCGACGCCTCGCTGCTGGCGGAGCTGCTCGGACGCGTCGAACTGCGCGACCTGCTCGACGGCGACGTCGTCACCGACACCGAGCTCGAACTGCAGCGCCTCGTCGACGACCGCAAGGCACGTGACGCGGAGGGCGTGGCCGATCTGCTGCGCCTGCTCGGCCCGCTCACGACGGCGGAGATCGAGGCACGCATCGAGTCGCCCGGCTCCGCAGCGCAGTGGGCGGGCGAGCTCACCGCGGCGCGCCGCGCCCTCGAGGTCTCGTTCGCCGGGTCGCAGTGGTGGGTCGCCATCGAGGACGCCAGCAGGCTGCGTGATGCGCTGGGTGTCCCGTTGCCCATCGGCACCCCGGCGGCGTTCATCGAGCCGGTCGAGGATCCGCTCGGGGACCTCGTGA
Source organism: Rhodococcus sp. BP-241 (assembly GCF_019836145.1). Taxonomy (NCBI): domain Bacteria; kingdom Bacillati; phylum Actinomycetota; class Actinomycetes; order Mycobacteriales; family Nocardiaceae; genus Rhodococcus; species Rhodococcus sp. BP-241. The sequence goes on along the minus strand of NZ_JABUEI010000018.1, from coordinate 26,531 downwards.
GCCGCTACGCGCGCACCCACGGTCCGTTCTCGGTCGCGGACGTCGCCGGCCGCTTCGGCATCGGGTCGGCGGTCGCCCGTGACGTGCTGCTGCGCCTCGTCGCCCAGAAGCGGGTGGTGGAAGGTGAATTCCGGCCCGGCGGTTCCGGCAGTGAGTGGTGTGACGCCGAGGTGCTGCGCAGGCTCCGCCGGCGTTCGCTCGCCGCCGCACGCCAGGACGTCGAACCCGTGTCCACCGGTGTCCTCGGCCGCTTCCTTCCGCGTTGGCAGCACGTCGGTGGCACCCTGCGTGGGCTCGACGGTGTGGCGACGGTCGTCGACCAGCTCGCCGGCGTCCCGGCTCCTGCCTCGGCCTGGGAGTCGCTGATCCTGCCCCAGCGTGTCCGGGACTACTCCCCCGCGATGCTCGACGAGCTCACCGCCACCGGCGAAGTGGTGTGGTCCGGCCACGGCGCGATCTCCTCGAAGGACGGGTGGATCTGCCTCCATCCCGCCGACGCCGCCCCGGTGACGCTGCCGCCTGCCAAGGACGACGAACTGACGGATTTGCAGCAGACCGTGCTGCAGGTGCTCTCGGGCGGCGGCGCGTATTTCTTCCGGCAGCTGTCCGACACTGTCGGGCAACTGCATCAGACCGAGTCCGGCGCCCCGGCCGACGACACGACTCTGGTTGCGGCACTGTGGGATCTGGTGTGGACCGGGCACCTCACCAACGACACGTTCGCCCCGCTGCGAGCGCTGCTGCACGCCACCACCCGTTCGGCGCCGAGCCACCGCCCCGCGCGGCGCTCACCGCGAGCACGGTCCTACCAACGTTTCGCGCGACCGTCCCTCCCGACTCGCACGGGCCCGCCCTCCGCGGGTGGCCGGTGGGCACTGCTCCCGGAGGCGGAGTCCGACCCCACCATCCGGGCACATGCCACCTCGGACATCCTGCTCGAGCGGTACGGCGTTGTGACCCGCGGTTCCGTCATGAACGAGGGCGTCCCCGGCGGCTTCGGGGGGGTCTACAAAGTCCTGACCGGCTTCGAGGACAGCGGCCGCGCGCGACGCGGGTACTTCGTCGACTCGCTCGGCGGCGCCCAGTTCTCCACCTCGGACGTCGTCGACCGACTGCGAAGCGAGTCCGAACGGCCCGTCGGGGCCGTGGCCCTCGCCGCCACCGACCCCGCTAATCCGTACGGCGCCGCGCTGCCCTGGCCGAAGAGTCCCGTGGATGCAGCGTCGGGCCACCGCCCCGGGCGCAAGGCCGGCGCTCTCGTCGTCATGGTGGACGGCGAACTCGTGCTCTACGTCGAGCGCGGCGGCAAGACGGTGCTCACCTTCACCGAGGAGCGCGACGTTCTTGTCACCGCGGCGTCGGCGCTCGCCGCGCTGGTCACCACCCGCTCGGTGGACAAGCTGGTGATCGAACGCACCGACGGGAGCGACATCCACGGCTCCGTCTTCGCGACGATCCTCACCGAGGCGGGCTTCTCGGCGACGCCGCGTGGCCTGCGGATCAGGGCCTGATCCATGCCCGAAGGCGACACCGTCTGGCGCACGGCCAACAGTCTGCGCGACGCACTCGACGGCAAGGTCCTCACCACGTGTGATGTGCGCGTGCCGCGCTACGCCACGGTCGACTTCACCGGCGAGACAGTGGAATCTGTTCTGTCGGCGGGAAAGCATCTCGTCATCGAAGTCGGCGGCAAAGTCATTCACTCCCATCTAAAGATGGAAGGTGCGTGGCACGTCTACCAGCCGGACACACCGTGGCGACGGCCCGCCTACCAAGCGCGCATCGTGCTCGGGACGACTGACCGGGTGGCGGTCGGATTCGAACTCGGTGTCGTCGAGATACTCGATACCGTCGAGGAGGCCGTGGGATACCTCGGTCCGGATCTGCTCGGGCCCCTGTGGGATCCGGTAGTGGCCCTCGCCAATCTGGAAGCGGAACCCGACCGACCCATCGGCCTCGCCCTGCTCGACCAGCGCGTCATCGCCGGTCTCGGGAACGTCTATCGCAACGAGATCCTGTTCCTGCGCGGCGTCGATCCCCACACTCCCGTCGCCGAGGCGGGGAATCTGGCCAAGATGATCGACCTGTCCCACCGCACCATCACGGCCAACAAGAACCGCAACGCGCGCACCTTCACCGGTGATCTCCGTGCGGGCCGGCACTTCTGGGTCTACGGCCGGGAAAACAAGCCGTGCCGCCGATGCGGAACGCGCATCCGCGAGGGGCTGCTCGGCGACAACCCGCTCGAAGAGCGGCAGATCTACTGGTGCCCGAGGTGCCAACCCGCTCCGTGAACCGACTGTCCGGTCACGGCTCGTGGGACACCTCCGGTGCGCCCAGTCGCGCCGAGGTGTCGAGCATCGTCTCGGTCCGATCCCGGTGCGAGGTGGCCGGAGTCGTGGTGTCCGGCCAGTCCTCGATCTCGGCCAGCGCCCAGTCGCTCCACTCGACGATGTGCGAGAAATGTCCGACCATGAAGCGATTGGCGAGTGCCATCAGGTGCTGACGTTCCGGAAACGTCGCGACGGTGGTGTCTCGCAGCGTGACGGCGTGCCGCCCGAAGAGTCGGCGGGTGGCGTCGGCCTGCTCCCGCATCGTCCGTAGGTTGCCGCGCAGGTCCTCGATGGATCCCTGCTCGGCGAACAGCACCCGCATCATGCCCTCGAACTCCAGAGCGGACGGGCGAGACTTCTCCGCCAACCACGCCGTCAGGGCTGCGCGCCCCTCGTCGGTGATCGAGTAGACGGTGCGGGGACGCGCGCCCACGGCATCGGCCCTCGCTGACACGAGGCGGCGCTCGAGCAACTTCTTCGGCGCGTTGTAGTGCTGACGTCCCGCCCGAGGCCACAGTTCGCCCACACCACGACTGAACAGTTCCGAGATGTCGTATGCGGTGAGATCCCGCGACACCAACATGCCGAGCACGACGTACGACGTCGTGGTGAGGTCGCCCTGAGCCACCGGTTCCACCTCTGGATTTCTCCCCCGGTAACGAGCCTACTTGCCGGTGTCCTCCGCCACCTCGTCGATGTCGTCGGCTGTGTCCTCGGCGCCGGAAGACGGCCCGGACTGCTGCGGGTACAGGGCTTTCGCCAGCGACCCGGCCAACGCCGCCGCCGGTGCACTCCCGTCCGTCCCGGGCGCCATGTTCGCCCAGACCACCATGGTCAGGTCATTGACCGGGTCGTACCCCATGAAGGAGTTGTACCCGGGCATTTCGCCGATGTGTCCGAACATCGGTCCCATCTGCGCGAGCCCGTAGCCGTACCCGGCAGAGGACGGGTTGTCGGGATCGGTCGGCTGCACACTGTCCATCCGCAACGTCTGGGTGTCCGCGTCGAGCAGGTCGCCCCTGACCAGCGCCCGGACCCACGTGGCCAGATCGTTCGCCGTCGAGATGCCCTGACCGGCCGAGCTCGTCCACGACGGGTTGTCGTTCGTCGTGTCCCTCGGCTGGACCGAGCCGGCGTCGATCGCAGCGATCCGCTCCGGAGACAGCGCTTCCTTGCCCTCCCCGAGCGTCTCGACGTTGCCGCTGTAGCTGTACCCGCGGGTGAACGGCGCCGGAATGCTCGTGTCGGTGGTGGCGGGATACGACGTCCCCGCCAGCGCCAGCGGACCGAAGAGCCTGTCCTGGAAGATCCGATCGATGGGCTTGCCGTCGAGCTTCTCGGCGATCAGTCCGAGCAGCACCGTATTGGTGTTGGAGTAGCTGTAGCCCTCTCCCGGTGGGAAGTTCGGCGGGTTGCTCACCCCCAGTGCGACGAGTTCCTCGGCGGTCCACACCCGGCCGGGGTCGGTGTCGAGTGCCTCGTTGAGCTCCACGGTCTGGGTGTAGCTGTAGAGCCCACTGCGCATGTCGAGCAACTGCCCGATCGTGATGGCATCACCGTTCGGCACATCCGGCCGGAACGTGCTCACCGGATCGTCGACCGACAGCAAACCCTCCTGCACCATCTGCAGGATGACCGTGCCCGTCCATGTCTTCGTGTTCGAGCCGATCCGCACCTTCGTGTCGAGAGTCGGGGCCTCCGACCGATCGGCCGCCACCGAACCCCAGGTCTTGACGTACTCACCGTTCGGCGTGGTGATCAGCACGACCATGCCGATCTCCCGCGACATCGTGGCGACGTCCTCGACCATCGCATCGAGAGCTGCGGGATCGAGTGGCAGGAGAGCCGATTCGGTCGCTGACGACGTGGCCGGTGCCGCCCTCTCACCGCTGCTGGACGAGCAGCCCGCGACGAAGAGCAGGGCAGAGGCCGTCGCGATACCGACGGAACGGGCGACAGTGCGAACAGTCATGAGCGTGTGAACCTTCCGAGTCCCTGCTTGTCGAGGTATTCGACCGTGAACGAGGCGGGAGCACCGTTCACGATCTCGAACGTGACTCCTGTCGGTCCGACCGCGTTCTCGCCGGACGTCTCGAACCAGTAGGTGTCACCGTCGTAGTGGGTCAGGGGGTACGTCAGCCGGCCGTCTTTTCCGACGGTCAGTGTGAGCCGATCACCGTCCGCCGAGACCCGAGCCGGACCGTGGAACGGGCTGTCGAACGTTCCGACGTACTCGGTCGCGGGACGAGCAGGGGTCACCGAGGCCGGCGGTGTCGCGTAGTCGATCGGCGACGCCTCCTCCTCTGCGATCCCGTCGAAGATCCCGGCGATCAACGGTGCCCAGTCGACGGTCTGCCGACCGTTCCTCACCTGGTCCATGAACTGCGCGGCAACAGTTTCCGAGCCCCCGACCGGTGCCGAGTTGGACAGGACGACGATGCCCAGCTGTTCACTCGGCAACATGAACACGGTGGTGCTCGCCCCGAGGGCGAACGCTCCGGAATGCGACAGCTCGACACGCCCCTTGTCGTCCGTGCCCACGTTGAACCCCAACCCGTAGAACGAGTCTCGTGCGCCCTCCGTCCCGGACGCGCCCGACAGGGAGTGCGAGGTGTGCGTGTACTGCAGTGCGTCCGCGTCGACGATGCGACGCCCCTCGAACTCTCCCCCGCCGAGTTCCATGCGGATCCACTTCGTCATGTCGTCGACGGACGAACTCGCTCCGCCGGCAGGAGACTGGTTGTCGGGCTCGCGGACATACTTCGCTTCCCACTCGGTGGTCGAACCGTCGGCGAGCACGTGGTTCACCGCATGGTTGGGCGAGTTCGCCCAGTCCTCGAATCGTGACGAGGTGTCGGCCATGCCGAGGGGCTCGTAGATGCGACGACGAGACAGTTCGGGCCAGTCGGTGCCCTGCGCCTTCGCCGCGGCGTTGCCGGCGGCGGTGAACCCGAAGTTCGTGTACGCGTAGCTGTCTCGGAACGACGCCAGCGGAAGCTGGTCGAGGCGGCCCATGATGTCGTCATAGTCGTAGCCGAAGTCCTCGAGCACGTCACCGGCGTGATCGGGCAGACCCGATCGGTGGGAGAGCAGATCGACGAACGTCGCGTGCTCGCTCACGTACGGATCCGCCACCGCGAACTCCGGCTCGTACCGTCGGACAGGATCAGCCCAGTCGACCGCTCCGTCTCCGACCGAGGCAGCGATGACACTCGACGCAACCGGCTTGGACACCGACGCGAGCTGAAACCGGGTGTGGGTGTCGACAGGCTCGTCGGTACCGACCTTCCGGACACCGAATCCGCGCGAGTACAGCACCTCGTCCTGGTACACGACGGCAGCCGCGACTCCCGGCGTCCCGGTACGCGCCATCATCGCCTCGACGTACCCGTCGAGAGCGCCGACGGCCGCGTCGACGTCCGCGCGGTCGATCTGGGCGGCAGGGACGGCCGGCGGGCTGTCCGCAAGTGGCTCCGGCGACGCCTCCTCCGAGCTGCATCCCGCTGCCACCAAGGCCAGCGTCAGTACCGTCGCAGCAATTCTCGCGGCCATCTCGTCTTCCCCGTTCGACGTGCCGAGTCCCCGTCCCACGAACATGGGCTGGAGACCGATCGGTTCGAGACCCTACGCCGATACCGCACTGTGCACCATGCAACTTGCACCATCAGTGGAAGCCGGGTGTACCGGCGGCACTATCCGGGTATCAGCCCCGCATCGCGACGGAAGGACACGACACATGTCGAAGGACGAGTTCAGCAAGGGCGACAAGGTCGAGTGGAAGACGCACGGCACCACGACCGAAGGCGAGGTGGTCGAGAAGATCACCTCCGAGACCGAAGCCGGTGGGCGCACGGTCAAGGCGTCGAAGGACGACCCGCAGTACCGAGTGGAGAGTGACAAGTCCGGCAAGGACGCGGTGCACAAGCCCTCCGCGCTCGATCCGAAGGACTGACCCACTCACGCCTGCTCGTCGACGCCGGCTTTCCTCCGCTTCACCTGGTAGAGGTCGGCGTCGGCGCGTGCGAGAACGTCCGACGCCGGCTCGCCGGGGAACGCGGACGACGCGCACCCGACGCTGACGTGGGGGAAGGCAGCGGCGGTCGCGTCGACGAAGGCACGGCTCACGGTCGGAGACGCTCCGTGCACGAGTGCCGCGAACTCGTCGCCGCCCAGTCTCGCGATCACCGTCCCCGGTGGTGCCAGAGCGGACCACGAGCGAGCAAGTGAGATCAACAATCGGTCGCCCGCGGGATGACCGGACGTGTCGTTGATGGCTTTGAAGCCATCGACGTCCAGCGCGACGACGGTGATCGACGACGTCGTCACCACGCTGACGGCCATCTCCCACCCCGCCCGGTTCCGCACACCGGTGAGCGGGTCCGTGTGGGACGCGTCGATGAGCGCCCTGGTCACCGATCCGAACGCCTCGGCCGCTCCGACGATCGCGACCACGAAGACCAGGTAGCTGATGGGATACAGCGTCGCGGGGGATGCCGCCGCGGCACCACACACGGCCACCACCAGCACGACCACGAGAACGTGTGCCACCGTCCGTCCATGGAAGGCCCGGATGTACATGGCCAGGAACATCACCGCGATGAGGCACATGAACTGCGACGCGGCGAGGACGTGAAAGGCCATGACGGCGGGCGTCGCGATCAGGGCGGCGCCCGCCGCGATGCCGAGAGCGGTGCGTCCGCGCGGTCGGACCGCCAGGACGAGCAGCGCCGCCACGCCGAGGACGACAGCCACCACGCCGCCCGCCACCGGTGACGTCACCCGGTCGCCGTGCGGCAGCAGCGAGACGGTCACGCCCACTGCATACAGCGATGTCGTGACGGCCAGATACTGGCGCAGCAGGCGGGTGCGGAGTTGGGCGGTTCCGTGCCGAACACCAGGTGGCTGGACGCCGTCGACGGACCGCATGCCGACACGATGCCAGGTTCGGCGGGAGTCGGAAAACCGGAGGCGACTACCGCGCGACGTGCGCAGTGGCGAGACGTCGCACGGCCTCCCGCAGCTCGTCGTCGGTCGACGTCGCGAAGCAGACGCGCAACGCGGTACCGAGTTCGTCGCCACCGGCCGGATCGAAGGCTCGACCGGGAACGTACGCGACGCCGCGGTCCAGCGCTGCCGGCAGCAGCGCCGACGTGTCCGTGCCGTCGGTGAACTGCACCCACAGGAACATCCCGCCACGGGCCGCATCGACCTCGATCGCCGAACCGAGTTCGCTCCGCAGTGCTCCGGCCAACACCTCCGCCCGTGCCGAGTAGACCGCACGCACGTCGTCCAGATGCTGTCGCAACCATGGCTCGTCGGCGATCAGGTCCGCCGCGACCAGCTGCGTCAACGACGACCCGCACAGATCGGCGCTCTGCTTGATCCGCTCCACGGCGTCGCACACCGGTCGGGCCGCGGTGAGCCACCCGACGCGCAACGACGGTGCGAGGATCTTGGACGCCGAGCCCAGACGGATCACCCGATCGGACGCGATGGGGCCCGGCGGGGGTGCGTCGAACCACACGTCGCCGTAGGGATCGTCGTCGACGACCCAGAAGCCGTACCGTTCCGCGAGGTCGACGAGGGCGCGGCGACGCCCGACCGACAGCACTCCCCCGCGAGGATTGTGGAAGTTGCTGACGGTGTGCACGGCGCGAGGGCGCACTCCTGACTCGAGCAGCTGTGCGAGGGCATCGGTGTCGGTGCCGTCCGCATCGACCGGAACCGACTCGATACGTGCACCGACGGCCTGGAACGCTTGCAGCGCACCGGGATACACCGGTCGATCGACCACGACCACGTCGCCGGGATCGACGAGCACGGACGCGAGCAGGCTGAGCGCCTGCTGGGAGCCGTGCGTCACCACCACCGAGGTGGACGGCACCTCGTCCCGAACGAGCGCCGACTCCCGCGCCGCGATGACGTCTCGGAGCCGCCGCACCCCCGTGGTCTCCGCGTACTGCAGGGCCGCGGTGTCGCTGCTCAGTATTCGATGCGTGACCTCGCGAATGACGCTGTGCGGCATGACGTCCGACGAGGGCAGACCGCCCGCGAGGGACAGAATGTCAGGCCGCGCGGTCAGCGTGAGCAGGTCACGAATCGCCGATCCGGTGATCGCCGAGGCGCGGACGGACAGAGGTGGCAGAACAGAGGACGACATGGATTCTCCGAGCATCGTGGGACACGAGGCGTCGCGGCGCGCTCACCGGGGTGGGCTCGGAGTCGGTCGTGACGAGAACGGTGCCGCGGGTGGGGCACCGTCCTCGTAGCGTAGCGCGGCTTTTCACACAGTGGAACCACTGTCTCACAGTGTGGGATCACGGTCGAGCGAGGGTGTCAGTCCAGATCGTCGTGGCGCATGAGCTGGCGCGCCGCCTCGGTGATCGACCCCGTGAGAGACGGGTAGACCGAGAAGGTGGCGGCGAGATCGTTCACCGTCAAATTGTTCTGCACAGCGATGGCGATGGGGAGAATCAGCTCGGACGCGGTGGGAGCGACGACCACTCCGCCGATGACCACACCCGTCGCGGGACGGCAGAAGATCTTGACGAAGCCGCGACGCAGGCCGGACATCTTGGCGCGGGGATTCGTGTTCAGCGGCAGCATGACCGTGCGCGCTGGGACGTCCCCGTTGTCGATGGCGGACTGGCCGACACCCACCGTGGCGATCTCGGGTCGCGTGAACACGGCGGAGGCGACCGTCTTGAGCTTGATGGGGCTGACGCCCTCGCCCAGCGCGTGGTACATCGCGATGCGGCCCTGCATGGCGGCGACGGAGGCCAGTGGCAGCAGGCCCGTGCAGTCGCCCGCCGCGTAGATGCCGGGCACGCGGGTACGCGAGACCCGGTCCACGCGAAGGTAACCGCCGCGGTCGAGCTCGATGCCGACGCTCTCGAGGCCGAGGTTCTGCGTGTTCGGGACGGAGCCGACCGTCATCAGCGCATGCGAACCCTCGACGGTCTTGCCGTCGGACATCGTCACGACGACGCCGTCGGCGGTGCGGGTCACCGAGTCCGCGCGTGCGTTCTTGATCAACGTGACACCACGCTCGGACAGGACGTCCTCGAGCACGAGTGCCGCGTCGGCGTCCTCACCGGGAAGGACGCGGTCGCGACTGGACACGACGGTGACCTTGACGCCCATCTCGGTGTACGCGGAGACGAACTCGGCTCCGGTCACGCCGGACCCGACCACGATGAGGTGGGTGGGCAGGGAGTCGAGGTCGTAGAGCTGACGCCAGGTCAGAATGCGCTCACCGTCGGGCTCGGCACCGGGCAGAATGCGCGGGCTCGCACCGGTCGCGATGAGCACGACCTCGGCGTCGATCTCCTGCGTCGACCCGTCCGCCAGGGTGGCCTCCACCTGGTGGGCGGCCAGGCCGGGCTGCGTGTCCACCACCTTCGCCGTTCCCGACAGCACGGTCACGCCGACCGTCTGCAGACGGGCGCGGATATCGGAGGATTGAGCCTGCGCAAGGGATTTCACGCGGTTGTGGATCTGCGGCAGGTCGATGGTGGCCGAGGTCGGGTCGAGCTCGATACCGAGGTCGGACGCGCGACGCATGTCGGTGCGGATGCCGGTCGAGGCGATGAAGGTCTTGGACGGAACACAGTCCCAGAGGACGCAGGCGCCGCCCACTCCGTCGGAGTCGATGAGCGTCACCGTCCCGCCGTGCTGGGAGGCGACCAGAGCGGCCTCGTATCCGGCCGGTCCGCCTCCGATGATCACGATGCGGGTCATTCGTCCTCCGTTGCGGGTTTTCGGGAGAGTCCTGGCGAGTGAGGGTTGCTCACAGCATCAAACCTATTCCACGGGGTGCCGCGGCTGCACGTCAGGCCGAGCCCATATCGGTGGGCACCTCGATCCGCGCGAATCGGGTACGACGGTTTAGGCTGACCGCCGTGCCGATCTATGCCGCTTACGGCTCCAACATGCACCCCGAGCAGATGCTCGAGCGGTGCCCCCACTCCCCTGCGGCCGGAACCGGGTGGTTGCCGGGGTGGCGTCTGACCTTCGGCGGCGGCGACATCGGCTGGGAGGGCGCGCTCGCGACCGTCGTGGAGGACCCCGACTCGAAGGTGTTCGTCGTGCTCTACGACGTCTCACCGGAGGACGAGGAGAGCCTCGACCGGTGGGAGGGTTCCGAGCTCGGCATCCACCGCAAGATCCGCCTCCGCGTCGAGACGGACGACGAACCCGTCCTGGCGTGGCTCTACGTGCTCGACGCCTACGAGGGTGGGCTGCCCTCGGCGCGCTATCTCGGCGTCATGGCCGAGGCCGCGGAGATCGCCGGCGCCCCGGCCGACTACGTGCGCGACCTGCGCACCCGCAACAGCCGCAACGTCGGCCCCGGGACCTCGTCGCTCTGATCCTCGGGCAGCTCTGATTCTCAGGCGACGGGGTCGTCTCCCAGTCCCAGCGCCAGTGCCGTCATCGTGCGGACACCGACGGCCAGCGCACGCTCGTCCAGGTCGAACGTCGGCTGATGGATGTCGAGCTGGGGTCCGACGCCCGACCACACGCCGAGACGCGCCATCGCGCCCGGCACGTGCTCCAGGTACCACGAGAAGTCCTCGCCGCCGCCGGACTGTGCGGTGTCGGCCAGGGCATCCGGGCCCAGCGAGCGGATGGCCGCCTCGAAGCGCCGGGTGGCGTGTTCGTCATTGACCACCGGCGGCACGCCGCGGCGGTAGTGCACCTCGTACTTCACGCCGGTGGGCGCGAGCACGCCGGCGACGATCTCCTGCACCAGCGGCTCGAGCAGTGCCCACGTCTCGTGGTCGCCCGTTCGGACCGTGCCCGTGAGCATCCCCTTCTGCGGGATGGCGTTCGGGGCCTGACCTGCGACGACGGCGCCCCACACCATGACGGTGCTGGTGCGCGGGTCGACGCGGCGGCTCAGCAGTCCCGGCAGACCGGTGATGACCGTGCCCAGCGCGTACACCAGGTCGGACGTCAGGTGCGGACGGGAGGTGTGTCCGCCGGCCGAGTCCAACCGCAGTTCCACGGTGTCCGCCGCGGAGGTGATCGCGCCCACGCGGATGCCGACGCGTCCGACCTCGAGACGGGGATCGCAGTGCAGCGCGTAGATCTGCGACACGCTCTCCAGCGCGCCCGCGGCCACCATGTCGAGAGCGCCCCCGGGCATGACTTCCTCGGCGGGCTGGAAGATCAGCCGGACGCCGTGCGGCAGCGAGTCGAGTGAGGCCAGCGCCAGCCCGGTCGCCAGCAGAACCGTCGTGTGGGCGTCGTGTCCGCAGGCATGGGACACGCCCGGGACCGTCGACGAGTACTCGGCGCCGGTGAACTCCGTCAGGGGCAGCGCGTCCATGTCGGCCCGGAGAGCGACGCGCGGACCGCCGGGGCCGATGTCGCAGATGACGCCGCTGCCACTGGGAAGCACCACCGGGGACAGTCCCGCGGCGGTGAGGGTCTCGGCGACGAACTTGGTCGTCTCGAATTCCTGCCTGGCCAGCTCGGGATGCATGTGGATCCGTCGACGCCACGTCACGAGATCCGCCCCGTGTGCTGCGATCCAGGCGTCGGCCGGATTCATCGTCGTACCGTCCTCTCGTGTGTGCCCTCGACGAGTCGAGAGCGTTGCTGTGGGTCGGTGGCCGCCGCGACGGCCACCCGAGCTAGGGCGCGGGCCCCGTCGACGACGGCGCGGTCGGCCGACTCGGTGATACACGCCGTGGTGAAACCCGGCTGGTGAGTGACCGCGCCGCCGGAATCGAGACCGATCACCGGATGGATGCCCGGGATCCGCGCGGTGACGTTGCCCATGTCCGTGCTGCCGAACGGGCGCGAGGTCTCGAACTCCTCGGGAACCAAGGCGCGACCGAGAGTGGCTGCGACACGACGGTATTCGGCCACCAGCCAGGGATCGGGGGTGAGTTCGGTGTAGGTCGGGGACACGGTGACGATCTCGTGGGTGCACCCGGTGGCCACCGCACCGGCCTCGAAACATCCCCGCGCGCGGCGATCGAGATCGGCGAGTGCCTCGGCAGTGTCCGCGCGCAGGTAGTAGAACATCTCCGCCGATCCGGGGACGATGTTCGGGGCGGTGCCGGCGTGACCGACGATGCCGTGGATCTGCTGACCCGGACGCAGATGCTGGCGCAGCAGGCCGACACCGACCTGCGCGACGGTGACGGCGTCGCCCGCGTTGATGCCCCACTCGGGCGCCGCGGAGGCGTGCGCTTCACGCCCTGCGTATCGAACGGCGATGTCCGACAGCGCGAGTGAGCGCGCGGCGGCGATGTCGAGCGGACCGGGGTGCACCATCATCGCCAGCGAGACGTCGTCGAACACCCCGGCGTCGAGCATGAGGACCTTGCCGCCGCCGGACTCCTCGGCCGGGGTGCCGAGCACCCGGACGGTCAGCCCCAGCTCGTCGGCGACCGACGCGAGGGCCAGCCCCGCACCGACCGCCGACGCCGCGATGATGTTGTGTCCACAGGCGTGGCCGATCTCCGGCAGTGCGTCGTACTCGGCGCACACGGCGACCACCAGCTCGCCCGAACCGTAGGTCGCGTCGAATGCCGTCGGCAGGCCCGCGACGCCCCGCCGCACCTCGAATCCGCCACCTGCGAGCAGATCGGCCGTCGCCGCCGACGCGAAGTGCTCCTCGAAGGCCAGTTCCGGACGCGCGTGTACGGCGTGCGACAGGGCGACGAGATCGCCGGTCGCGGCGTCGAGAACGGAATCGAGGGTCGAGGACACGGGACTCAGTGTGTCACTGCCCCAGTGAGAAGGTGCTCTCCGCCGTGGGGACGGACAGCGCGGCGAGGGTGCGCACGTGGATGCTGTCCTTGATGGACGTGAGGTTGGCGCCGCGGGTGGACACCCGTTCGGCCGCCTGCGCCACCGCGGTGGTCAGCAGCTCGTCCTCGCCGGCGACGGCCTGCACGATGCCGAACTCGAGAGCGTCCGCGCCGCCGTAGCGACGGCCGGTGGTCATCGCGTCGATCATGGTCCGACTCGGCAGGCGCTCGGCCAGCAGCGTCGACATGCCCTCGGTGAACGGCATGCCGAGGTTCACCTCGGGAAGGCAGAAGAAGCCCCGGTCCGCGCGCATGACGGACGTGTCGTGGCACAGGGCGAGCATCGCGCCGGCGCCGAAGGCATGGCCCTGTACGGCGGCGACCGTGGCCATCGGGAAGCGCAGCAGCCGGGTGTAGACGGTGTGCACCAGGTCGAGGTACTCCGGAATGGAGTCCGCGTGGCTGAACAGGTAGTCGGTGTCCAGGCCGTTCGAGTAGAACTTGCCGCCGCCGACGGTCACCAACGCGGCCGGACCCTCCGACGCCTCGGCCTCGTCGAGGAGCGTGTGCACCTGCTCGATCCACTCCGGGTGGAAGCGGTTCTCCGGGTTGACGCCGTCGGCGTGGGCGAGGCTGAGGACGAAGACGTCTCCGTGGCGATCGAGTGAAGGCATGGACGGATGGTACTCGTCGGTAACCAGACCTCGATCGACGCCGGCGACGCTCGGTTGCGCGGGACCGATTTCCGGAGGACCGTGCAGTCATGGCTCTCGCGGCGATCCTCCAGCTCGGTGTGATCGTGCTGCTCGCGGCCCTCTCCGCGATGCTGTTGTTCGTCGGCGCGTTCGGATCGGGCGCCGTGATCGCCTCGGCCGCGTCTGTGTGGTTCTGGCGTCTCTACCGAGCCCACACCTGACACTCCGCCGTCTCGCCTGCCGCAGCGAACACCCGCCCGCGGCGATAGGGTCGGACGTGTGAGCACTCCCCCCGTACCGGCCGACTCGGAGAACGCACTCGTCGATCCCGAGACCGATCCCACCGGAGCCGCGGAGGCGGCCGCCGCCGCCCTGGCCCGGATCACCGGCATCGCCGAGCATCCCGTGGCAGTGGTCCTCGGATCCGGGTGGCAGAAGGCCGCGGAGCAGTTCGGCACACCCCAGCACATCGTTCCCATGTCCTCGCTGCCCGGCTTCGCCGCACCCAAGGCGCTGGGCCACTCCAACGCCATGTGGTCCGTGGACGTCGAGGGCACGCAGGTCCTGATCCTGCTCGGGCGCACCCACGCGTACGAGGGACATCATCTCGGCCGCGTGGTCCATCCCGTCCGCACGGCGGCCGCCGCCGGCGCTCGCACCATCGTCCTGACCAACGCGGCGGGCGGCATCCGTGAGGGCATGGCTGTCGGCGATCCCGTGCTGATCTCCGACCACCTCAACCTGACGGCGCGGTCACCGCTGATCGGCGCCCAGTTCGTCGATCTGGTCGACGCGTACTCGGCCGACCTGCGCGAGGTGGCCCGAGGAATCGACCCGAGCCTGACCGACGGCGTCTACGCCGGACTGCCCGGCCCGCACTACGAGACGCCCGCCGAGATCCGCATGCTCCGCACGCTGGGCGCCGACCTCGTCGGCATGTCCACGGTGCACGAGACCATCGCGGCTCGGGGTGCGGGTGCCCGTGTCCTCGGTATCTCGCTGGTGACCAACCTCGCGGCCGGGATGACCGGAGAGCATCTGGACGGCGACGAGGTGATCGCCGCCGGCGCCGCCTCGGCCGAGCGGATGGGAACTCTGCTGCGACGGCTGGTCCCGCAACTGTGACAGAACTCGACGCCGTCGTCCGGCAGTGGATCGAGGACGATCCGGACCCCGCGACGCAGGCGGAACTGCGCGATCTCGACGCGAGTGATCTGGCCTCGCGGTTCGCCGGTGCGCTCACGTTCGGCACCGCGGGTCTCCGCGGACCCGTGCAGGCCGGGCCCAGTGGCATGAACGTCGCCGTCGTCACGAGGGCCACACACGGTGTGGCGCAGTATCTCTCGCGTCATCACGCGACCGGCTCCGAGGTGGTGGTGGGCCGGGACGCCCGGCACGGCTCCGCGGAGTTCGCCGTCGCCGCGGCCGAGGTCCTGGCCGCGGCGGGCTTCCGCGTCACCCTGCTCCCGGACCCGGCGCCGACCCCGGTGCTCGCGTTCGCCACGAGGTCACGCGGCGCCGTCGCCGGCATCCAGGTCACCGCTTCGCACAATCCCGCGGCAGACAACGGCTACAAGGTCTACCTCGACGGTGGCGCCCAGTTGGTGTCGCCCGCCGACCGGGAGATCGAGGAGTTCATCCGGCAGGCGCCGGGTGCGTCCTCGATCGCACGCACCGCCGTCACGCCCACCGCTGACCCCGTGATCGAGCAGTACCTCGACCGGGTGGCACAGCGCGTTCCCGAGCGGCCGTCGCACTCCACCCTCCGTGTGGCACTCACTCCGATGCACGGGGTCGGCGGGCCCGTGGCCGTGGAGGCGTTGCGCCGCAGCGGTGTCACCGACGTCCACATCGTGACGTCGCAGTTCGACGCCGACCCGGACTTTCCCACCGTCACCTTTCCCAACCCCGAGGAGCCAGGCGCAGCGGACCAGGTGCTGGCGCTCGCCGCCGAGGTCGACGCGGCACTGGCCATCGCTCTGGACCCGGACGCGGACCGGTGCGCGATCGGCGTGCGCGGACCGAACGGTGTCCGCATGCTCACCGGCGACGAGACGGGAGCGGTGATCGCAGACCACATCCTGCGGTCGGCGCCGCCGGGATCACTCGTGGCCAGCACCATCGTGTCGTCGAGCCTGCTCTCGGCGCTCGCGCCGGCCCGCGGTGCCCGCTACCGGCGCACGCTCACCGGCTTCAAGTGGCTCGTGCGCGCCGGCGACGGCCTGGTGTACGCCTACGAGGAAGCGATCGGACACTGCGTCGACCCGGACGCGGTGCGAGACAAGGACGGCATCTCGGCGGCCGTGCTGCTCGCACACATCGCGGCCGACCTGGCCGAGGAGGGACGCACCATCCTCGATGTCCTCGGCGATCTCGACCGCGAGTTCGGAGCGCGCGTGGGCACCCAGGTGTCGCGGCGCGTTACCGACCTCTCGGAGATCGGCGACATGATGACGCGCCTGCGTTCCGCCCCACCGACGACGTTGGCGGGTGCGACGGTGACCGTACGCGACCTGAACACACCCGACGCCGAACTCCGCACCGATGCAGTGGAACTGACCAGCGAACGGTTCCGCGTCATCGTTCGGCCGTCGGGAACCGAACCGAAGCTGAAGGCCTACCTCGAAGTGGTCGAGCCGGTGGCGACGGCGGGGGATCTGGCTCCGGCCAGGACTCGCGCGGCCGACACGCTCGAGTCCCTGGCCGACTTCGCCCGCTCGCTCTAGCGAGGACCGAACTGGCGGTCCCCGGCGTCACCGAGGCCCGGCACGATGTACGCGTTCTCGTTCAGCCCCTCGTCGATGCTCGCGGCGACGAGGCGCACGGGCAGTCCCGACGACGCGAGTGCCTGCACTCCCTCGGGGGCGGCCACGACGCAGATGCACGTGACGTCGTCCGCGCCGCGCTGCACCAGCAGCTCGATGGTGTGGACCATCGACCCGCCCGTGGCGAGCATCGGGTCGAGGACGTACACCGGGTAACCGGCCAGGTCGTCGGGCAGCGATTCCATGTACGGCACCGGCTGATGTGTCTTCTCGTCGCGCGCGATGCCGACGAAGCCCATCCGCGACTGCGGGATCAGCGAACTGGCCTTCTCCACCATGCCCAGGCCCGCGCGCAACACCGGCACCAGCAGCGGCGGCGACTTCAGGCGCGTCCCGGTGGTCACCGCGACCGGCGTCGTGACGTCGAACTCGACCACGGGCGCGTCGCGCAGCGCCTCGTAGACCAGCATCTGCGTCAACTGGCGCAGTGCGGATCGGAACGCGGGGTTGTCCGTCGACTGGTCGCGCATCTGGGTCAGCAGCGCGGACGCGAGGGGGTGGTCGAGTACGCGGGTGTCCATGTCGGGCGTGGTGTTCACCGGAATCACCCTAGTCGGCGATCGGCGCCCACTCCCGGTCGAACGGATCCGCGTGATCGGGGAACCGCGAGCCGCTCCGCACCGTCTGACTTCGAGACGGTGCGAGCACGCGAGTGAACGGTGGACTGCAGTGGCCGAGAGCGGTACGACATTCGACGTCCGAGTGGACGGTCTGCACGACGGTGCCGGTCGTCTGACCGATGCCGCACTCCTCGTGCGGGACGCATCCGCGGCGGCACGGGCGGCAACGGGCTCCGCGGCGACGCTCGGCCTCGTCGGAGCCGACTTCGGAGTCGCGTTCGCCGGTGCCGCGGCGCGCTACGCCGACGGCCTCGGCGCGCTGTCCGACTTGTTCGAGCACCTCGGGTCGTCCGTGCAGTCCGCAGCGCGGTCCTACGGCGACGGCGACACCGCGCTGTCCGACGTGCTCGTCGGCACCGGTGCACCGCGATGATCGATCTGCTGGCCGCGCCCCTCGAGACTCTGATCCGCTCTCTCGGCACCGGCTGTCCGTCCCCCGACACCGATTCCCTCGACTCGGGCATCGCGTCACTGTCCGACGCCTCGCGACAGGTGACCGACGGAGTCACCGCTCTCTCGGACGCGTGGTCCGGACCCGCGTCCGAGGCCGCTCTCGACCTCACCGTGCGCGGCGCCGCCGCGGCCGGGTCGATGATCGAGCACGCCGGCGCGCTGCAGTCACTCTCCGCCGAGGCGCAGGCGAGCGTCGCGCGTGGGGTCGCCGAGCTGCAGACCATCATGGCCGCTTTCCTCACGGGCGCAGCGGCACTCGCGCCCGCGGCCCTCACTCCCCCGGGACAGACCGCACTCATCGCCCACGCGACGCACCACCTCGACAATGCTCTCGCCGTCCACGCTCGGGTGCGAGCAGAGCTCGATGCCCTGGCCGCCCGCGTCGGCGCACTCGTCGTGCCGGAGGTTCCCGCACTTCCGTCTCTGCCCGCGTCGCCGGACGCGGCTCTCCGCGGGCTGTTCGCGCCGACGGCTCCGGAGCAGCCGGCCGATCCGGCGTCGCCCGGCGCCGACGGGACCGGCACGCTCGTGACGCTTCCCGACGGCAGCACCGCCATGGCGCCCAACGAGCGCGCGGCCGGAGCCGTCCGCTTCGCGCTCGCCCAGCAGGGCACGCCGTACGTGTGGGGCGGCACCACCCCCGGCCAGGGCCTGGACTGCAGCGGACTAACACAGAGCGCGTACGGCACCGCCGGCGTGGACCTGCCGCGGCTCGCGGCCGACCAGGCGGTGGGCAGCCCGGTGAGCGCCGAGGACCTGATGCCGGGCGACCTCGCCGTGTGGGACGGTCACGTCGCGATGGTGGTGGGGAACGGTCAGATGGTGGAGGCGGGCAACCCGGTCAGCGTCAGTGCCGTCCGGACGTCGAACGTCGGCATGAGCTTCCACGGCTTCTACCGGCCGACCGCATGACCGGCGGACACGCCACCTCGCGCGCCGGACGCATCGTGGTGCTGCCGTCCGGCGAGATCGTGGACCTGGAGCTCGAACGTAGGGAGCTCGCCTTCGGGGGTTCCGCGGTGGCTGCCGCGGTGCGGATGCTGCACGGGCTCGCACATCCGGTGGCGCCGGTACCCACGGCGGGCCCTGCCGACGACGAGCTCGTCGAGATCGACTCGTCCGGTTCGGCACGACGCGTGTCCGCCCTGCTGCACCGGACTCTCGACGACCTGGCCCGCGTGCGCGGCCGCAACGACAGGGACGACGCGCTCGTCCGGGCCGAGGTGGACGCGCACGGACGTCTGGTCGGCCTCACCGTCGAGGACGACGTCCGAGAGATGCGCTGTCATCGGGTCGAGGCGGCGATCGTCCACGCGGTGAACACAGCCGTTCTGGCCGTCGTTCTCGAGCGTGCCGACATCCACGCCGCCCTGCGTCTGGGGCTCGACACGGCGTCCAGTGAGGACGCCCGGCGGCTGGGATAGGCTCGCGGCCATGGCTGGAGACATC
The DNA here is from genome assembly GCF_019836145.1 of Rhodococcus sp. BP-241. Lineage (NCBI taxonomy): Bacteria > Bacillati > Actinomycetota > Actinomycetes > Mycobacteriales > Nocardiaceae > Rhodococcus > Rhodococcus sp. BP-241. The sequence continues at coordinate 7,390 of NZ_JABUEI010000018.1, read as the reverse complement.
GTCCCGATCGAACTCGGTGTGACTGCCGGCGACCTCGTCACCCTGTGGGCGCCCGAGTGGCGTGAGGACGGCGAGGAGTGGGAGGCCTTCCTCGGTCGCGAGGACGATCTCTACGCGTTCCCGTCGGTGGCCGAGATGGTGGCGTTCATCCGCACCGACACCGACAACGACCTCGTCGACCATCCGCAGTGGCGCACCGTCGTCGCGCTCTCCGCAGCGCACATCGAGCCGGACGACGACCACGTCTACGACCTCGTGGGCGTTCCGGAGCTCGCCGCGGGGGATCCGGACGAGGACTCCATCATCGAGCTGGCCCGCTCCCTCGAGATGGCACGCACCCTCGGCGAGGTCTGCGAACTGGATGCCGTCACTCGCTTCTTCTCTGCCAACGCGCTTCTCGGAGTGCTGTCCCGCGGTGCCGACGCCTTCGTCGGGCGTGAGGGCTCGCAGCTGTGGAACCGTATCGGTGCCGTCGTGGCGAAGGGGTGGGACGCCGTCCTCGACGCCATCGACACCGTCCTGACCACTCCCGACGTCGATGCCGAGGCGACCGCCGTGGCCGATGCGGAGATCACGGCAGCAGCCGAGAACATCGTGGACGCAGAGGATCTGGACGACGAGGACATCGACACGGACGACGACACCTCGTCGGACGACTCCGACGTAGTCGTGGTCCCCGTCGACACCGATGACGAGGACGAGACCTTCTGGGGCTCGGTGGGTATCGATCCGGTGCGCATCATCACCTCCGAGGACACCTACTACACACTGCGCTGCTACCTCGACGACGAGCCGCTGTTCCTGGGACGTTCGGGCGCGATCTTCGTGTTCGGCAGCGAGCGCGCGCTCGCCCGCTACCTGGCCGACGATCACGACCACGACCTCACGACGGTCAGCACGTACGACGACGTGCGCACCGCGGCCGTCGACGGTTCTCTCGACGTTCGGGTGACCGACGAGAACGTGTACGTGCTGCCCGGGCTCGCCGACGACCTGGCCCGCGGACCGGAATCCGTCGACGCCGATCAGCTCGATCTCGCCGTCGAACTGTTCACCGACGCAGCCGACTACGCCAAGGACGCGTCAGTCGAGGAGGCACTGGCGCCGGCCACTCCCCTCGGCTGGCTCATCTCCTACATCCTCGAGCCGGTGCACGGACGCATGGCTCCGAGCGCCCCGTTCGACGCGGAGGCGGAGTCGTGGCGCGCCCTCGAGCGCGAGTTCGAGACCCGGTTGCGTCCGACCACCTGACGGTCGGCGCGCGGATCAGGCGCGGAGGATCTTCGCCATAGGTCGCCCCTTGGCAAGCTCGTCGACGAGCTTGTCGAGGCGACGGATGTTCTGCATCAGTGGATCCTCCACCGACTCCACCCGCACCCCACACACCGACCCGGTGATGAGCGCCGCGTTCGGATTCAGCTGCGCGGCCTCGAAGAATTCGAGGAACGTCGTGTCCGCCGAGAGGTGCTGCGCCAACTCGGCGTCGTCGAAGCCCGTGAGCCAGCGGACGACCTCGTCGAGCTCGTCCTTCGTCCGACCCTTGCGCTCCACCTTGGTGACGTAGTGCGGGTAGACGGATGAGACGGGGGTGGTGAAGATGCGGTGCACAGGAAAATCTTATCCGTCGAATCGACTACCGATACCGAGTTCGACTCACCCGCATGCGCTGCACACGATGTTCCGATGAATCAGCACGGCGTCGACCCACTCACCTACGTTCGTGCCCGATCGATCCGGGTTCTGGGGCGTGAGTCGATGCCCTGTCACTACACCCCAGAAGAACGTGTCACACGCGGATCACCATCGCCACCGGCATGGTGGAACGACGTCGTGGGTTCGAGCTCGTGGCGATGACGTGCAGCCAGGTACAGCTCGACGAGGTCGTCGAACACGAGCGGATTCCGGCCAGTCAACTCCGAGATACGTTTGGCCCGCAGTGCCACGGTATTGACGTGCACGAACAGTTGAGACGCTGCCCGAGCCTGCGACAAATTACAGTCCGCCAGCGCTGCCACGGTGTCGAGCAATTGGGGTCGGTTGATCAACGCACCAATTCGACTGCGGACGAATTCACCGCGCGCTGGTGGATCGGCGCACAACAACACGTCGAGCAGAACCTCCCGGTAGTGCCAGACACGAGGGCCTTCACTACTACCGAGCGCAACGTCACGCACCTTCACTGCGTGACGGTAGGACTCGTACCCCGATCTCAACGACGGCACCGTGCTCCCCAGGTACACAGCCCTGCAGTCTTTGGTTCCGATGAGACCGCCCATGATCAGATCGAGAGATCCGGACGACGGGCCCTCGTCCGCTCGCAGGAACAGAACGATGACACCGTCGCTCGCTCGGGAAATCACCGGCCCGTTCATCGACGCGGTGAGCGCAGTGACCGCACGCCTGCGAAAGCGTTGACTGGCAAGCGGATCCGCACTGACCGCGAGCTCCAGGACCGCGCACAGGCACGCACGTGCGGGATCGAACTCCAGGACGTCTGCCCAACGATCGATATCGTGCTGATCGACCGCCAACCCTTTCGTCAAGGCCGTGGTCAACTCTTCCTCGGCTCGCGCACGTACCGCATCGAGCGCGGACGATGCATCTCGATAGGCATCGATCATCGAGTTGGTCAGTGCGTCGAAGCACGACAGGGCGCGCTCGATGCGCTCGGTTCCGGTGGGAGCGATTCGCGAGCGTTCGACGTGGAGCAGCACTACACGTTCCGTTGAGCGGAACGCCTGAATGACTGACTCCAGTGGCACGCCCTGCCTGGCCCTCAGCTCTCCGAGTTCTCGGGCGTGGACCAGCTCCGACGGTGTGGGATTACTTCCGCGCTCGAGACATCCCAACACGACGACGACATTCATCCGCACGAAGTGTTCGAGTTCCGCGTGATCGAAGACCGCACTGGTGTAACCGCGGTAGGTGTTCCAGATGAGGTTCGACGCCTCACCGGTCAGCTCCCCGACTACATCGGCGTTTTTGGACACTGCGCCATCATACTGTGGTGATCCCACACTCCCGACCTTGCAAACAGTGGTGAATGTAGCGGTGTCACCCCGACTCGTGTGCGACCAGGCTATATGTCACAGGTCACATCATTAGAGGAGTGCAGATGAGCATCACCCGCGAGACCCCTCCCCCGTCCGTGACATTCGACGGTGTCGACGCGATCGAGGACGCACTCGCCACGCCGTCGCCCGCGCTGATCGAGGCGATGTCGACGATCGACGGTGACATCGTCGTTCTTGGTGTCGGTGGAAAGGTGGGTCCCAGCGTCGCGGCGATGGCACAGCGCGCAGCCGCTGCAGCCGGCACCGACACCAGAGTGTTCGGTGTCGCACGATTCTCCGATCCGCACAGTCGCGAGTTCCTCGAACGGAACAGCGTCGAGTGTGTTCCGGCCGACCTGACAGACGACGAGCAGCTGCAGAGGCTCCCGGACGCCGCCAACGTGATCTACATGGCAGGCCACAAGTTCGGTACGACGGGCAACGAGTCGTTCACCTGGTCGATGAATTCCTATCTGCCGGGCCGTGTGGCGACGCGGTACCGAGACAGCAGGATCGTTGCGTTCTCCACACTCGTCACGTACCCGCTCGCCGATGTCACGCAGGGCGGATCACGCGAGTGCGACCCGTCCGGTCCCATCGGCGAGTACGCCGCCTCGTGCGTCGGACGGGAACGCATCTTCGAGCACCACTCCAAGCAATTCGGTACGCCCGTCCTCCTGTTCCGGCTCGGGTACTCCATCGAGACGCGATACGGAGTACTGCAGGAGATCGCCCAGGCGGTCAAGGACGGCGTCGAGATACCTCTGGAAATGGGCCATGCCAGCGTCATCTGGCAGCGTGATGTCGCCGACTACGCCATTCGGTCACTGACACTCACGCAGTCTCCCCCGAGACGGCTCAACATCACAGGTCCGGAGATCGTCTCGATCCGATGGCTCGCGCACCGGTTCGGCGAGAAGCTCGGGCGCGAGCCCATTTTCTCGGGACACGAGACCGGGACCGCCTACGTCATGGACGGTTCCGCACTTCAGGCCGAGTTCGGTTTCCCCACGACCACGCTGTCCACGATGATCGACGCAGTGGCAGCGTGGGTCGCCGACAGCGGTGACACACTCGGTAAGCCGACGAAGTTCCAGCAGCGCCAGGGCCTGTTCTGATGACACAGCAGATGGACCGCGACGTCTCGTCCTCCGCCGCCGCGGACGCACCCGACGGCGCACTCATCAACGTGATCGCAGTGGACCGCGCCGACCTCACCGAGTTCGACAGTTGGTACTCCACCGAGCATTTCCCGGAGCGGCTGGCAGTGAGTGGTTTTCGGACAGCGCGACGTTTCGTCGAGCATCCGGACCGCGGCCGGCAGCTGGCGGAGTTTCTGTCGATTTACGAGACGGACACCGTCGACACCCTGACGAGCGCGGAATACCTCGCCGCACTGAACTCGCCGACACCACGCACCACGGCCGCCGTGGCCCTGTTCAGAGAGAACGAGCGCACCGTCGGGCGCCTTCGTCATCGCCGTGGGGTCGGCCGCACAGGCGACGTTCTGCTCGGACGCATCACCTGCACTCCCGATGGCGCCGACGCGATCGTTCGGAATCTGGTCGACGTCGCCCGCTCGATCATCGACGACGGGGTCGCCGACGGAGTGACTATCTACGAATCCGACCCGGTCGCGACGTCGGCCAAGGACGACACCGCGGAGGGGCAGGCCGTCGGCGACCGACGTCAGGCATCGGAAAACGAGTCCACCGTCTCGTTGTTCGTGATCGTGGAACGCCGCGGATCACTCGAGCCTGCACCCGTCGACTCATTCATCGACACCGTGTCCGCACTGGGTTCACCCGCCCGGTGGTCGACCTACCGACTCGTGAGCGACCAGCGGGCGACAACCCCGACCACTTCCCGAGAGGACAGCTGAACCCATGCGTATCGCGAACCACGACGACCGCCTGACACTGCTGACCGGAGACGCCGCCATCGACGTCGCAACCGCCAGCGACGGCCTCTTCGATCACCGAATCGAACACATCTACGACAGGTGGGACGAGTTCGTCGCCTGGTGCTTCCAGCACGACCCCCATGCAGCGTCGCACGACGCTGACGCCACAGGCGCAGGAGAGCCGGCTGTCGGCGCCGTCAGTCCCCGACCGCGGCAGATCTTCGGAGTAGGCCTGAACTACGTCGACCACGCCGCCGAAGCCGGCTCTCCACTACCCGAAGTCCCGCTGCTGTTCACCAAGTTCGGGTCCTCGCTCGCAGGACCGAATGCCGACATCTCGCTCACCGGTCCGAGCGTCGACTGGGAAGTCGAACTGGTCGTCGTCGTCGGCAGCCGATGTGCGAAGGTGAACCGCGCCGATGCCTGGAGTCATGTCGCAGGGCTGACCGTCGGACAGGACATCTCCGATCGCGACGTACAGCTGCAGGGGGCCAACCCGCAGTACAGCTTCGGGAAGTCCTTCGAGAACTTCGCCCCGATCGGGCCGGTACTCGTCACACCAGACGAATTCGACGACCCGGACTCGCTCGCACTTCGGTGCTCAGTCAACGGAGAGATCATGCAGGACGGCACCTCGTCGAACCTGGTGTTCCCTGTCCCCGAGCTCGTCGAGTACATCTCAGCTCGCGTCACCCTCTTCCCCGGGGACCTCATCTTCACAGGTACTCCAGCAGGCGTCGGTCTCGGCCGCTCCCCGCAACGGTATCTTCGAGCCGGTGACGTCATCGTGAGCACCATCGAAGGTATCGGTGAGATGACGAACACGGTGGTCGATCCTGTCCACGCGATTGGGACCCCAGTCACGCACGCCGCGAGCGTCCGATGAGCACACCGGGAGTTTCCGACGCGGCACTGCCAGCGGTGAAACTCAACGCCGAGAACGCCTACACACCGCGAGAACGCAAAGTTGTCCTCGCGTTCGCCATCATCGGCGCGCTGATCGAGAGCATGGAGCTCAATCTCCTCAGCTACCCCCTGCGAGACCTGTCCGACTCGTTCGACGTGTCGACCCAAGCAGTGGTCACCGTGATCACCCTACAGAGCATCGCGTCGATCGCCGGCGGCTTCATCTTCGGGTGGACGGCCGACAAATGGGGGCGGCGCCCCACGTACGTCGCTTTCACCACCATCTACGGAACGCTCGCCATCCTCGGTGCTTTCCTGACCAACTTCGAACTGTTCACCATCACCCGCATCGTCGCCGGCATCGCGATGGGAGGTGCCTTCGGTGTCATCTTCGCGATGTTCACCGAGACCTGGAAGACAAAGAACCGTGGCCTGATGGGCAGCGTCCTTCAAGGCATGTTCATCTGCGGCACACTCATCACACAGGCAATCCTGTTCGCCACCATCACTTCGTTCGGATCGAACAACGGATGGCGTACGGGTTTCGTCATCATCGGCGCGATGAGTGTCGGCATCGGTGTGGTCGCGTTTCGTTCATTGCCAGAATCCAAACTGTGGCGTGCCGCCCGCGATGCCGACACCGCGCCCAGTCCACAACCGACCCACGTGGACGAATCGGTCGAGCGGCCTGCCACACCTTCGTCCCCGCCCACCGAGAACAGGACACGCGTGGTTCTGGGCGGGTTGTTCCTCACCCTGGCCACAACGGGAATTTTCGCGGCGAGCTACTGCTACATAACCTTCGGTCCCACCTACCTCCGCGAATACGCCGGCCTGTCACTCGGGTGGTCGACCATCGTCCTGTCGATCGGAACCCTGCTCGGAATCGCTTCCTACATCACCTTTGGCGCACTCTCCGATCGAATCGGTCGCCGAGGCTCCACCTTCTGGTCCTGCGCTGTGGGCGTACTCGGGTTCGGGCTGTTCCTCGCCATCGGGTCCGACACGGAAACAGCGCAGGGAACAGGTGACACATGGACCGTCGCCACCGCGGCCCTCGCGGGCGCGGCAATCGGATACGCAGGATTCGGCGTCATCGGCACCTGGATCTCCGAGTTCTATCCCACCCGGTACCGGGCGCTCGGATCAGGCGCCACCTACTACGTCGCCCGAGGTGTGGGATCCGGCCTCTTCCCCCTTTTTGCACTCATGGCAGCGGACGGGAACGTGCACCGCGCAATGGGCTTCGGAGTCATCGGCGCCATCGTCGGCATGATCGGGTGCCTGTTCGTACCGGACACGAGAGACAAGGTCATCACCACCAGCTCATGAAACCCACCGGCAACCCTGACTGAACCCTCCGCGGACAGTCAGGGGTGCCGGTCTTGGCAGATGCGATGCGGAGCTTGACCCGGTTTCCCGGACACCTGATCTGTAGCGTTGCTGCTGCAGGAGAGGAGTCCGAGCTATGCCCGCTGCCCATCCCGAGGAGTTCCGCCGCCGGGCGGTCGACCTGACACGTCAGCCG
>NZ_JABUEI010000017.1:0-46256 GCF_019836145.1 Rhodococcus sp. BP-241 | reverse complement strand
GTTCGGGGGGGTCGGGGTTGGGAGAGGTCAGTGTGCGAAGTGGCGTGACCCGGTCAGGTACATGGTCACGCCCGCCTCGCGCGCTGCCTCCACGACCTCGGTGTCGCGGATCGATCCGCCGGGCTGCACCACCGCCGCCACCCCCGCTGCGGCGAGGATCTGGAAGCCGTCGGGGAACGGGAAGAAGGCGTCCGACGCGGCCACGGCGCCCGTGGTGCGGTCGCCGGCGCGGCGCACGGCCAGTTCGGCGGAATCGACCCGATTGACCTGTCCCATGCCCACTCCCACGGACGCACCGTCCGCGGCGATGAGGATGGCGTTGGACTTGACGGCGCGGCACGCCTTCCAGGCGAACTCGAGGTCGGCCAGCACTGCCTCGTCGGCGGGCTCGCCCACGGCCAGGGTCCACCCCGACGGATCGTCGCCCGCGGCGTCGAGACGGTCGCGGTCCTGCAGCAGCAGGCCGCCCGAGATCTGCTTGATCTCCGGCACCGCCGTCGGCGGCTCGCACACGAGGACGCGGATGTTCTTCTTGCGCTGCAGCACTCCCAGCGCGCCGTCGGCGTAGGACGGGGCGATGATGACCTCGGTGAAGATCTCGGCGACCTGCTCGGCCATCTCGACGGTGATCTCGCGGTTGGACGCGATGACGCCGCCGTACGCGCTCACCGGATCGCAGGCGTGCGCCTTGCGATGCGCCTCGGCGATGGAGCCGGACGCCGATACCGCGATGCCACACGGGTTGGCGTGCTTGATGATCGCCACGCACGGGAGATCGTGGTCGAACGCGGCACGCCAGGCGGCGTCACCGTCGGTGTAGTTGTTGTACGACATCTCCTTGCCGTGCACCTGCTCCGCCTGCGCGATGCCGGCGGGAGCGGACGGGTCGACGTACAGAGCGCCGGCCTGGTGCGGATTCTCGCCGTAGCGCAGAACCGAGGCGCGCTCGTAGGTCGCGCCCATCCATGCCGGGAAGTGCTCGGACTCGTCGGAACCGCCGGCGACGAGGACGTCGGTCATCCAGGACGCCACCGCGACGTCGTATGCTGCGGTGTGCTGGAACGCCGTGGCGGCCAGAGCGATTCGCTGCTCGAGCGTGAAGCCGCCACCCTGCACCGCGGTCAGCACGTCGGCGTAGCGAGCGGGATCCACCACGACCGCCACCGACGGATGGTTCTTCGCCGCGGCGCGGACCATGGACGGGCCACCGATGTCGATCTGCTCCACGCACTCGTCCGAACTCGCACCGGACGCCACCGTCTCGGTGAACGGGTAGAGGTTGACGATGACGAGCTCGAACGGAGCGACGCCCAACTCGTCGAGCTGCGCGAGGTGTTCCGGCTTGCGCGTGTCCGCCAGGACGCCGGCGTGCACGCGCGGATGCAGCGTCTTCACGCGGCCGTCCAGGGTCTCGGGGAAGCCGGTGAGGTCTTCGACCCGAGTCACCGGTACGCCCGCGGCGGCGATGCGCCCGGCGGTCGATCCGGTGGACACGATCTCCACCCCGGCGGCGTGAAGGCCCACGGCCAGCTCGTCCAGACCGGTCTTGTCGTAGACGCTGACGAGTGCGCGCGAGACGGCGCGCGTGTTCTCTGGGTTAGTCACTGGGGATCTGGGCCTTTCGTCCATCGGTGATGACTCCGCGTGTGGCGACGGCGGCGACCACGTCGATCAGCAGCCGTCGTTCGACGATCTTGATGCGCTCGTGCAGCGACTCCTCGGTGTCGCCGTCGAGCACCGGAACAGCTTCCTGCGCCACGATGGGCCCGGTGTCCACACCGTCGTCCACCAGGTGGACGGTGGACCCGCTGACCTTCACACCGTGGGCGAGGGCGTCGGCCACCGCGTGCGCGCCCGGGAACGACGGCAGCAGTGCGGGGTGGGTGTTGACGATGCGGCCACCGAAGCGTGCGAGGAACACCGGCCCGAGGATCCGCATGAATCCCGCACTCACGACGAGATCCGGTGACCAGGAGTCCACGACCTCGGTGAGGGCGGCATCCCACTCCGCACGCGAACCGTGGTCCGACACGGCCACTCGCCGGGACGGCAGCCCTGCGCTCTCGGCGCCGCACGGCCGATCCACCACCACGGCGACGACCTCGGCCGGGAACTCGGGAGCGGACGCGGCCTCGACCAACGATCCGAGCAGTGATCCGACCCCCGAGGCGAGGACGACGACGCGGGCCGGGAGGTCCCGCCCGGGTGTCGAACGCGGGGCAGACAGCGTGCTTCTCCTCAGCTGCTCGGGCGGGTCAGGTGCTCTGTCGGCGTGGGATCACGCCGACAGGAAGCCTAGACGGCCGCCGTTCGCCTCCTCGATCGGCCTCGCTCGGGGAGGACGCGCGTCAGGGAGCGGTGTCGGTGCCGCCGGGCTTCTCGGGCTCGGCCGACTCGTCCGGCAGGTCGACGATCTCGGCGTCGACGACGTCCGCCTCCACGGCATCGTCTTCGGTCTCGACGGTGTCGGTGGTCTCGGCTTCGGTCTCGGCTTCCACGATGTCCGTGTCCGTCGGCGCGGCGTCCGGGGCTGCGGGGAGGGCGGCCGGCTCACCGAGCATCGATGTGCCCGCGGAGTCGTCGGATTCGCGCTCCTCGGCTTCGCTGTCCTCGTGCCATCCGTGGATGTCGTGGCGCCGCATCGACCAAGCGGTGACGGCCGCGGTGAGCGCGCCCACCACGAGGCACCACGCGAAGGTGGTGACGCCGAGGAGCGGCGCATCGACACCAAGATGGCCGAACGTTCCCACCGAGCCACCGGCGACGACGCCGATCAGGAGGGCCGCCACGCTCACGCAGACCGCGGCGGCGGCGGCACTGCGCACCGCGTCCGCCAGGGACGTCGTCGCACGAGCACACGCACGCCCGAGCACCACGGCGGCGAGTGCGGGGACGACGAGCATGACCGGCCACCACACCTGGGCCGACGATTCGGGCATGACTGCCAGCACCGGGACGGCAGGAAGCTGACCGCCGGTCGTCTCGGTGACGGAGACCATCGCCGCGCCCACGTGGGCGGACGACCCGGTGACGACCGACGACGCCGCCACCACGATGTTGGGCAGATACAGCACCGAGATCGCGGTCAGGCCCAGCGCTCCGCCGATCCCGCCGCCGGACTCGAGCAGCGTGCCGAGCGTGGAGAAGGACAGCACGAGAGAGGCGGCGACGACGACGGCGCCACCGGCGAGCAGTACTGCGCCGGCACGCGCCGCGGGAGCGAAGGACGCTGCGAGCCACGGCGGCAGGACCACCGTGCGCATGAGTGAGGGCCAGGTACCGCGGATGCAGCCGATCGCCGCACCGATGCCGTGCACGAGGATCACCCACCCGAAGGTGGCGAGTGCGTTGGGCGTGCTCAGGGCGATGACGGTGGACGCGTCGTGAATCATCGCGAGCATCACCGCCGCCATCGCGAGCGGACCCGCGATCGCCGCGCCGACGACCCATCCGATGTCGCGGCGGGTGGAGGCGTCGGTCAGTGGCCGCGCGACCGCCGACGACACCGCGTGCACCAGCACGAGAGTGGGCAGCAGCGGCAGGATCGACAACGTCGCACCGGCGATGCCCAGCGGCACTTGATGGACGGCCAGCCACGTGGCGGCCAACGCGCCGAACGTCCCCGTCAGGTCGCTGTTCGCGGAGACGAGCGTCACCAGCACCACGGCCGTGACGACGGCCAGGAGTAGCCCGACGGGCCGGAACGCCACGGTGAGCAGCATTCGAGCCTCGTCGGGACTCGGACCGAAACGGCCCCGCGTGTGCGGTTCGCGATCGAGTAGTGAGGTCATCACCGATCAGGTTCTCACCGTCGGCGCGGTGGAGAACCTAGGCGCGCCGACGACGCGGTTCAGCGGCGGTCGTCCGACCGATCGCCGAAGTCGAGTGCGCGGGTGGCTTCCGGCGCCTGCTGCTCGGGTGCCTGCTGCTCGGGTGCCTGCTGCTCGGGTGCCTGTTGCTCGGGCGTGCGCTCCTCCGTGCTCGGCTGCTGCGCGGACGACTGCTCACCGGTGGGAGGTGTCGCGGACTCCGCCGATGCGGCGTGCGCGGGGGCGGTGTCCGCGGCGGTCTGGCCGACCGGCTGCCCGTAGCGCTCGGTCGGGGCGCTGTAGGGCGATCCGTAGCCCTGCGGCTGGCCGTACCCTTGCTGACCGTAGGCGCCGGGCTGCGCCTGACCCTGCTGGCCGTACCCCTGCGGCTGCCCGTAGGCACCCGGCTGCCCGTAACCCTGGGGCTGCCCGTAACCCTGCGGCTGGCCGTATCCCTGGGGCTGGCCGTAACCCTGCGGCTGCCCGTAGGCACCCGGCTGGCCGTAACCCTGCGGCTGGCCATAGCTCTGTGGCTGCCCGTAACCCTGCTGGCCGTAGGCGCCCTGCTGGCCGTATGCCTGTTGGCCATATGCCTGCTGCCCGTAGTTCTGCTGGCCGGGACCCTGCTGTCCCGGGCCACCCGGCCGGCCGAACTGCTGCTGCTTCGGACGCGGCGCCGGGACCGTCACGACTCCCGAGTCGACGAGAAGCGCACCGACGGCCGCGGCCACCTGCACGATGGCCAGGATCAGTACCAGGATCGACCCGATGCCGATACCGACGCGGACGGTCTCACCGAAGGCGGTGAACGCCGCCCCGCGGTTCACCAGCTGGAAGATCAGCGTGAGCAACGCGGTGACGGACAGCGCCGCGACCAGTCCCCGCGACGTCGTCTGCCGCGGCAGGAGGCCCGCGGCCGCGACGAGCGCGGCGAGGAGGAGCAGCGCCACGGACGTCGGGTCGCCCAGCTCGCGTTCGAAGAAGTTGGAGGACTCACCGCCGAGCGCGAACTGCGCGGACAGACCGAGCAGGAACGCGAGGACACCGGTGCCGATGACGACGTACGACGCGATACGGGCGACCTGCGTCGTGCGCGCCGCGATCTGCTCGGTCGTGTTGTCGTCGGCGTCGGCCGCGTCCGCGTCGACGGACGGGGTCGCAGCGCCGTCAGTGCGGTCGATCGACGCTGAACGGTCGTCGACCTGCCCGGTCTCCGTGGACGGGTCTCCGAAGGTGGTCGTCCGCGGGTCCGTCCGGCCGTGGTCGTGGTCGGGTCCCCCTGGTGAGAAGGTCATCTCGATTCCTCTTCCTCGGTGCTGGTCGTCGGTCGGCCGCCGACTGCGGCGGCCGCGCCGCTCACCAACACTACGGACCCGCGGTGAGTGACTCCTCGCTCAGGCGACGCCGACGGGTTCGCGGTCACTCGCCCGCGCGGCCTCAATCTCCCGCACCAGCGGCAGAATCTTCGCTCCGAAGTACTCGATCTCCTCCTGGAAGTGCAGGAAACCGCCGAGGATGAGGTCCACGCCGCGGTCGCGGTAGTCGACGATGCGCGTCGCCACCTGTTCGGGCGTACCGATCAGCTGGGTCTTGAAGCCGTCGTTGTACTGCACGAGGTCCTCGAAGCTCGAGTCGGCCCACATGCCCTTCTTGTCCGACGTCGAACTGCCGGCCTGCTGCACGGCACCGCGGAACCCCTCGACTGCCGGCTTGTTCGCCTTCTCGATGATCTCGCGGAGGGTGTCCCTCGCCTCCTTCTCGGTGTCGCGGGCGATGATGAAGCCGTTGAGACCGAACTTCACTTCACGCTGATGGGCCTGTGCGACGCGCCGCACGTCGTCGATCTGCTCGGTGATGCCGTCGAAGTCCTTGCCGTTGGAGAAGTACCAGTCGGAGTACCGACCTGCGTTCTCCCGTGCCGCCGACGAATTACCACCCTGGAACAGTTCGGGATTGGGACGCGCGGGCGTGTTGAGCGGTTTCGGCTTGAGCGTGAAGTCGTGGATGCGGTAGAAGTCGCCGCGGAAATCGACGTCGTCCTCGGTCCAGATCTTGCGCAGCACCTGCAGGAATTCGGCGCTGCGTCGGTAACGCTCGTCGTGTTCGAGCCAGGGCTCACCGAGATGCGTGAATTCGTCCTTGAACCATCCACTCACCACATTGACGGCGAAGCGTCCGTTGGAGAGATGGTCCGCTGTCGCACCGAGTTTCGCGAGCACGGCCGGTTGCCAGAGCCCGGGATGCACGGCAGCGATGACCTTGAGGCGCTCGGTCGCGAGGAGCAGTCCCAGACTGAAACTCGTGGACTCGTGTTGAAACTCGGCTCCGTAGCTGGCCTCGTACCGGACCTGGCTCAGCGCGTACTCGAACCCGTTGTTCTCCGCCGTCTGCGCGAGCTTCTTGTTGTACTCGAACTCCCAGCTGGTGCGTTGCTCGATGTCGCTGGTGACGAGGCCACCACTGACGTTGGGCACCCAGTAGGCGAACTTCACTTCGTCGGCGATCTTCTCTGTACTCATGCAGTCCTCGGTTCGATAATAGTGCGCGACATATGATTTCAGGAGTACCAGGTGGGCTGGGGCAACTCGCCGGTGAGCACGTGGCGGCCGATCTCGCGGCGCTTGTAGGCCACCGGATCGTGCAACGTGTGCGTGCGCACGTTGCGCCAGAAGCGGTCGAATCCGTGACTCGACGCGGTGGCGCGGGCGCCGAGCCCCTCGAAGATGCCCGACGTGATCTCCAGGGCGACCTCCGTGGCGCGTGCCTTCGCCGCGGCGACGCGCACCTCGTGCTCGCCGCGCTCGTGCTCGGTGACGGTCCAGGCGTTCTCGTGGATCCGCTGCTGCTCCGCGGCCACGGCGTCCGCGAGAGCCTCTGCGGCCCAGAGCTTCGCGGTCAGGTCTCCGTACAGGTCGATGATGTAGGGCTCGTCGAGCGCGTTGTCCACGGTGCTGTGCAGCCACGCTCGCGTGGTGGTGCGCGTGTAGTCGGCAGCGGTCTCGAGGGCTCCGCGTGCGATGCCGAGGTAGAAGTTGACGAACACCAGCTGGATGATCGGGACGTTGAGGGTGTTGTAGACCCGCGGCTCGAACGCCTTGTTCGCGAATCCGGCGGCCGAGCTCCAGTCGGTGCGGACGTGATCGATGGTGACACTGCCACTCTCGGTGCGACGCTGACCGATGTTGTCCCAGTCGTCGTGGAACGTCAGGCCCTCGGAGTTCGACGGAACGATGGCGAAGACGTGGGTGTCGGTACCGGCGAGCACCCCCTCGAGCACGGTCACGTCGGACACGCGACTGCCCGTGGAGAACGTCTTGGCACCGTTGTAGACGATCGTGTCGCCCTCGTCGGTGATCTCGACGTCGTTGTCGCGCGGGTTGACCGCGCCGCCGAAGAACCAGGTGTTCTCGGTGGCGGCTTGTTCGACGGCAGCGATCTGCTCCTTCGTCCCGACCAGACGTGCCGCCCAGAACCACAGCAGGTGGTAGCCGAGCAGCTGTCCGATCGACCCGTCGGCGGCGGCCACGGCGCGGATCACCTGGTAGGCGGTCTCCCAGGTCTGCCCGCCACCACCGAACTCGGTCGGCCCGAGGATCGTGACCAGACCGGACTCCTTCAACAACGTCACCTCCTCGTGCGGCGCCTCGGTGGCGCGATCACGGGCGACGGCGTCGACGGCGAGGATCGCGGCCACCTCGTGGGCACGGTCGATCCATTCCGCGGACGTCGTGGGAGCGGTGGTCCAGCGCGGTTCGGTGGCGGCGCCGGCGGGGCGGGTGTCGGTGATCGTCATGCCCGGAAGTACATCGCCCGGGTCGATGCGGAACCACCGTTGCGCTCTGGGTGATTCGAACGGTTCGCTCACTCGCCGGGTGCGGTGAAGTAGTCGGTGCCGTGCGAGTCGCGGACATGGACGATCCCGTCCCGGAGCATGCGGTGGTGCCACTGCCGCCGGGTCTTCAGGCCGTGGTGCCGACGGCACAGCGGCGCGAGGTTGCCGGTGACGGTCCAGCCGCCTCTCTCCGGGTCGGTGTGGTCGAACGGGACGACATGGTCGAGATCGCAGTCCTCGCTGGGCACAGCACACCCCGGATGGATGCATGTCGGATACAGCGCTGTCACCAGCGCCGCGACCGCCTCGGACGGCCGGTAGGTCAACGCCCCGGCCGGGGGCACGGCGAAGCCCCCATGTCCGTCGGGGTTCTCGACGGCACGGTCCAACGACAATGGTGGCAGCGCGCGGAGGTACTCGGTGTCCTCCCGCACCGCCCGCGCTCGAACGCTGTCCATTCGCCCCGCGGTCGGTGTCCAGCCTGCCGGCATGCGGCGAGTTCGGCGGACTTCCCGCCGGGCGGCGGGAACCGGCGTGCCCGGTGGTTCGGAGCCGGTCGGCGGGTCGTGTTCCGGGCATCGGCAGCTGCACGCAGCCCGAGGTTCCGCGACCTTCGCCGCGGTGATCATCGCCTGCCACGTCGCATCCCCGGCGATTCTCCGGGCCACGTCCGCAGGAACCGGACCCCAACCCACGAGGTGGCCGGGTTCCCCCGCCAACCCCGCCGCCGTGGCCGCATCGAGCACGATCACCGCAGTAGCCTCGGTACGGGCGACCGACCCCCGCTGTTCGCAGTCATGGCCAGCACATTCACACGCGACAGCTCCGCCGGCGAGCACCGCGTGAGCTGCATCGAACAACCGCGCGGACAGCGGCCGCGGATCCGTCGCGCACACCCCACGCGCCGCCGACACGATCACCCGCCACACCGCGGCGACCTGCTCCGCCGGACCACGAATCGTCAGCTCCGCCTGACCCCGAGGGCGCTTGCGCACCGTCGCCGACCGCTCCGACGCCGCCCGTTCACGCGCCTTCCGGTGCCACTCCGCATCGAACTCCGCGAGAATCCGATCGACCGCCGCTGCCACCGCACCCGGAGTGCACCTCGACGCGGCAGCGATCACCCGCTGCAGCAGGGCCTCGGTGGCGTTCGGAACCTCGGCCACCGACCTGCACACCGTCCGGAACGCTGCATACGCCAACCGGCCCGCATCGAACGCTTCCGCCACCGCGGGATGCGCGGTGCGGGTCAGGAACAGCCACTCGGTCACCGTGCGCGTCGACACCGCCAACGCCGCCGCGACCTCCGCCACCGCACAGGTCTCAGCAGCTTCCGCGTCGAACACCCCACCCGGACCAAGCACCGCCGGCCGACGCGACGACTCCTGCACGTACGCACACGACGCCGACACGGTCCGGGCGAACGACGCCTGAGCGTCGACCTTCGCCGACACCAACACATCCGTCGAAACCTCTGCGTCGTACACGAATTCACCCCCCGGTGATGCCCCGATCAGACCGCCCCCGACGACCTGAACAGACAGTAACCCACCCCACCGACACACTTTCGGGTCACGCCGTCGGATGCGCGCTCCAGCTTTTCGATCCGTTGCGGCCGTCGATACATGCGCGGACATTGAGCGCAGATCGCCTTTCCACCAACACATTCCGTGCCCGAGAACACGTCCGGTCGTACTGACCGGACACGTCGATCGAGCTCGAGGCGTCCCGATCGGCGGTCAACTGGATGGGGGTGAGTGTGTTTCGGCCAGGACTTTCGCGAGTTGGCTGATGCGTGTGCGGGCTGCGTCTGGGGCGAGGACCTCGATGTGGTCGCCGAATTGCAGCAGTTGACGCACCGACTCGATGTCGGGGTAGCCGACGACGACAATGCATGTTCCGTTCTCCGGATCGGATACATCGTGGATGCGTGTCCCGAGGATGCGCCGCGCCAAGTCGAGGCCGTGTTCCGGCAGGCGAAAGGTCACGCTCACATGACCTCGACCCTCGGTGCGGTCCTTCAACGCGGCCCATGTGGTGCGGAGGGTTTCTCCGGGTCGGAGAGAGACTGGCGCGTCGAGTTGTTCGAAAGCCGCGAGTCGGTCCAGAGAGAACAGTCGTCCATCTCCTCGGTGGTCGGCGACGAGGTACCAGCGGCCGGACTTCGCCACGATCCCGTACGGGTCGACCACACGTGTCGAGGCCTCACTCTCGGCGCTCCGCCGGTATCGGATTCGCAATCGGCGTCGGTCCTGCAGGGCCGATGCCAGATCGGCGACGTCGACCGCTGCTTCTGAATCGGCAAACCACGGGGTGCTGTCCACCAGCACGAGGTCCGCCAGTCGCAATGGGCTCGTGCCCGTGGATGTCGCGGCCTGGCGGGCGGCGATCTTGCGTGCTGCCGACTCCCACATCGCCGACAAGCCCATGCGCTCACGTTGCGTGCTGTCCAGACCCGCCAGAGAAAGGGCTTCCAACTCCGGTGGTTCCAGGTGGGACGCGTTGAGCCGCGCACCGGGGAGCAGGACGATTCCACCGCTGCGGCCACGTTCGGCGTACACAGGCACTCCTGCTGCCGAGAGCGCCTCGACGTCCCGCAGCACGGTCCGCCGCGATACTTCCAGACGCGCGGCCAGCTCCGTGGTGGTGATGCGTTGGCGGGTCTGCAGCAACAGCAAGAGGTGCAGCAATCGGGAGGCCTTCATGCGTCCGATCTTCGCAGAAAAGGTGACAGGTTCTGTCGTGATAGGCCGGTCCACTGTGGCGGTACCGAGAATTCACCGAGTCGAGGAGCTCCTGTGCCCGCACCGAACCTGTTCCTGATCGGCGTCCGCGACGCCGAGACCGCTACCAGCTTCTACAGCGACCTGTTCGAGATCGAACCGACCTTCATCAGTCCCCACTATGTCGCTTTCCAGGTAGCCCCCGGCGTCTTGTTCGCGCTGTGGACCGGCTACAGCGAGCACCTGGCCCCGGACACTCCACGCACGACCGAGGTCGGACTGATGGTCCCCGGGTCGGCGTCTGCCGTCGACGAGGTCTTCGCGAACTGGGTCTCGAAGGGAGTCCGTGTCGTCGACGAGCCGTACGACGCGGTCTTCGGCCGCACATTTGTGGTCAGCGACCCCGACGGCAACCTCATCAGGGTCTCGCCGATCGACTGATCTACCGAACGACGACCACCTTCCCGATGGTGCCGCCACTTTCCACCCGCCGGTGCGCGTCCTGCAGGGTGTCCACGTCGAACGGTGACAGAGTAGTGGTGCGGGTGCTCCGCAGAGTTCCGTTGTCGATGAGTCGCGAGACCTCGTCGAGGATGGTGTGCTGAGAAGTGCTCTCCGGCAACGACAACGGCACCGTGAACATCAGTTCCCAGTGCCAGGTCTGGCTCTTGGCCTTCAGCGGCATCAGGTCCAGGCCGACCGGATCGTCGATCGCCACGACCTGGCCGTGCACTGCCATCACCGCGGCGTAGGCGCCGACATTGCCCTCGGAGAACGGCGAGAACACGTACTCGACGCCGTCCGGCGCCAGGGCACCGACCTCGTCCACGAGGGAGTGCCGATCCACGACGTGATGGGCGCCCATCTCCGTTGCCCAGTCGCGGGATTCGCCGCGCGATGCCGCGGCAACGACGGTGAGCGAGGTCAGTGCCCGGGCGAGCTGGATGATCATCGACCCGGTACCGCCGGCGGCCCCCATCACGAGAAGTGTGCCGGTGCTGTCTTTCCCGAGTCCGAGCCGGACGAACAGCGATTCCCAGGCGGTGATGGCGGTCAGCGGCACGGCCGCGGCGTCCTCGGCGGACAGTGACGACGGCGCATGGCCGACGATCCGCTCGTCGACGAGTTGGTACTGGGCGTTGCTGCCGTCCCGAGCTATGGATCCCGCATAGAAGACTCGATCGCCGGGCTCGAAGATTCGGGCGTCGGAACCCACCGCGACGACCTCACCGACGGCGTCGAAACCGAGGACCTTCGGGCCGTCGGACGGATCGAAGGACGAGCGAACCTTCGTGTCCACCGGATTGACGGACACCGCGTCGACACGTACGAGAACGTCGAATCCGGTGGGCGACGGAGTCTCTCGCTCGATCTGCACGAACGGCGAGTCGGGTTCGACGGAGACGATGGCGGAGTGAGTCGCGGGAATGCTCATACCTCGACGGTAGTCCCCCGGAACGACACGAGGGAGGCAAGCTTCCCGAGCGGGAAACCGGCCTCCCTCGTGTGAGAGAAGAAAGAGTGACTACTTCTTCTCGAGGATCTCGCGCGCGAGGGCAGCGGTCTCGGACGGCGTCTTGCCGACCTTCACGCCGGCCGCCTCGAGAGCGTCCTTCTTGGCCTGAGCCGTTCCCAGCGAGCCGGAGACGATGGCGCCGGCGTGGCCCATGGTCTTGCCCTCGGGAGCGGTGAAGCCGGCGACGTAACCGACGACGGGCTTGGTGACGTGCGCCTTGATGTAGTCGGCTGCACGCTCCTCGGCGTCGCCACCGATCTCGCCGATCATGACGATGATCTCGGTGTCGGGATCGTTCTCGAACGCCTCGATGGCGTCGATGTGCGTGGTGCCGATGACCGGGTCGCCGCCGATGCCGATGGCGGTGGAGAAGCCGAAGTCACGGAGCTCGAACATCATCTGGTAGGTCAGGGTGCCCGACTTCGAGACGAGGCCGATGGGGCCCTTGCCGGCGATGTTGGCGGGCGTGATGCCGACCAGTGCCTCGCCGGGGGTGATGATGCCGGGGCAGTTCGGCCCGATGATGCGGGTCTTCTTGCCCTTTTCGACGTTGTAGGCCCACGCGTACGCGCTGTCCTGCACCGGGATTCCCTCGGTGATGACGACGAGCAGCGGGATCTCCGCGTCGATGGCCTCGACGATGGCGTCCTTGGAGAATGCCGGCGGCACGAACGCGATGGACACGTCGGCTCCGGTCTTCTCCATGGCCTCGGCAACGCTGGCGAACACGGGCAGCTCGACGTCGGAACCGTCGGCTGCGGTGTGCTTGACCGTGGTCCCGGCCTTGCGAGCGTTGACGCCGCCGACGACCTGCGTGCCGGCCTTGAGCATCAGGGCGGTGTGCTTGGTGCCCTCGCCGCCGGTGATGCCCTGGACGATGACCTTGTTGTTCTTGTTCAGGAAAATAGACATGGTTTCGGTGCCCTCTACTTCGCAGCCAGCTCGGCGGCCTTGTCGGCGCCTTCGTCCATGGTCTCGGCCAGTGTCACCAACGGGTGCGCAGCATCGGCGAGAATCTTCCGGCCTTCTTCGACCTTGTTGCCGTCCAGGCGGACGACCAGCGGCTTGGAGGCGGTGTCGCCCAGCGTCTTCAGAGCGCCGACGATGCCGTTGGCAACCGCGTCGCACGCGGTGATTCCGCCGAAGACGTTGACGAACACGCTCTTGACCTGCGAGTCGCCGAGGATGACGTCGAGGCCTGCGGCCATGACCTCTGCCGAGGCGCCGCCGCCGATGTCGAGGAAGTTGGCGGGCTTGACTCCGCCGTGCGCCTCACCGGCGTAGGCGACGACGTCGAGGGTCGACATGACCAGTCCGGCACCGTTTCCGATGATGCCGACCTGTCCGTCGAGCTTGACGTAGTTGAGGTCGTTCTCCTTGGCCTTCGCTTCGAGTGGGTCCGCCGCGTCGGCGTCCTCGAACTCGGCGTGGCCCTTCTGGCGGAAGTCCGCGTTGGCGTCCAGGGTGACCTTGCCGTCGAGGGCGAGGATCTGGTCGTCCGGCGTGCGCACGAGGGGGTTGACCTCGACGAGCAGCGCGTCTTCCTTGATGAAGACGTCCCACAGCTTCTGGATCGTGTTGGCCGCGGCGTCGAGCACCTCGGCGGGAAGCTTGCCGGCCTCGGCGATCTCACGCGCGAAGGCGAGGTCGACACCCTTGACGGCGTCGACGGGGATGCGGGCGAGCGCGTCCGGGTTCTCCTCGGCGGTGACCTCGATCTCGACACCACCCTCGACGGAACACATCGCGAGGTAGGTGCGGTTCGTGCGGTCGAGCAGGAAGGAGATGTAGTACTCCTCCGCGATGTCGCTGGCTTCCGCGACGAGAAGCTTCTTGACGACGTGGCCCTTGATGTCGAGTCCGAGGATCGCTTCCGCGTTCGCCTCGGCCTCGGCGACGTCCTTGGAGTACTTCACGCCGCCAGCCTTGCCGCGGCCGCCGACCTTCACCTGGGCCTTGACCATGACAGGCTTGCCGATTTCTTCGGCGATCTGTCGTGCACCGGCGACCGTGTCGGTGACACGACCTGCCGACGTCGGAACCTCGTGCTTGGCGAAGAGTTCCTTCGCCTGGTATTCGAAGAGATCCATCAGCTCACCATCTCGTCTGCGTTGACGCCCGCTCGAGGGGTAGGAGCGGGTCCGACTTGCGACTGTAACTTTCCACCGAGAGGCCTGATCGACAGCCCGTCGAACTTGTGGTTCAGATCACCGACCTGCGCCGACATCTACTCACCAGTACGAAAAAATCCTGCCGCCACCAGCGCCGATGCCGCAGCGCCGACAGCGGTCACGAAGGCCCCCGACGACGCCGTCACGCCGGGGCCCGCGCCGCCGAGGATCGGGCTCAGCGCGACACCCGCCAGAGCCACCGCGGAACCGATCTGGAGCGCCGCGGCGCGCGACGCCCGAGCGCGGGCCGCGACGGCGGCGCCGATCAGGACGGCGGCCACGAGTACCAGCCGCCGGTCTCCCCAACCACGTCGTACTGCGGCAGGAGCAGCCCCAGTGCGGCGACCCCGGCCGCGACGGCCAGCGCGGCTGCGAGGGGGCGCGAGGCCCCGTCCAGATCGCTGGTGTCGACGCCGTCCCGCTCCGAGGCGCCCGCCGCGGCGACGAGCGCGAGCGTGAGCAGACCGAGCAGCGTGCCGACGACCAGCAGCCAGCCGCCCGCACCGACGGACACGCCGTCGATACCGACGCCCAGCACGAGCGCCTGCAGCACCGCGGCCGCGAGCGCCAGATGGCCCGTGACGATCAGCGGCACCGCAGGCCGCACCGCGGCGGCGAACTCCGAGAAGAGCAACAGCACGCCGCCGACGACGGTCACGACGGCGTACGCGGCCACCGCCCGATCCCCCACCACCGTCGGGACGGAGCCGGTCGAGACGTCGAGAAGCGGCAGGACGGCGCCGACACCGAGAGCGATGCCCGTCAGGACCGTCACCGCTCCCGCGACGACGTGCCGCCGCGTCGAGTTCGAGGGAGCGGCGGACCGTGCGAGCCGGGGCACGGAGGTCGTGGGTCCGGAGGTCGCGCGCGCCGTCGCCACCGTGGCCACGCCGAGGACGAAGAGCCCGCCGACTCCGACGACCGTGCCCGCGCCGAGGTCGATGCGGTCGCCCGCCCCCAGCGCGGCAGCCAGGCGGACGCCGACGACGGTCGCCGACGCCGCGACCACACCGGTCAGTGCGCCGACCGCCGCGGACCTGCTGGTCGACGAGAACGCGTAGGCCACACCCACCAGCACCGCGACCGCGGACAGTCCACCGCCGAGAGCCGACGCGACGGGTCCGGCGACCGGAGCGGGAGCGAGGACGACGGCATCGGTGCTCACGTACGCGGGCAGGAGGAACGAGGCGGCGAGTGCGAGAGCGCCCGCGACCCCCGCGGCGACCACGACCGATGCCGATCGACGAGCGACGGGATCCTCGTCGACGTCGTCCCACTCGACCGTCCGCGCCAGCGCGAGTGCCGCCAGCGCCCCGGCGACGACGACGAGCGCGTGCCCGAGCGTCACCACCACGGCTCCCGGGCCCGCCTTCAGCGCGCCGGCCGAGATCGGACGGAACAGCTCCAGCCGGTCGGCGTCGATCGCTCCGACGAAGAGCTGAAGATCGGCCACGATCGATCCCAGTGCGACGGCGCCCAGCGTCGCGAGCACGGGCAGAGTGGACGGCCGGGTCGCGCGCACCAGGAGCGCCAGGGCGATCGCCGCCCAGAGCGCCGACGAGACGACGGCCGCGCCCCGCACCGGGGGGCCCACGTCGGCGCCGCCGACGACGGGAACGTACGGAGCGGCCGCCACCGCCAGCGCTCCGACGACTCCGAGAGCGCGGGCACCGAGCCGGACGGGGTCGGACGCGGAACCAGAGGTACGACGGCCCGCGGATGTCGGCTGTGTCACGATGACGAACGGTATCCGGTCCTCGTTCCGCCGATCGTGATGCCGCTCGCCTCGATCACAGGAAGATCACCGATGTGCCTGATCGGCGTCGGGACTCGTCCTCGAGTAAACCCAGGACACCTTGTGAGCCACCTCACATATGTGACCCGAGAAGCCGTTTGGCTTGCGCCCGCCGCGACCATTTCGTTACCGTCCACGAGGTTCCACATCACGGGTAGGTCACGAATCAGGAGGACGGCAGGTCTTGCAGCACCACCGAACTCCGTTCACACGCTCACGCTTCGTCTCGGACGCCACCGACGACAGTCGGTTCGATTCCCAGCAGTACGAGGCCCAGCAGTTCGAGCACGACACCACCGTGTTCACGCCGGCGGACGGTCATCTGACCGACACCGGCCCCCTCGAAGCCCTCTCGACCGATGCAGCATCGTCCCCCTGGGACCGTGCGCACGAGTCCAGCGACTACGTGGCGTCCGCGCCCGCGTACACCCCGGCCCCCCTCGGCGATGCGCCCACGCGCCGCCGCCGCTCGGTACCGGCGACGTCCTTCCTCGTCACCGCCCCGGCCGGGGCAGCACCGTCGGTGACCTCGGCTGCCATCGCGGACGAGATCGCCGTCAAGCGCAGCGGCGCCCACCGCATCCCCGCTCCGCCGTCCGCCCTCAAGGGACGCGTCGCTGTCGTCGCCGTGGCCGCAGGTGCGGTCGTCGCTGCCGGCCAGGCCGCGATCGACAACGCGCAGCCCGCCGAGCGCACCGAGACCTCCGAGTACGCGCTGGCCGCCGGCCAGGCCCCGGCAGCTGCCGCGTCCGCAGGAATCGTCGACAGCTCCACCGCCGCCGGCATCGTCGCGGACCAGCCGGCCGCGCACGTCGACTCGGTGCCCACCGCCACGTCGACCGGAGCGCCCGTCACGGCCCCCTCCACGTCCGCGGCACCGCAGATCCTCAACATCGCCGCACCGGTCGACCTGGGCCAGTTCTCGGAGCTCCTGGCGAAGGGCCAGCGCTTCAGCGAGGAGCGCGAGGCTCGCGAGGCCGCTGCACGGCGTCCCCTCTTCGCACTGCCTGCGCTCGGCACCTACACCTCCGGCTTCGGCTCGCGGTGGGGCACGCTGCACGCCGGCGTGGACATCGCCAACGCCATCGGCACGCCGGTGTACGCCGTGGCCGACGGCACCGTCATCGACTCGGGCCCCGCGGCCGGCTTCGGACTGTGGGTCCGGTTGCAGCACGCCGACGGCACCATCACCGTGTACGGCCACATCGATTCGTCCGAGGTCCAGGTGGGCCAGACGGTCATGGCCGGCGACGAGATCGCCAAGATGGGCAACCGCGGCCAGTCCACCGGCCCGCACCTCCACTTCGAGGTCCACCTCACGGGCGACAACAAGATCGACCCGCTCCCCTGGTTGGCGTCCCGCGGTATCGCTCTCGGCCCCGAGCGCGACTGAGTTCCCACACCTCCACAACGTCGAAGGTCCGGCGTCACCGTCATGCACGGTGGCGCCGGACCTTTCTTCCGTGCCCTCTCACAGCTTGGTCATCGGCACTCCGCCGATGAGCATCATCTTCACTCGACCGGACGTGCCGAAGTCGATCAGCACCATCGCACGCTGACCTGATCCCTCGGACTCGACGACGGTCCCGAGACCGTACTTGTCGTGGCTCACGCGATCACCCACGGCGAGCGTCAGGGTGTTGTTGGACCGGGCCTTGCCGAAGCTGGGTGTCGGGGTGGCCGACGGCGACGACCCACCGGACCATCCACCACGGGGATTCGACGTCCAGTCGCGCTGGCGCCCCGAGCCACCACTGGAACCGAACCCGCTGCCGACGCCGGGATCCTCCCGTTTCCAGTCGATGAGATGCTGCGGAACCTCTTGCAGGAAGCGCGATTCGGGGTTGTTGATGGGCTGCCCCCACGCCGAGCGCATGATCGCGCGAGTGAGGTAGAGCCGGTGCCGCGCACGCGTGATGCCCACGTAGGCGAGTCGACGCTCCTCGGACAACTCCGCAGGATCACCGAGCGCTCGCATGTGCGGGAACTGGCCGTCCTCCCACCCGGTGACGAACACGACCGGGAACTCGAGCCCCTTGGCCGTGTGCAGCGTCATGAGCGTGACGACACCGTCGCCGTTGTCCGGGATCTGGTCGGTGTCGGCCACCAGCGAGACCCGCTCGAGGAAGGCGGCGAGCGAACCCGGCTCGGCCACACCGTCGGTGTCCTCTGGTTCTGCGGACGCGACGTCGAGGTCCGCGTTGATGTCGACCCCCACCTCGAGATCCTCGATGCCCTGAAGGTTGCGTGCGTCGGCACTGAACTCGCGGGCCACGCTGACCAGTTCGTTGAGGTTGTCGAGGCGAGCGCCGTCCTGGGGATCCGAGCTGGCCTCGAGTTCGGCGCGATACCGCGTGCGGTCGAGCACCGCCTCGACGATGTCGCCGATGTCCGCGACGTCGTTTCCGTCGGCATCGGTCGCGTTCATGGTGGCCCGCAGCTCGCCGATCATCTCCATGAACGACGCGATGGCGTTCTGCGCGCGCGTGTTGAGCAGCGCCACGGAGCCGGCCGCGGCATCGAGGAGCGCGGCGTTGAAGCTGATGTTCTTCCGCTCGGCGTGCACGGCGACACAGGCCTCGGCACGATCGCCGATGCCGCGGCGCGGGGTGTTGAGGATGCGCCGCATGCTCACCGTGTCGTCCGGATTGGCCAGCACGCGGAGGTACGCGACCACGTCGCGTACCTCCTTGCGCTCGTAGAAGCGCACACCGCCCACCACCTTGTAGGGCAGACCGAGGCGGATGAAGATCTCCTCGAGCGCGCGCGAGGAGTTGTTGGTCCGGTAGAACACCGCGACGTCGGAGTACTTGTAGTCGGTGCCGTCGACCAGCCGATCGATCTCCGACGCCACGAACTTGGCCTCGTCGTGCTCGTTGTCCGCCACGTAGCCGATGATCGGATCGCCGTCGCCGGTGTCCGTCCACAGCCGCTTGTCACGACGGTTGGTGTTGCGCGCGATGACGGCGTTGGCTGCCGCCAGGATGGTCTGGGTGGACCGGTAGTTCTGCTCGAGCAGGATGGTCCGCGCATCCGGATAGTCGCG
The DNA here is from genome assembly GCF_019836145.1 of Rhodococcus sp. BP-241. Lineage (NCBI taxonomy): Bacteria > Bacillati > Actinomycetota > Actinomycetes > Mycobacteriales > Nocardiaceae > Rhodococcus > Rhodococcus sp. BP-241. The sequence continues at coordinate 27,364 of NZ_JABUEI010000017.1, read as the reverse complement.
CTCGAACTCCTCGATGTTGCGGATGGTCGCGCCGCGGAACGCGTAGATCGACTGGTCGGCGTCGCCCACCACGCACAGTTCGCTCGGGGGAACTGCCGCGACCTCGCCCTCCGCCGTCGATCCGGTGCCCACCAACTCGCGCACCAGCATGTACTGCGCGTGGTTGGTGTCCTGGTACTCGTCGACGAGGACGTGGCGGAAGCGGCGCCGGTAGTACTCGGCGACGTCCGGATGGCTCTGCAGCAGTGCCACCGTCTCGCCGATGAGATCGTCGAAGTCGAACGCGTTGGCCGCCCGCAGACGCTGCTGGTAGTGGCCGTAGACCTTCGCGATGACGGCCGGCAGCTCGGCCGGCTCCTTCTCCGCGTCGGCGACGGCCTGGTCCGGATCGATCAGCTCGTTCTTCAGATTGGAGATCTGCGTCGCCAGCAGACGCGACGAGAACTTCTTCGGATCGAGCTGCAGATCCTTGCCGATCATCGTGAGGAGCCGACGCGAGTCGTCCGCGTCGTAGATGGAAAAGTTCGAGTTGAGGCCGGGAAGCAGCGCCGCCTGGCTGCGGAGGATCCGCACGCAGCTCGAATGGAACGTGCTCACCCACATGAAGTTGGCCCGCGGCCCGACCAACTGGACGACGCGTTCCCGCATCTCCGCCGCGGCCTTGTTGGTGAACGTGATCGCGAGGACCTGGCCGGGTGTGACATCTCTCTCCGCCAGGAGATATGCGATGCGACGGGTCAGCACCGCGGTCTTGCCCGAACCGGCGCCCGCCACGATGAGCAACGGTCCCCCCGAGTGCATCACTGCCTCGCGCTGCTGGGGATTGAGGCCCTCGAGGAGCTGGTCCGAGGACCTGGTGGCACGTGCGGGTGACTGTGTGTTCATCGTCCGTCCAGATTACCGGCGGTCACCGACACCGACACCATCACTCGGGCCGTGGGCGCCGAATCCCTGTCGTGTCGGAGTTCTGCCGCTCGCCGTATCACGCCGATCTGCAATTGCTCCTTCTTTACGTGGGGAGTGACACGGGCATACTCTTGCCCGGGCTCGACCGGCGAACGGCATCACACCGACTGCACCCGACCGTAGTGACCAGGCGTTTCGTGACTTCCGCAGAAATTCGTGGAAATCGCGTAACAGAACGTGAGAGCAGAGCGACACACGTTCTGACACGAGGAGTTGATATGAGCACAGCGATTCACACCACCGCAGCATCGGCATCGTCCGAGTCGAACGATCACGCCGACGACGCGAACCTGCCGACGTCCGAAGCCGAGATCGACGAGCTCCGCAAGGAGATCGACCGCCTCGATGCCGAGATCCTCGCCGCCGTGAAGCGCCGCTCCGAGGTCTCCCGCACCATCGGTCAGACGCGGATGGCACAGGGCGGACCCCGCCTCGTCCACAGCCGCGAGATGAAGGTCCTCCAGCGCTTCAGCGACCTCGGCCAGGAGGGTCACACGCTGGCCATGCTCCTGCTCCGCCTGGGCCGCGGCCGCCTCGGACACTGAGTCCACCGCTCGTAGAGCTCGACCGGGAACCGCCCAGACGACGGGCGGTTCCCGTGCCTCACCGCATCACTGCAGGGCGATGTACTTGGTCTCGAGGTACTCCTCGATCCCCTCGCTTCCGCCCTCGCGACCGAATCCCGACGCCTTGATCCCACCGAACGGTGCGGCCGCGTCGGAGATCACCCCGCGATTGACACCCACCATGCCGGTCTCCACGGCCTCCGCCACGCGCAGCGCCCGGTCCAGATCCCGCGTGAAGATGTACGCGGCCAGGCCGAACTCGGTGTCGTTCGCCGCAGCGATGCCGTCCTCCTCGGTCTCGAAGCCGCGCACCGCGAGCACCGGTCCGAAGACCTCCTCGCTCAGAATTCGGGCGTCGCCGGGCACGTCGGTCAGCACGGTGGCGGGGTAGAACCAGCCCGGCCCGTCCTCCGCAGTGCCGCCGAGAGCGACGGTCGCGCCCTTGGACGCCGCGTCGTCGACGAGTTCGGCCACCGTGTCACGCTGCTCCTCGTTGATCAGCGGTCCGAGCTTCGTGTCCGGATCACTGCCCCGCCCGACCGTCATGGCGCGCATCTTCTCGGTCACCTTGGCGACGAACTCGTCCTTGACCGAGTTCTGCACGTGGAACCGATTGGCGGCCGTGCAGGCCTCGCCGCCGTTGCGCATCTTGGCGAGCATCGCCCCCTCGACGGCGGCGTCGATGTCCGCGTCGTCGAACACGACGAAGGGCGCATTGCCGCCCAGCTCCATCGACGTCCGCAGCAGATTCTTCGACGACTTCTCCACGAGCATCCGCCCCACCTCGGTGGAGCCGGTGAAGGTCAACTTGCGCAGTCGAGGATCGTCGATCAACGGCCCGGTGACAGCGCTGGACTTCGACGTCGGCAGTACCGACAGCACGCCCTCGGGCAGCCCGGCCTCGGAGATGAGCTTCGCCAGGTAGAGCATCGTCAGCGGAGTCTCCGAGGCGGGCTTCACCAGGATCGTGCATCCCGCCGCGAGTGCGGGCCCGATCTTGCGGGTGCCCATCGCCAGCGGGAAGTTCCACGGCGTGATCGCCAGCACCGGGCCGACGGGCTGCTTGGTCACCAGAATCCGGCCGTTGCCCGCGGGCGCCGGCGTGTACCGCCCCGCGATGCGGACCGCCTCCTCGGAGAACCAGCGGAAGAACTCTCCGCCGTACTTCACCTCGGCCTGACTCTCGGCAAAGGCCTTGCCCATCTCCAGCGTCATGAGCAGTGCGATGTCGTCGGCGTGCTCGGTGATCGACTCGAAGACCGCCCGCAGGATCTCGCCGCGCTGTCGCGCCGGGGTGGCGGCCCAGGACTTCTGCACCGCGACGGCCTCGTCGAGCGCGCGTGCGGCGTCGGCGGGACTCGCGTCCGAGACCTCGGTGAGCACCTCCCCGGTCGAGGGATCCCGAACCGGGAACGTGGCGCCGTTCTCCGCGTCGACCTGCTTGCCTCCGATCCACAACTTCGTGGGGACGGACGCGATCAGGTCCTTCTCCCGGGTCGTCGCTGCGCTGCTCGTTCCTTCGCTCACGTCTCTCGCACTCCTCGTCGCTGCTCGCCGGGTCGCCCGGTGGTACCGACTGTCTACCCCGTGGGGGCGGACTCGTCACGCACTGCCGGAGGCCGGTCGGCATGTCAGCGGGCAGGCCGGAGGCCGGTCGGCATGTCCCAGCGGCTCGGGTGCCCAGCGATTAGGGTCAGGGCTCATGAGCGCCGACATCACGAGCACCGAAGCCTGGACCGAGCTCGTCTCGCATCACGAGGCCGTGGCCGATCGCCACCTCCGTGACTTCTTCGCCGACGATCCGTCGCGTGGGAGCGAGCTGACCGTCACCGCGGGCGACCTGTACATCGACTACAGCAAGCACCGGGTCGAGCGGCAGACGCTCGAACTGCTGCTCGACCTCGCACGCGCAGCGGACGTCACCGGGCGTCGGGACGCCATGTTCGCGGGCGAGCACATCAACACCTCCGAGAACCGGGCCGTGCTGCACACCGCGCTGCGTCTGCCGTCGGACGCGTCACTCGAGGTCGACGGCCAGGACGTGGTGGCCGACGTGCACGAGGTCCTCACGCGGATGGGCGATTTCAGCGATCGAGCGCGATCCGGCGCGTGGACCGGCGCCACCGGTGAGCGGATCCGCACCGTCGTCAACATCGGGATCGGCGGCTCCGACCTGGGTCCGGTGATGGTCTACCAGGCTCTGCGGCACTACGCCGACGCGGGCATCTCGGCGCGCTTCGTCTCGAACGTCGACCCGGCCGATCTCGTCGGCACCCTCGCCGACCTGGACCCGGCGTCGACGCTGTTCATCGTCGCCTCCAAGACCTTCGGCACACTCGAGACGCTGACCAACGCCACGGCCGCCCGGCGATGGCTCACGGCCGCACTCGGTGACGACGCCGTCGCCCAGCACTTCGTCGCGGTGTCCACCAATGCGGAGAAGGTGTCGAACTTCGGCATCGACACCGCGAACATGTTCGGCTTCTGGGACTGGGTCGGCGGCCGCTACTCGGTCGATTCCGCCATCGGTCTGTCGGTGATGCTCGCCGTCGGCCGCGAGGCGTTCGCGGACTTCCTCGAGGGCTTCCACTTGATCGACCAGCACTTCCGCGAGGCGCCGCTCGAGTCCAACGCGCCGATCCTGCTGGGCACGCTGGGCGTCTGGTACTCCAGCTTCTTCGGCGCGCAGTCCCGGGCGGTGCTGCCGTACTCGAACGATCTGAACCGGTTCGCCGCCTACCTGCAGCAGCTCACCATGGAGTCGAACGGCAAGTCGGTGAGGGCCGACGGAACGCCCGTCACGACGGACACCGGCGAGATCTTCTGGGGCGAGCCCGGAACCAACGGCCAGCACGCCTTCTACCAATTGCTGCACCAGGGAACACGACTCGTGCCGGCGGACTTCATCGGCTTCGCCGAGCCGACGGACGATCTTCCCACCGCGGACGGCACGGGCAGCATGCACGACCTGCTCATGAGCAACTACTTCGCCCAGACCAAGGTGTTGGCCTTCGGCAAGACGGCGGAGGAGATCGCCGCCGAGGGCACGGACGCGGACATCGTGCCGCACAAGGTGATGCCGGGCAACCGCCCGTCGACGTCGATCCTCGCGCCGAAACTCACGCCTTCGGTGGTGGGTCAGCTCATCGCCCTCTACGAACATCAGGTCTTCGTCGAGGGCGTCATCTTCGGCATCGACTCGTTCGACCAGTGGGGAGTCGAGCTGGGCAAGACCCAGGCGCAGGAGCTGACGCCGGTGCTGACCGATGCGGACGGCCCGGGCGCGGACCTCGATTCGTCGACGAGTGCGCTGATCGACTGGTACCGCAGCGAACGCGGACGCTGACGTACAGCGAGACCGTGCCGGTCCGTCGGGTCGGGGGTCTGACGGACCGGCACGGTCTCACACACCATGTCGCCGCCACCCGTCCGGGCGTTACACATCGGGCGAACTTTCTTCGGCGGCCTCGTGAACAACCACAACCGGGCGTGGCAGCGGTACGGTCGAACCATGAACGTGCGGATCGAACGCCGAGGTCCGGTGGTCACGGTGATCCTTCACCGACCCGAGGCACGCAATGCCGTGGACGGTCCGACGGCGGCCGCTCTGGTGGAGGCCTTCGAGGAGTTCGACGCGGATCCGACGGCATCGGTCGCGGTGCTGTGGGGAGACGGCGGAACCTTCTGCGCCGGTGCCGACCTCAAGGCACTGGGCACCGAGCGCTCGAACGTGGCGACCGAGCACGGTGACGGGCCGATGGGGCCCACACGCATGGAACTGTCCAAGCCTGTCATCGCCGCGGTGTCCGGCCATGCGGTCGCCGGCGGTCTCGAACTCGCGCTGTGGTGCGACCTGCGCGTCGCCGACGAGGACGCCGTGTTCGGCGTGTTCTGTCGGCGCTGGGGTGTGCCGCTGATCGACGGCGGAACGGTGCGATTGCCGCGGGCGATCGGTACGTCGCGGGCGATGGACATGATCCTCACCGGGCGTGCCGTCGACGCGCAGGAAGCGCTGACGTTCGGACTCGCCAACCGGGTCGTCCCCACGGGCACCTGCCGCGCTGCCGCGGAGGAACTCGCCGCGTCCCTGGCCGAGTTCCCGCAGGCGTGCCTGCGCGGCGACCGACTGTCGGCGCTCGAGCAGGAGGGCCTGGACCACCGCGCGGCGATGGCGAACGAGTTCCGGCACGGTGCCACCTCGCTCGTCGACGCGTTCGACGGCGCACAGAAGTTTGCGTCCGGCGCCGGGCGACACGGAGCACCGCTCGAGTGACTCGCCTCTCCGTCGTCGACGAGATCTTCCTCCGCACACATCGAGGCTTCGGCATACCCGTTGCGATGCAGGGCCTCTGGGTCACAGAGGAGCCCATCACCCCCGGCGCTCTCGACCTGATCGACGCCCGGCTCGCCGAGGGTCGTCTGGGTGTGCGGATCGTCAGCTCGCGTCTGCCCGGCGCGCGTCGGCGCTGGGTCCGGGCATCGGGGCGCGCCGGCGTCCGGTGGACGGAGCCGACCGACGACCCGGTCCGCTGGGCCGAGTCGGGCGCCGACGTCTCGCTCGACCCCGAGTACGGACCGGGCTGGCGTCTGACCGCGGCGCCCTGCGGGAACGGAACCGCCGTCTCGTTGGTGTGCTCCCACGTCATCGCCGACGCACGCGGACTCATCGACGCAGCAGCGGCGGCGCTGTCCGGCGTCCCGGACCCGATCGCCCCGGACGACGGCACCACCGACACCGCCGATGCACTGGCCACACTGTCGACCGTCGTCGGCCGCACCGCCGTGGCCGTCTCCGCGCTCGCCGTCAGTCGCGCCCGGCGCGCCGAACTGATGCAGTACCTGCAGGCGTCGAGGACCGGAACTCCTGCGCCGGCCCGTCCCGACGCGTGGGAAGCGCTGTCCGTGAGCACCGATGTCGAAGCGACGCAGTGGGATCGGATCGCCGCCGATGGAGCGGGCACTCCGAACGTGGTGTTCCTGTCCGTCGTCGCGGCCGTCGTCGCGACGTTGAGATGTTCGGGCACGTCCGGCGACACCGACGGGTCCGTCCTGCTCGGCGTCCCGATGAAGGTCGAGGCCGGCGGCGCCAACGCGATCTCGGTGACGGCGGTCCGCATCACGGAATCCGACTCACTGGCCGACATCCGTCGACGCGCGAAGACGGCGTACCGAAGCCCGCTGACCGGTCCCGCGGGCTTCCCTGACGAGTTGCTGCACGTGGTCCCCGAACGCGCCGCCGCGCTCCTCGCGCCGTCGACGGGCCGGCGAGATGCTCTGTGCTCCAACATCGGCCCGCTTCCCGAGGCGGTGCGCACCATCGGCGGCCGCCCCGCGGTGCGCGTCGCCGCGCGGGCGATCCACCCGGGACTCCGACACGAGCAGTCCGCCGCGTCGCCGACCATCCTGTCGGCCTATCTCTGCCGCCACGATCACGCCTACACGCTGTCGGTGGTGGTCACCGATCCTGCGGCGGCGCACTCGGTGGAGCAGGTTCGCGACGCGATCGCGACGGCACTCGGGCATCACCACCTCACACCCGACTTCTGGTGAGTACGGTGAACATCACCGACTTCAGAGAGGTGAGTGCGTTCATGAGTGAGACCGACATCTACGCGAAGATCAAGGACCTGGTCGACACCGAGCACGAGTTGCGTTCGCGCACCGAAGCAGGCGAGCTCGATCCGAGCGAGGAGCGGGCGCAGCTCGACCAGCTCGAGAAGGCACTCGACCAGTGCTGGGACCTGCTACGTCAGCGGCGCGCCAAGAAGGACGCCGGACTCTCCCCCGACGACGCCGAGGCGCAGTCCGTCTCACAGGTCGAGAACTACCTGCAGTAGCTAGACGAGCCCGTCCGTGAGTCGACGAGGGAGCACGCGCAACACGACGTCGATCGCCTTCCAGGTGAGGCCCGGCAGCGCGGAGCGCGTGACCTCCTTCTCGATGGCCGCGACCATCGCGGAGACGCCGTCGTCGAGTGAGGACATCAGTCGACCGGCGTCTCCGGCGCGGGAGGACATGTCGGTGGCGACATATCCGGGCAGCACCGTGGTGACCGCGATGGGTGTGCGGCGGAGTTCGGCGACCAGCGCCTCGCCGAGTGCCGAGACTCCCGCCTTCGATGCGGAGTACACAGCCTTGGATCCGGGTAGTCCGCGATCGGCACTCACCGACGACACGAGGACGAGGTGACCGGCATTCTGCTCACGGAACACCGCCAGCGCTGCCTCGACCTGGGACACCACTCCGACGAAGTTGGTGCGTGCGGTCTCGAGGTTGGCGTCCGCGCGGCCGGTGCCGAGCCTCGCGCCCTTCCCGAGACCGGCGTTCACGATCACGCGGTCGAGCCCGCCGAGTGTCTCCCGCAGCGCGTCGATCCCCGACACCACCGACTCGTGATCCGTCACGTCCATCGCGGCGACCGCCACGGTGATGTCCGGATGCCGGGCGGTGAGCTCGGCGCGCAGAGCCTCGAGCCGGTCCACCCGCCGGGCACACAGCCCCACGTCGCGGCCCATCGCCGCGAACCGCCGCGCCATCTCCTCGCCCAGACCCGAACTGGCCCCGGTGATCACGATCTTCTGTCTCCCCATCAGGCACACACTAGCCACCACGACCCACTCAGAACTCTGGAGGATCAGTGAGCGACAGCAGCACCGACGAGTACGACGTCATCGTGATCGGCGGAGGACCCGTCGGCGAGAACGCGGCGCAGTACGCGATCGCGGGCAGTGATCGCACCGCCGCCATCGTCGAGCACGAACTGGTGGGCGGTGAGTGCTCGTACTGGGCCTGCATGCCCAGCAAGGCGCTGCTCCTGCCCGCCTCCGTGCTGAACCAGGCCCGGGCGATGCCCGGGGTCCGCGAGATCGTCGGCGACGCGCGACTCGACGTCGACGCGGTGTTCGCCCGCCGCGAGAGCTTCACCCACGGGCTCGACGACTCCTCCCAGGTGTCGTGGGCCGAGGGCGCGAACATCCACGTCGTGCGCGGTCACGGCCGGGTGTCCGGCGAGCGCGAGGTGACAGTGGGCGATCGGGTCCTGCGCGCTCGGCACGCGGTGGTCCTCGCGACCGGCACCACGGCCACGGTGCCGCCGATTCCCGGACTGCGCGAAGCACTTCCGTGGACGTCCCGCGATTCGACCAACCTGCACGAGGTGCCGGAGCGGATCATCGTGATCGGCGGGGGCGTGGTCGCCTGCGAGTCGGCGACATGGTTGCTGGCCCTCGGCGCCGAGGTCACGATGATCGTGCGCGGAACCTCGCTGCTGGCCGGATCGGAGCCGTTCGCCGGGGCGGCGGTGGCCGACGCTCTGACCGCCGCGGGTGCGCGCATCCTGTTCGAGTCGCAGGTCGCCACGGTGTCGCGGCCCGACGCGCAGGACACCGGGTACGGCCACCTCCACGGTGGGCCCGCCTCGGTGACGATCGGCGACGACACACTCGAGGTCGACGAGATCCTGGTCGCCGCCGGCCGACGGCCGGCCACCAAGGACCTGGGACTCGACGCGGTGGGCCTCCCCACCGGGGACTCGATCGCCGTCGACGACCATCTGACGGCGAAGGACGAGTGGCTCTACGCGGTGGGCGACGTCAACGGTCGCGCCCTGCTCACCCACATGGGCAAGTACCAGGGACGCGTGTGCGGCGACGTCATCGCCGCGCGCGCCGACGGTCGATCGATCGACGGCAGCAGGTTCCGGGCGAGTGCCGACCACGGCCAGGTGCCCCAGGTCGTCTTCACCACCCCCGAGGTGGCGTCGGTGGGCCTCACCGAGAAGAAGGCGCGGGCCGCCGGTCTGCCGGTGCGGGTGGTCGAGATGGACATCGCCGTCGCGGGAAGCTCCCTGCGCCAGGACGACTTCGCCGGACACGCGTCGATGGTGATCGACACGTCGAGCGACGTGATCGTCGGATTCACGCTGGTCGGCCAGGGCGTCGCGGAACTCCTGCACGCGGCCACCATCGCGGTGGTCGGCCGCGTCCCGCTGGAGACCCTGTGGCACGCGGTCCCGTCCTACCCGACGATGAGCGAGGTGTGGTTGCGCCTGCTCGAGGCCGCTCGCAGCGGAAGCTAGCCGCGCGGCAGCGGCTGGGCGCGCCGTACGGACAGTGCTGCTCGCTCGGGGTCGAGTGGGACCGGGGAGATCACGACGCCGTGTCCGACTCGCAGCGTGCCCGAGCTGATCGGCGCGGTGCGCAGACCACCGCGTCCTATCAACGCCTTGCGGGTGCCGTCCACCACCATGCTGTCCATCCACGCGCACGGGTGCGCGGGACGCCCCCCTCGCAGGAGCACCGGGCCGTCACCGGTGTCGATGACGAAGTCCTCGCCCCGGAGCGGGTCGAGTTCGAGACCACGCACGACGATGTTGCGGCGGGCCACGCTCACGTCCCCGTCCCACGGCTCGTCGTCCGGGTGCAGGGCGTTCGCCTCGGCGACCGCCGTCTCCCACGCCTCGACGGCCAGGAACGTGATCGCCGCCTCGGTGTGCGCCTGGACGCCGAAGAACCGGTCGCCCCGGATGCCCTTCCCGGTCACCACCTCGACGGACGACGGCAGCTGCGTGCGGACGTCGGCGGCGGGCCCGTCCTTGCTGCGACCGAAGTAGGCATGTGACGGAGACACGAGAAGCTGCACGATCTCGATGGGACAGGTGAACGTCATACCCCGAGTGTGCTCACTCGGCTCTCCGTATAGTCGACCGGATGGGGCAGGGAGACTTTTCGACAGAGATCACCACGAGCGAGGGGCGGGTCCGCGGATTCGTCGCGCGCGGTATCGCGCAGTGGCGGGGCATCCCGTACGCGCAGCCGCCGGTCGGACCGCTGCGGTTGCGGGCACCGCAGCCGCCGACGGCGTGGGAGGGCGTCCGGGACGCCACCCGCTGGGGTGACGCGGCGGTCCAGGACTCGGGCCGCTCCCCCATCGGTCCCATCAAGGGACAGGGCACCAGCGAGGACTGCCTGACGCTGAACGTCAGCGCGCCGGCCACCACGCCCGCCGGCCCCCGCCCCGTCATGGTGTTCATCCACGGCGGCGCCTACACGCTGGGAACGTCGGCCACCTCCATGTACTCGGGCACGTCGCTGGTCCGCCGCGGCGACATCGTCTACGTCTCGCTCAACTACCGGCTCGGCGCCCTCGGGTACCTCGACTTCCGACAGTTCTCGACGCCCGACCGGACCTTCGACAGCAATCTCGGGCTGCGGGACCAGGTCGCCGCGCTGCAGTGGGTCCAGCGCAACATCGCCGCATTCGGCGGCGATCCGGACAACGTCACCATCTTCGGCGAATCGGCCGGCGGCAACGCCGTCACCACGTTGACGACCGTGCCCGCCACGAAGGGCCTCTTCCACAAGGCCATCTCGCAGAGCTCGGCGCCGGGCATGGTCGCCACGTCCGACCGTAGCGAGAAGTGGGGACGCGACTTCGTCGAGTTGCTCGGTGCCACTCCGGACACCGCCGCCGACGCGCTCGCGGGAGCCGACGTCGCCGACCTGCTGAAGGCGGCTCACCGGCTGGGTTCGAAGAGCCTGAAGGAGACTCCGGGGCTCATTCCGTTCGGCCCCAGCGTCGACGGGGACTACGTGCCGGAGGCGCCGCTCGAGGCGTACCGATCGGGCCGCGCGCATCCCGTCCCGATGATCATCGGCAGCAACGAGCACGAGGGCACCCTGTTCCCCAAGTGGCTCGACGCCCTTCCCACGAATGCCGAGCGCATCGACCGCCTGTTCGCGAACACCGATCCGTCGGCCAGGGATCGCATTCTCGCCGAGTACCCCGGATACCCGAGGGGCCTGTCCGCCATCGACTTCGGCGGCGACATCACCTTCTGGCTACCGTCGCTGGAGATCGCGGACGCGCACACCGAGCACGCGCCCACCTATGTGTACCGCTACGACTACTCACCGCGGTTGTTCGACCTGCTGAAGCTGTACTCGACGCACGGTTCCGAACTGTTCGCCGTGTTCGGCGTCTACCGCGCCCGCGTCGGGAAGTTCTTCGCGATCCTGGGCGACTGGGGCAGCTCGGTGGCCGTCACCGACGAGGTGCAGAAGCAGTGGCTCGCCTTCGCGAGAACCGGTGCGCCCGAGGCGGACTGGACTCAGTACGAGGTGCCCAGGCGCGCCACTCGGATCTTCGACAGCGCGACGCGGATGGAGAACGATCCGCTCGGGTCCCGTCGCGCTGCGTGGGAGGGCTTCAGCGGCTACGACACACCGACCGGATCCTCGGCCGGTACGGAGAACGAGTCGTCGCAGGACTTCCGCTGACGGCTACTTCACGAGACGGGACAGACGGCGGTCGGCGAGAATCCGGCCGCCGGTCTGGCACGTGGGGCAGTACTGGAACGACCGGTCGACGTAGGACACCTCGCGCACGGTGTCGCCGCAGACCGGGCAGGGCATGCCCGTCCGCGCGTGCACCCGCATACCGGACCGCTTCTCGCCCTTGAGCCGCGCCGCGTCCTGACCCTCGGACCGCGCGACGGCGTCGAGCAGGACCGAGCGCATCGTGGTCCACAACAGGGTCACCGACTCGGGGGTGAGCGAGGCGGTGGTGGCGAACGGCGAGAGCTTCGCGGTGTGCAGGATCTCGTCGCTGTAGGCATTGCCGATCCCGGCGAGCAGTTGCTGATCCACCAATGCGGTCTTGAGCCGAGAACTCTTGCGGGCGAGTAGTTCCGCGAACTCCGGCTCCGTCACCGCGAGGGCGTCCGGGCCCAGGCGGGCGATGCCGGGCACCTCCTGCGGATCGCGCACGACCCACACGGCGAGCCGCTTGCGCGTCCCCGCCTCGGTGAGGTCGAACGCGGGGGTGAGCCCCTCGGGCGTGAAGAGATGGACGCGGAGTGCGAGCGGCCCCTTGCCCGGCTTGGGCGGCGCCGACGACGGATTGTCCGTCCACCGCAGCCAGCCACCGCGCGACAGATGCGTGACGAGCCAGAGCCCGCCGGCCTCGATGCCGAGGTGCTTGCCCCACCGGGCCGCGCCCGTGACGTCCTTGCCCTGCAGATCGGTGACCGGCGGGTCGAAGGTCTTGAGAACGCTCAACGCGGCCACGTCGATCCGCCCGATCACCGCTCCCAGCGCATGCTCACGGAGGAAGCCCGCGAGAGCCTCGACCTCGGGTAATTCCGGCACACCTCGACCCTAATCGGAAGTCACGGTCGATGGACGAGATAGGTGTCCATCACCCAGCCGGCCTCGGCCCGCAGAGCCGCCCGGCGCGCGACGATCTCGTCCCCGATGTCGTCGACGGGGCCCGCCAGGGTCACCTCGCCGGGCGTGCCCAGGTTCGCACCCCACCACACGTTCCACCCGGGCAGCGACCGGAAGCTGCAGTCCGAGTCGAGCATCACCACGGCCGCCGTGACGCCGTCGGGCAGGCCCTCGTCACGAAGCCGGCGACCGGTGGTGGTGAGGACCGGCTCCCCCACTCGGTTCATCACGATGCGGTGCGCGGCCGCGAGCGCCGACGGACTGGTGACACCCGGGATCACCGAGACCTCGAACGGGCTGTCGAGCACCGCGCGCACCCGCTCCACCACGCGCAACGTGCTGTCGTAGAGCGACGGGTCGCCCCACACCAGCATCGCGCCGACCGACTCGGACGGCTCCGCGTCCACGAGGTCGGCGAGCATCCGGGCGCGGAGGTCGTGCCAGGTGTCGACGGCGTCGTCGTAGTCCGACGGCGCGCGGTCGCGCGGCGGATCGGTGAACTCGACCACGCGATGGTCGGTCGGCACGTGCTCGCGCAGGATGCGGGTGCGGACGTCGACCAACTCCTGCTTCTGCGCGCCCTTGTCGATGACGAAGAAGACGTCGACGGTGTTCATCGCCTTGATCGCCGCGACGGTCACCTGGTCGGGATCCCCCGCGCCGATACCGATCACGTGCATGGTCCTCATCTGCCTGAGCCTAAGGTGTAGCCATGGTCGCGACGCCCTACGAGGATCTGCTCCGCCGCGTGCTCGCGGAGGGCACGCCCAAGTCCGACCGCACCGGGACCGGCACCACCAGCCTGTTCGGCCACCAGATGCGGTTCGATCTGTCCGAGGGATTCCCGCTGGTGACCACCAAGCGCGTGCATCTCAAGTCGATCGTGCACGAGCTGCTGTGGTTCCTGCGGGGCGAGTCCAACGTCGCCTATCTGCGCGAGAACGGCGTCACCATCTGGGACGAGTGGGCCGACGAGAAGGGCGACCTGGGGCCGGTCTACGGAGTGCAGTGGCGCTCGTGGCCCACGCCGTCGGGCGACCACATCGATCAGATCTCGCAGGTGATCGACACCATCCGCCGCGACCCCGATTCCCGACGCATGATCGTTTCGGCCTGGAACGTCGCGGAGATCCCCGACATGGCGCTGGCTCCGTGCCACGCCTTCTTCCAGTTCTACGTCGCCGACGGAAAGCTGTCGTGCCAGCTGTACCAGCGCAGCGCAGACATGTTCCTCGGCGTGCCGTTCAACATCGCGAGCTACGCCCTGCTCACGCACATGGTCGCCGCCCAGACCGGCCTCGAGGTGGGCGACTTCGTGTGGACCGGCGGCGACTGCCACATCTACGACAATCACGTAGACCAGGTGCGCGAGCAGTTGACGCGAGACGCGTTCCCCGCCCCCACGCTCCGACTCGCTCCACGTGACTCGATCTTCGCTTACACCTTCGACGACATCGAGATCGCCGACTACCAGCACCATCCCGCGATCAAGGCACCCGTAGCGGTATGACGATCGGGTTGGTGTGGGCGCAGGCGCACGGCGGCGTCATCGGCAAGGACGGCACGATTCCGTGGCGGGTGCCCGAGGACATGGCGCACTTCCGTGAGGTCACGGGATCCAGCCGCGTCGTCATGGGACGGCGTACCTGGGACTCGTTGCCCGCACGGTTCCGCCCTCTGCCGGGCCGGACGAACATCGTGCTCAGCCGTGACGCGTCCTGGTCCGCGGAGGGTGCCGCACGTGCCGCCACGATGGACGAGGCGCTGCTCGGCGGCCACGACACCTGGATCATCGGCGGCGCGGACATCTACCGGCTCGCCCTGCCGCACGCCGATGTCGTCGAGATGACCGAGATCGATCTGGACGTCCCCGGCGGCGACACGGTCGCTCCCGAGGTACCGGCATCGTTCACCCGCACCGAGGGCGCCTGGCAGACGAGCAGCGCATCCGATGTTCGCTATCGATTCGTGCGCTACACGCGCTGATTCGCCGCGCCGGGGCCCGCTGAGCGGGACAATACGACGCATGGACAAGAAATCGCTGACCGCGCTCGCTCGGCAACAGCTGAAGCTGGCGAAGACCGCGTCCAGCGGACGGAGTTCGCACACCGTCTACGGCGGACATCAGCGCAGCCTGCGGCAGACCGTCGTCGGCCTGGCCGCGGGCAACTCGCTGGCCGAGCACGATCTGAACGGGGAGTCCACGGTCCTGGTCCTCAGCGGCCAGTTGCAACTGGTGAGCGGTGAGCGATCCTGGAAAGGTTCCGCGGGCGATCTCCTCGTCGTCCCCGACGCCCGCCACAGTGTGGAGGCCGTCGAGGACGTCGCGTTCCTGCTGACCGTCGCGATGTAGGACGGGCAGGCCGGAGGCCGGGCAGGCCGGAGGCCGGTCGATCGAAGACGGTCGTCAGATCTGTCAGACGGCGATGGCTTCGCCGCGTTCGCGGTCGCGGGCGAGTGCTCGGTCGCGTGACTCCTCGAAGCGCACCGCCTGCTTCTCGAGGTCGGCCAGGTAGTCGGCCACCATCTCGCGCAGCTTCTCGCCCTCGGGTCCGAAGTCGGTGCGCTCGAAGATGTCCCACTTGCGCAGCACCGGCATGATGACCTCGTCGAGGTGCTGGCGCAGGTCGTAGATGCCGTACTTCGCGATGAGGACGGCGTTGCGACGGAAGTCCGGCTGGTTGAGCCCCGGCATCTGGAAGTTCATGACGACGTCGGCGATCGCCTTCATAGTCTGGTCCGGCGCGAGCTCGATGGCCGCCGAGCACATGTTGCGGTAGAAGATCATGTGCAGGTTCTCGTCGGCCGCGATGCGGGCGAGCAGTGCGTCGGCGATCGGATCGTTGCAGGCCTTGCCGGTGTTGCGGTGCGACACCCGGGTGGCCAGCTCCTGGAACGTCACGTAGGCGACGCCATGCAGCAGGTTGGCGCCCTCCATCGGCGAGTCGATACCGACCGTCATGTGCTCCATCCGCGCCTGCTCGAGCGCGACGGGATCGACGCTCCGGGTGACGACGAGATAGTCGCGCATCGCGATGCCGTGGCGGTTCTCCTCCGCGGTCCAGCGACCGACCCAGGTTCCCCAGGCCCCGTCCATCGAGAAGTTCTCGGCGAGCCCGCGGTGGTAGGAGGGCAGATTGTCCTCGGTCAGCAGGTTGGTGACCATGGCCGCCTTGGCGACCTTCGACAGCGACGACTGCTCCGGCGACCAGTCCTGGCCGCCCAGCATCGCGAAGTTCTTGCCGTCGCTCCACGGGATGTAGTCGTGGGGGTTCCACGGCTTGGCCAGCGTCAGATGGCGTTCGAGATTGGTTTCCGCTACCGGCTGCAGTTCGCGCAGCAGCTCGATCTGTGACAGCACCTGTGGCATGAGGTTCCCCCGTGACGCGTCGTGTTCCGTCGACCTGGCCGGCCGACGAGAGGTGACGCTAGGACGGGTCCGATCGGGCCACCGCCGCCTTGCGTCGATGTTGGGACGAGTCGCAGGACGGTCCGATTCCGCCTGGCTCGGGTCACAGCGCCGCGAGTAAACGCGGGACGAAACTACACATATGAACTTTTATTGCCCTACAATCTGAACTTGCGCCCCGTTTTTGTGCGAGTGACGAGCCAGTCGACCGTCGACGTGGAGGGAAACCGCCACGTGACACGGAGTGGACGTACGGCTCGCCGACCGGAAGGAACTAGTTACGTGAGTGTCGAGAACACGCAGTCGTCCCAGGCGGCTGCGGTGGAGAAGAGCACCACCGGACTCATGGTGGCAGGCCGCACCGGCGTGCCGCCACGCGACCTCGAGAACGTCGCTCGTCGGACGGTGGGTCAGCCGGCTGCGGCCACCCGCACGTCGACACTCGGCGCGACCCTCCGGGCTGACGTCACGGAACTGACGGTGTCCTGCCTGTCCATGGCCGTCGGCGTCGGCGACGCACCCACCACCTCGGACGAGGACATCGCCGAGCTCGGTGGCCGCGCGGCGCAGTGGGCCCGCGAGGGTGTTCCGCTCCGCGCCGTCCTCGGCGTCTACCACGAGGGCATCCAGATGGGCTGGGACCTGGTGTCCGAGCGCGCGACGGGCAATCTCAAGGCTGTCGCCAAGGCGTTCGTCGCCCTGTCGGAACGCATCTCGACGGCCGCGTCGGCCAGCTACGTCGACGAACTGCAGGCCGTCGCGAGCGAGCACCACACCGCCGCGCACACCGTCGTCACCGCACTGCTCAGTGGCCACAACGCGCGTTCGGTGGCCCGCCAGTCGGGCATCGAGCTCGCCGACTCGTTCACCGTGCTGGCCGTCTCCATCGCCGCGCATCCCGACGAGTCCAACCCCGCCCTGCCGCGCGCGGTCACCGCCCGTCGCAAGCTGCGCCGCGTGCAGGCCGAGCTGGCCCTCGTGTGCGACCGCTCCCCCCTGTCGATGCTGTCCGCCGAGGGCGGCACCATTCTCGTTCCCGGCGAGCGCGACGACGAATGGGTCGCCACTCTCGTGGAGCGCATGTCCGTCGCCGCCGAGACCGCGGTCACCGCCACCGTCGCCACCAGTTCCGTCAACGACGTGCCGGCCGCCTCGGATCAGGTGCACGAGCTTCTCGACCTCGCCCAGCAGCTTCGTCGACCCGCCGGTGTCTACCGCATGACCGACCTGGTTCTCGAGTACCAGCTCACCCGCCCCGGCCCCGGCCGGGCGTACCTGTCACGCGTTCTCGTCCCGTTGGACAACTCGCCCGAGCTGCTCGAGACCCTCGAGATCCACATCAACCACGACCTCAACCGTCAGCGCTCGGCGCGTCAGCTGCACCTGCACACCAACACGGTCGACTATCGCCTCAAGCGGATCGCGCACCTCACGGGGTTCGATCCCACGCGCCCGTCCGGAATGCGGCACCTGCAGGCCGCACTGGTGGCACGCAAGCTGGAGGCCATCTCGCCCAGCGCCTGACAGACATGTCGACCCGGTAGAGTGCTGAGCGTCAGCCCGGCTCTCGCCGGGTCGGCCCTCGTAGCTCAGGGGATAGAGCAACCCTCTCCTAAAGGGTAGGTCGCAGGTTCGAATCCTGCCGAGGGCACCGAAAGCCCCGCTACAGTCCAGCCATGACGCGCGCGCTCCTCCTGGTGGCAGCCCTGCTCGGCTCACTCTTCCTGTCGGTGCCGGCCGCGTCGGCAGCACCGTCGACAACCTGGCTCTGCCGGCCCGGCACCGCGGATCCGTGTGGTGGTGGCACCGACGCCCCTGTCGACTGCTTCTACGTCTACCCCACCGCCTCTCTGCAACCGGCGCAGTCGGCGAACCTCGACGCGTCCCCCGAACTCGCCTTCGCCGCGGCGGCGCAGGCCCGCCCGTTCGACTCCGTGTGCAACGTCTGGGCTCCGGTGTACCGGCAGGCCACGCTGCTGAGCCTCGCCACGGCGGACGGCCCCGCTCGCGATGCGGCACTCGCCGAGGCCTACGTGGACATCGATCGAGCCTGGACCGATTTCCTCGCGCAGCGGGACTCCAACCGTGGTGTCGTGCTGCTCGGCCACTCGCAGGGGTCTCGCATGCTGCGGACGCTCCTGCAGAACCGCATCGAACCGGATCCCGCGGCCCGAGACGTGCTGGTGTCCGCGATCATTCCCGGCATCTCGGTGCGGACGTCGGACTTCACCACCGTCGCCCCGTGCGCGGATGCGAGCGAGACCGGTTGCGTCGTCGCGTATTCCACGTTCTCGCGCACTCCCCCGCCCGACTCCCGCTACGGCGGCGACGGCATCCTCTGCACCAACCCGGCGTCGCTCGGGGCGAATGCGAGGACGCCGGTGCTGGGGCCGTTGCCGAACCTCACGGCGCAGTGCGACGGTGACAACGTGCTCATGATCGACGGCCCCGGAGCCTCGGCCCTGCCCACGCTGCCGAACGCGACCTGGGGGCTGCACCTGCTGGACCTGACGATTCCGCAACAGACACTGGTCGATCTGGTGCGGTCGCAGAGCGCGGCGTTCACTGCCTGACCGCACACCGATTCCGTGAGGCGCACACCCGCTGCGGCCTGTTGATAGGGGTGTGCGCCCACCAGAGGGGGGTGCACACCCCTACCGGGCCAGCATCTCCCGCGCACCCACCGCAGCCCCGTGCGCGCTGGTCACACGGGGTGCGTACACGCGAACCAGACCCGCACGCCGAAGCGCACACCGATTCCGTGAAGCGCACACCCGCTGCGGCCTGCTGGGAGGGGTGTGCGCTCACCAGAGGGGGTGTGCACACCCCTACCGGGCCTTGCACCGAAGCGCACACCCACCGCAACCGCGCGCGCTCATCACCCGGGTGCGCACACGCGAACCAGACCCGTACTCCGAACCGCACACCGATTCCGTGAGGCGCACACCCGCTGCGGCCTGCCGGGAGGGGTGTGCGCTCGCCAGAGCGGGTGTGCGCACACTGCCGATCCCGTTCCGCCACAACAACTCCACCCGGCAGAGCGTGCACGGCGCCGGCCCCACGCGCTGCGAGACGGCGGTCACAGCGACCGACCGGCTACACTGGGGCACGCTGCTGCGCCACTGTGCGCGGCGTACGTCGTGGAATCAGCACGAATTTTTCTTACGGCGATCGGAACTGCCCACCGGCAGTCTCGCCATTCTGCGCTCCGCCACAGGAGTGCTCAGATGCCCGAAAGGCACTCGAACTCTTCATGACTTCTCCCTCCTTCGCCGACCTCGGCGTCAGTGACCGTCTCGTCCGCGCTCTCACAGCTGCCGGCATCGCGTCACCGTTCCCCATCCAGGCGGACACCCTGCCCGACACGCTGAAGGGTCGCGACGTCCTCGGACGCGGAAAGACCGGCAGCGGAAAGACTCTCGCGTTCTCCATCCCCATGGTGTCCCGGCTCGGCGAGACGTTCTCGGGCGTCCGCAAGCCCAACCGCCCGCGTGGTCTGATCCTCGCCCCCACCCGTGAGCTGGCCACCCAGATCGCTGCCGCCCTCGAGCCGCTCACCATGGCGTCGAACTTGCGCGTCACCACGATCTTCGGTGGCGTCTCGCAGGCACGCCAGGTCACCGCGCTCAGCCGCGGCGTCGACATCGTCGTCGCCTGCCCCGGTCGCCTCGAGGATCTGATGAAGCAGCGTCTGGTGACGCTGGACGACATCGAGATCACCGTGCTCGACGAGGCCGACCACATGGCGGACCTGGGCTTCCTGCCCGGCGTCACGCGCATCATGAAGGCCACACCCTCGCACGGACAGCGCATGCTGTTCTCGGCGACGCTGGACAACGGCGTCGACAAGCTGGTCAAGCAGTTCCTCACCGACCCGGTGCAGCACTCCGTCGACGAGGAGAACTCCCCCGTCGCCGCGATGACCCACCACATCTTCGAGGTGGGCGGCGTCGACGGCAAGAAGGCGCTGGTCCAGCGCCTCGCCTCCGGTGAGGGTCGCCGCATCCTCTTCATGCGCACCAAGCACCAGGCTCGCAAGCTGGCGCGTCAACTCACCGAGGCCGGCATCCCGTCCGTCGACCTGCACGGCAACCTGTCGCAGGCTGCGCGTGACCGCAACCTCGCTGCGTTCTCCAACGGCGATGCGCGCGTGCTCGTGGCCACGGACGTCGCGGCGCGCGGTGTGCACGTCGACAACGTCGAGCTGGTCGTCCACGTCGATCCGCCCGCCGAGCACAAGGCCTACCTGCACCGCAGTGGCCGTACGGCCCGTGCGGGCAGCGCCGGCGACGTCGTCACCGTCGTCCTGCCGGAGCAGCGTCGAGACCTGTCGGTCCTGATGCGCAAGGCCAAGATCGACGCGGCGCCGCAGCGCGTGACCGTCGACTCACCGGCCGTCCAGGAGCTGGTCGGCGACGTCGCGGCCTACGTCAAGCCCGCTCCCAAGGAGGCCGCACCGGCTCCGAAGCAGCAGCAGCCCGGACGCGGACGCTCCACCCGCGGCGGTCATGCCGGCAACTCCAACGGGGGTTCGGGTCGACGTCGTCGCCCCACCACCGCGCGCAGCGAATCAGCCGGTTACCGGGGCTGATCGCCGAGCGATCCCGACGCTGAGCACCGCCGCCACGACGCAGAGACCAGCTGCGCCGAACCAGGCGGCGGTGTACTCACCGGTGGCATCGCGCACGACCCCCGCCACCACGGACGCGATGCCCGCGCCCACCTGGTGCGAGGCGAACACCCAGCCGAAGACCAGCGGCCCCTGCGTGCCGAACACCTCGCGGCACAGAGCGATGGTGGGCGGCACCGTGGCGACCCAGTCGAGGCCGTACACGACGATGAACACCACGATCGACGGGTGCAGGGCGTCGGACAGCAGCGCCGGCAGGAACAGCAGGGCGACGCCTCGGAAGGCGTAGTACGCGCCCAGCAGCAGTCTCGGATCCACCCGGTCGGTGAGCCAGCCCGACGCGATGGTGCCCACGATGTCGAAGATCCCCACCACGGCCAGCAGTCCCGCGGCCGTGGTCTGCGGCATGCCGTGGTCGTGCGCGGACGGGATGAAGTGCACCCCCACCAGCCCGTTAGTCGTGGCGCCGCAGATCGCGAAGCCCACCATCAATGCCCAGAACGTCCGCACGGACGACGCGTCCCGCAGTGCTCGGATCGCCCGCATCGCGGGATTCCCCGTGACGAGCACCGGGGCGGGTTGCTCGGTCGCCCCGTACGGCAGCTCCCCCACCTCCTCCGGGGAGTTCCGCAGGAA
The DNA here is from genome assembly GCF_019836145.1 of Rhodococcus sp. BP-241. Taxonomy (NCBI): domain Bacteria; kingdom Bacillati; phylum Actinomycetota; class Actinomycetes; order Mycobacteriales; family Nocardiaceae; genus Rhodococcus; species Rhodococcus sp. BP-241. Next base: position 5,932 of record NZ_JABUEI010000017.1, on the reverse strand, counting down.
CAGCAGGACGAACGGCACCACGGCCAGCGCACCGCCCGCCACGACCAGTGACGCCGTCCGCCATCCAGAGCTGTCGGCGAGCGCGGCGACCACGGGCAGGAAGATGAGCTGACCGGTCGCGGACCCGGCCGTGAGGATGCCGGACACGAGCCCGCGCCGCCGCACGAACCATCGGTCGGTGACCATGGCGGCGAAGACGAGTGCCATCGATCCGGTACCCAGGCCGATGAGCAGTCCCCACGTCAGCAGGATCTGCCACGGCGCGGTGACGAACACGGTGAGGGCGCTGCCCAGGGCCACGACGGTGAGGGCGACGGACGTCACCGTCCGGATGCCGAAGCGGTCCATCAGTGCCGCCGCGAACGGTGCGGTCAGCCCGAAGAGCAGCAGGTTGACACCCACCGCCGCGGACAACACGCCGCGCGACCAGCCGAACTCGTCGGTGATCGGCACCATCAGCACCGACGGAGCGGCGCGGAACCCCGCGGCCCCGAGGAGTGCGAGGAACGCCACGGCGGCGACGATCCAGGCCCGGTGCACGCGTCTCGGGCGCGTGATCTGCACGGCGGCGTCGGAGTCGGACGTCATGGCTCACTTTCTCGTTCCGCGGGTCTCCGTCGGAACGGGAACCGGACACGCCGGTGGCACACTCGAGGGGTGAGATCCAGGACGGCCACAGGTCGCGGTACGAAGACGCTACACCCGGACGAACTCGCGACCGGATCGGTGATGACCGCCCTCGCCGTCGCGTTCTCGGTGATCGGCGCCCTCATTCCCGTGGCGGGTGCGCTGCAGATCGTCGCCATCGTCCCGTTGGCCGTCATCGCCCACCGCCACCGCCTGCGCGCACTGGCCGTCGCCGGTACCGCCGGCATGCTCGTGTCGTTCGTCGCGGGCGGGTTCGGCACCGCGCTGACCATGACGATCTCCGGAGTGCTGGCCGGGATCGTCGGAGTGAGCGTCCGACGCGGACGTGGGTTCACGTCGGTGCTCACCCTCTCGCTGCTCACCGGCGCCGTGGTGGGCGCCCTCTCCGTGCTGATGCTGCTGATCCTCAGCGGACTACGCGAGCTGTTCCTCACCGTCCTCGACAACTCGATCCGCGGCAGTGCGGACATCGTCGGCAGGATCGCACCCGCCGAGGACGTCGCCACCGCCGTGGCCGACTACGCCTCCTTCGCCCTGGGGTACTGGTGGGTGCTCGTCTTCGTCTCGGCGCTTGTGTCGACGGCCGTCAGCGGCGTCGTCGCGTGGTGGGTGCTGCGCGCCACCCTGTCCCGCCTCGGCGAGCTGGAGTCGCGGGGCGAGTTGCCCGACGCCGTGGTCACCCCCGACGACGCGGCCGCACCGCACCCCGTGCCCGTGCGGTTGACGGGCGTGACCTACCGCTACCGGGGCGGTCACGACGACGCGCTGGGCCCACTCGATCTCGAGATCGTGCCCGGCCGTTTCGTGGCCGTCGTCGGCGCCAACGGATCCGGCAAGTCGACCCTCGCTCGCATCCTGGTGGGCACCGAGCCGACGGGCGGCCGGATCGACCGGACGGGTTCCACCGGGCTCGGCCTGATCGGCGGAACCGCGATGATTCTGCAGCATCCCGAGTCTCAGATCCTCGGTACCCGCGTGGCCGACGACGTCGTGTGGGGCCTGCCGGCGGCGGCGCGGCCGACACCGGACCGTGTCGAGGCCCTGCTCGCCGAAGTGGGCCTGGCCGGGTACGGGCTGCGCGACACCGGCAGCCTGTCCGGCGGCGAACTGCAGCGCCTCGCCGTCGCCGCGGCGTTGGCTCGCGAACCACGGCTGCTGGTCGCCGACGAGGCCACCGCGATGATCGACCCGGAGGGTCAGCGCGATCTCGTCGAACTGCTCGCCCGGCTCCCCCGTCGCCACGGCATGGCCGTCGTCCTCATCACCCATCGCGCGACCGAGGCAGCGCTGGCCGACGACGTCGTACGGCTGCACCGCGGCCGCCGGGTGATGCACGACCCGAACTGGATGTCGTCGACTCCGCTGCGGACGGATCCGCTGCCGCCGCCCGGACCACCGTTACTGGTGCTGCGCGGCGTCGGTCACGTGTACGACCGACGCGGTCCGTGGGCCACCCGCGCGCTCGAGGGAATCGACCTCACGGTGCATCGCGGCGAGGGGTTGCTCGTCATCGGCGGCAACGGCTCCGGCAAATCCACGCTGGCCTGGATCATGTCCGGCCTGACGACGCCCTCCGAGGGCACGTGCGAGCTCTCGGGCAAGGCCACGTCGTCGTCCGTCGGCACCGTCGCGCTCTCGTTCCAGCACGCTCGGTTGCAACTGCAGCGCCGCACCGTGTCCGAGGACATCGAGGCCGCGGGGGGAACCGACGTGGGCACCATCGACGTCAGCCGTGTCCTCGACCAGGTGGGACTCGATCGCCGCATCGCGGGCGCGCGTGTCGACGAACTGAGTGGCGGGCAGATGCGGCGCGTCGCGCTGGCCGGACTTCTGGTGGGCAAGCCGGACGTCCTGGTGCTCGACGAACCGCTCGCCGGACTCGATCCGCCGGGTCGACGGGAGATCACCGCCCTGCTCACCCATCTGCGCCGCACGGGGCTCACCCTCGTCATCATCTCGCACGACGTCGACACCCTGGCGTCCGTCCGCTCGCGCACCGTCGTGCTCGACCACGGCACCGTGGCGCCCGAGTCCACGAACGACACCATCGAACGAGGAGCGACCCGGTGAGAGGCACACTGCTCCGCGAACTTCCGCGGGAGACGTCGGTCCACCGACTCTGGGCGGGAACGAAACTCGTGGCGGTCACGCTGCTGGGCGGGTCGCTGGTGGTCTACCCGACCTGGCCGATGCTCGCCGCGGTGTCCGTCGTCCTGCTGCTCGCGGCGATCGCCGCGCGGGTCCCGGTGTTCGCGATCCCCGTTCCGCCGTGGTGGCTCTGGGGACTGGTCGCGTTCGGTGCCGCGGTGAACGTGGTGGTCGGCGTCGACGCCGTGTGGATCTACTTCCGCGGCATCCTGTTCGGCGTCGTGCTGCTGTGGGCGACGCTCACCGTGGCCTGGACGACGTCGATGGCGGACATCGCACCGGCCATCGCCACTCTGTTGTCGCCCCTGCGCAGAGTCGGTGCGCCCGTGACCGAGTGGGCCGTCTCGATGGCTCTGCTGCTGCGGTCGCTGCCGATGTTGGTCGACGACGTCTACACGCTGGTGGCCGCACGCAAGCTCCGACCCCGCAAGAGCACGCGCAGCGGCAAGACGCAGGACACATTCCTCATCGACATCATGGCCGCCATCATGTCGGTGGCCATCCGGCGATCGGCCGACATGGGCGAGGCGATCGCGGTGCGCGGCGGCAGCGGCAGCATCACGTCGGGCCGACGTCGCCCGCACGGATCCGACGCGGTCGCCCTGGTGCTGGTGATCGCTGCGTGCGCGACGGGGGTCGTACTGTCCTGACGCTCAGGAGAAGACGGTGACGAACGTGTCGACCGACTTCTCGATGTCGCCCTTGAGCGCCCGCGCCACACCGGATCCCACGGGACCGAACAGGGGCGCGCCGCCGAGATCGATCGTCATCTTCAGCTCGGAGCCGTCCTTCTTCTCCGCGACGGTGAGCTTCAGCGAGACCTTGACCCCGCCCTTGCCCGCGCCCTTCAGTTCGAGCTCGCGCGGCGGGGAGTACTTCTTCACGGTCCACTGCACCCGGTTCCGCATGCCCTTGACCGACACCACGGACGCCATCTGCGTGCCCTCGGACAGTTCGGCGGGCAGGTCGCCGCGCCACCCGTCGTGAATGCTGAGCCATTCCTCGTACCGCGTCAGATCGGATGCGCCGTTCCAGGCATCCTCCGCGGACAGAGGAACGATGCGGACCACCTCGAGTTTCGCCACGCCGTGAACACTAGCGCGTGACGACACCCGCGGTGGCCCGCATCGTGTCCGAACTTCCAGGACGAATCCTAGTGAGCGACCGGCTTCTCGGCGCCGACGCCGGTGAGGGATCGCACCTCCATCTCCGCTGCCTTGTCGGTGCTCTCGTTGTCCTTGCTCGTCAGCGTTCCCACGATGCCGAGGATGAAGGCGAGCGGGATCGAGACGATGCCCGGGTTCGACAGGGGGAACCAGGCGAAGTCCGAGCCCTTGATCATCGCCGTCGCCGAGCCGGACACGGCCGGGGAGAAGATGATGAGCACGATGGTGGAGATCAGACCGCCGTACATGCTCCACAGCGCGCCGCGCGTGGTGAAGCGTCGCCAGAAGAGCGAGTACAGGATGGTCGGCAGGTTGGCCGCCGCGGCGACCGCGAAGGCCAGCGCCACGAGGAAGGCGATGTTCTGTCCGTTGGCCAGGATGCCGCCACCGATGGCGAGGATGCCGATGACGACGGCGGTGATGCGGGAGACCTGGACCTGCTTCTTGTCGTCGACCTTGCCCTTCTTGATGACACCGGCGTAGATGTCGTGAGCGAAGGACGCGGACGCCGTGATGGTGAGGCCGGCGACGACCGCGAGGATCGTCGCGAAGGCGACCGCCGAGATGACGCCCAGCAGGATCACCCCGCCGAGTTCGAACGCGAGAAGCGGTGCGGCAGCGTTCTGTCCGCCGGCCGCGGCGAGGATGCGGTCCGGTCCGACGATGGCGGCGGCGCCGTAGCCGAGCACCAGCGTGAAGAGGTAGAACGCACCGATCAGCGCGATCGCCCAGACGACGCTGCGACGGGCTTCCTTGGCGGTGGGCACCGTGTAGAAGCGCATGAGCACGTGCGGCAGGCCGGCGGTGCCGAGCACCAGGGCGATACCGAGCGAGACGAAGTTCAGCTGCGACGTGGCCGAGCCGCCGTACTGGGCGCCGGGGGCGAGAACGTCACGCGCGGCGACGGTCTCGGAGACCGAGTCGCCGACCATGGTCTGCGCGCTGCCGAGGATCTCGGACAGGTTGAAGCCGAACTTGGCCAGCACCATCACCGTCATGAGACCGGCACCGGCGATGAGCAGCGCGGCCTTGATGATCTGCACCCAGGTGGTGCCCTTCATACCGCCGACGAGGACGTAGACGATCATGAGGACGCCGACGACGGCGATGACGATGGACTGTCCCGTGCGATCCGAGATGTCGAGGAGCAGTGCGACGAGGCCGCCGGCTCCGGCCATCTGCGCGAGCAGGTAGAAGAACGACACCGTGAGTGTCGACAGGGCGGCCGCGGTACGCACCGGGCCCTGCTTGAGGCGGAAGCTCAGCACGTCGGCCATCGTGAACTTGCCGGTGTTGCGCAACATCTCGGCGACGAGAAGCAGGGCGACGAGCCACGCGACGAGGAAGCCGATGGAGTACAGGAAGCCGTCGTAACCGTAGACGGCGATGGCGCCCGCGATGCCGAGGAAGCTCGCCGCGGAGAGGTAGTCACCGGCGATGGCGACACCGTTCTGCGGTCCGGAGAAGCCGCCGCCCGCGGTGAAGAACTCCGCGGAGGTGGCGTTCTTCTTGCTGGCCTTGATCACCACGGCCATGGTCACGATGACGAAGACCGCGAAGATCGAGATGTTGACGAGCGGGCTGCCGACGGTCTCGGCCTCGATCGTCTGCTGGGCCAGGAACTGCTGCGCGGCAGAGTAGGTGGTCACTGGAGGGGTCCTTCGAGTTCGTCGCGGATCTTCGCGGCACGGGGGTCGAGCTCACGGTTCGCGAACTTCACGTAGATGCCGGTGATGGCGAACGTCGTCACGAACTGTCCGAGTCCGAGCAGCAGTCCGACGTTGATGTTGCCGAAGACGCGGGTGGCCATGAAGTCGTGTGCGTACGCCCCGAGGAGCACGTACGTCGTGTACCAGATGAGGAAGAAGGCGGCCATCGGGAAGACGAAGCCGCGCAGGCGCTTCTTGAGTTCCTGGAACTCGGGCGTGGCCTGCATGTCGACGAAGTCCTGGGGGGACGGGGTCCGGGGT
>NZ_JABUEI010000016.1:0-48755 GCF_019836145.1 Rhodococcus sp. BP-241 | reverse complement strand
GCGCCGGATCGGACCCCTCCGCCCTCACCACCACCGCCACCCGCACCGACGGCGGTTGGCGCATCGACGGCCACAAGTGGTTCATCACCGGTGCGGACGGTGCCGGGTTCTTCATCGTCATGGCCCGCACCTCCGGCACTCCCGGCGACCGCGGCGGCGCCACGATGTTCCTCGTCCCCGCCGACACCGCCGGCGTCACCGTCGGCCGCCACATCAGCACCCTCGACCGCGCCATGATCGGCGGGCACTGCGAGGTCACCTTCGACCGCGTCGTCGTGCCGGAGGACAACGTCCTCGGCGCCGTCGACGAAGGATTCACCTACGCGCAGGTGCGCCTCGGACCCGCCCGCATGACCCACGTCATGCGCTGGCTCGGCGCCGCCCGACGCGGACACGACGTCGCCGTCGCCCACGTCGCCCACCGCGAGGGCTTCGGCAGCCGCCTCGGCGACCTCGGCATGGTGCAGAAGATGATCGCCGACAACGAGATCGACATCGCCGCCACCCGAGCCCTGCTCGTCACCGCCTGCCACGCACTCGACCTCGGCGACCCCGCGAGCAACGAGACCTCCATCGCCAAGACCTTCGCCGCCGAAGCCATCTTCCGCATCGTCGACCGCGGCGTGCAGATGTGCGGCGGACTCGGCGTCTCCGACGACCTCCCCCTCGCCCGACTCTCCCGCGAGGTCCGCCCCTTCCGCGTCTACGACGGCCCCTCCGAAGTGCACCGCTGGGCCATCGCCAAACGCGCCGTCGGCGCCGCCCGCCGCGCCGCCGCGAAGGAACAGCCGTGACCACCACCCTACCCGGCATGAACATCGCCGCACTCGAAAAGTTCATGCGCGACAACAGCATCGACATCACCGGAGAACTGCGTGTCGACCGCATCGCCGGAGGACGGTCCAACCTCACCTACCGCGCCCACGACGACACCACGTCCTGGATCGTGCGCCGCCCCCCGGTCAGCGGACTGACCCCCTCCGCCCACGACATGGCCCGCGAGTGGACCGTCACCCGCGCCCTCGCCGGCACCGACGTCCCCGTCGCCACCGCCGTCGCCTTCGACGCCGACGGCGCCACCCTCGGAGCTCCGATGACCGTCGTCGAGTTCGTCCACGGACAGGTCGTGCGCACCCGCACCGACCTCGACGCCCTCACCGACGACGACATCGCCGCCAACACCAGCGAACTCGTCCGTGTCCTCGCCGCGCTGCACGCCGTCGACCACCACGAGGTCGGACTCGCCGACTTCGGCAGACCCGACGGATTCACCGCCCGACAGGTCGCCACCTGGGGACGGCAATGGCACCGCGTCAAGACCCGCGACCTGAACGACATCGACCGACTCCACCGGGCCCTCACCGACGCCGTCCCCACCCACTGCGCCGCCGCCATCGTGCACGGCGACTACCGCGTCGACAACACCATCCTCACCCACGGTGAACCCGGAACCGTTGCCGCACTCGTCGACTGGGAGATGTCCACCCTCGGCGACCCCCTCACCGACATCGCCCTCATGTGCGCCTACCGGCAACCCATGTTCGACACCGTCCTCGGCGTCGACGCCGCCTGGACCTCCCCCCGCTACCCCGACGCCGACGACCTCGCCCAGCACTACGCCGCCGTATCCGGACGCGACCTCGCCCACTGGAACTTCTACCGCGCCCTCGCCGACTTCAAGATCGCCGTCATCGCCGAAGGCATCGCACACCGCGCCGCCACCTCCGACGACACGGACGGCACCGCCGCAGCAGCCGCCCACGCCACAGCCGAATTCGCCGCAGCCGGGCTGCGCGCGTTCTCACGGTGACCCGCAGACACCACTTCTGATCGAGAGGCCGACAGCAATGAACGACATCGAGTGCGACGTACTGGTCATCGGCGGCGGGATGGCCGGTCTGACCGCCGGAGCCCGCGCCGCGTCCGCAGGCAGATCCGTCGTCGTGGTGGAGGTCGGTGCGGATGTCGGCGGATCCGCGCGCTATGCCGGATACGTCTGGACGGCACCGGATCACACCGTCATGGACGCACAGAACCCGCACGGCAACCCTGCCCTGAGGCGACTGCTGGTGGACCGGTTCCAGGACGGCGTGCAGTGGTTACGTGACACCGGTGTGGAGGTGGGCGATGCGCAGCGAATCCTGTCCTTCGGGCGAGGACACAAGTTCGACACCAACCAGTACGTCGATCTGTGCAGGCGGATCGTCCTCGAGTCCGGCGGATCGGTCCTTCTGAACACGTGCACCGAGAGCCTGACGTTCGAGAACGGCGTCGTCACCGGCGCGGTGATCCGGACCGGCACCGCGGAACCACAGGACGTGCGGGCGGCGCACACCGTGCTCGCCACGGGCGGTTTCCAAGGGTCCGCAGCGCTGCTCGAGAAGCACGTTCATCCGAATGCAGGGCGCATGCAACTGCGCTCGAACCCCCACAGCACGGGCGTGGGCCTGACACTCGCCGAGAGCGTCGGCGCTGCCGCCGGTGCGATGAACGCCGGCTTCTACGGGCACCTGATTCCCAGCGGGGTGACCCTGACGGACCCGTCCGATTTCGTCGACATGTCGCTGTACTACAGCGAACACGCGCTCCTGTTCGATCTCGACGGGACGCGCTTCGTCGACGAGACACTCGGTGATCACCTGACGACGATGGCTCTGCTCGACCGGCGCGAGGCACGCGGGCTTCTCGTGGCGGACGCTCGCGTGCACCGGGACTGGGTCCTGGCGTCGTACGTCGAGGGCGCCGTGGCCGTCGACAAGTTCGCACTGGCGAGCAAGCGCGGGGGTCGGGTCGGACGAGCGGACACGCTCGAGGAGCTCGAATACCTACCGGAGGACTGGGGATACGACGGAGCCGCCATCGCGGCCGCGATCGCCGACTTCAACGAGTCCACCACGTCGGCGGAGGGCCCTGTGCCGGGCCGAGCGCTGGATGCGAGCCCGCTGAACGAACCGCCTTACTACGTCATCGAAGCCGTCCCGGCCGTCACTTTCCCGTTTCACGGCGTCAGAGTCGACGGCGACGCCCGTGTTCTGACACCGAACGGCGAGCCGATTCCGGGCCTGCTGGCAGCCGGTTCCGACACGGGCGGCCTGTGGAACCGCGCGTACGCAGGCGGTCTGGCGGCCGCTCTGGTGCTCGGACTCGTCGCCGCGGAGACTGCCGGGTGACCCCTCGGGAAGGATGATGCCGCCGCCGCGCTGCGCGTGTCACGGCCCCTCGCGGCCGTGGAGGGTGGCGATGATGCGCTGCGCCTCCTCCACCGACGAATGCTCCCGAGTGACCGCTCCGGCCCGCAACATCGCCGACGCGACATCGACCGCCACGGCATGCCGCGCGACCAGGATGCCGATGGCCACGCTCGTGAGATCGGTTGCCTCGTCCCCGTCCACGGTCGCCAGCGCGGCGTCGCCTGCGACCACGGGCCCGATGACCCGCACCAGGTGTCCGATCAAGACGTCCGTTCCTGCCGGCAACGGCCCGCTCCACACCGAGCGCCGGTGCAGTTGCACGCACCCGAGGGGGGCGTCCACCGCGCCCAGTGGGAGCACCCTCACCCACCCGACATCCAATGCCACCAGGTCGTCGATCAGCAACGGCCACCGCGCCCCGTCGTGGCGGTCGTCCACGATGATCGTCCGGCCCACCGCACGGTCACTCGACACGAGATCGACATCCGCGCCGTGCAGGTACAGCAGGTCGGCGATCCTCTCCGCCGACGAGTCGGTGGTGTGCAGCACGCGTCGCGTATCGGGGTGACGCGGGGACGACACGACCACCGCGCCACCGTCCGCGCCGGCGACCCCGACGCACACGTCGACGAAATCCGACAACCGCTCCCCCGGGCCGAGTCGAGGCCCGTCGGACGCGGTCGCGTCACCGGGGTCGTTCATGGTCCATCCCTCCACCAGGCGTTCGCAGATCGACTCGCGCACGCCTCGTTCAGCTTTCCCGTCCGCGACGACGGGGGCAGGTCGCATCCTCACGAGACGGCGGACGTGCTCGCGTCCGATACGCCGCCACGACAGAATCGGCGATGCGCCCGCGGTCGGCGATGGCGAAACCATGTCCACGCGCCCACGTGCGGATCGCCGCGGTCTCCGCGCGGTCCGCTGCCGTCCGACGCCGCACCGTCGAGATGTCCTCCGACCGACGTCCTCGGGTGCTCCACTCCGTGAGCAGGCCGTGGATCTGCGCTGCGTTCTCGGACGACAGGTCGATCTCGAACCATGTTCCCCGGTAACCGAACACGACGGTGTCGTCCGCGGACATCCCGTCCAGGTCGTCGATCAGCGTCACGTCAACCTTGCGAACCACGCGGAGCTCCTCGGACACGCGTACGAACGACCACGCAGGGTGACCCCGCACGGGCCGATCTGACGTTGTATCTGTAGGTAGTAGGAAGCCGCCACACTCTGGACGCCGCTGTCTGTGCGTGTCCATACCCTGTCCGGTGCCACTCAACCTTCCGTGAGGGGATATTTTCTCTCGACTCCATGGTGATCTTCGAGCGGTGTTTCAGGGTGGTCCCCCACCGGGCACAATTCTCCGCAGGTGCCCCGCTGCACCCGGAGTTCGGTGCTCGACTGTCGAACCGACGGCGGTCGGCACCGACTTCCCGTGTTCGCGAGGCCCGTCACCGGTCGGCGCGACCTGAGACAGTGATGGAAAGAGCGCCGTGACCACGTCGGACCCCACACCGCCCGAGCTGCGGCTCGCTCTGGCCGTCCGGGCATTTGCCGCACTCGCCGACGACGACCACGTCGCCGAGCTGCTCGATCGACTGACCGACGTCGCCTGCACCCTCGTCGATGCCGCCGACCACTGCGGCATCACGCTGTCGATCGGCGATGTCACCTTCACCGCCGCAGCCTCGAGCACGGAGATCGCGCCGATCAACGACCAGCAGTACTCCGCCGACGACGGTCCCTGTCTGCACGCGGCTCGCACGGCCGCCACCATCGTCGTCGATTGCACGGTCGACGACGATCGATGGCCGCATCTCGGACCCGCTGCTCGCCGCGTCGGCATCAACACCATGCTGTGTGCGCCGATCGTCTGCGACGATCGGCCGGTCGGATCGCTGACCCTGTTCGCCCGTGCACCACAGGGTTTCGACGATCTCGATCACCGCCTCGTCGAGCTGCTCGCGGGAGTGACAGCGGATGCTCTCGAGAGGGCTCGACGTCGCCGCGAACTACACGGAACCATCGCCGGACTACGGGACGCGCTGGTGCACAGGGCTCCCATCGAACAGGCCAAGGGCATTCTGATGGCACTGCGTGGCATCGACGAGGATGCGGCCTTCACTGTGCTGTCGACCCGCTCCCAACATCTCAATCGCAAGGTGCGCGACATCGCCACCGAGTTCGTCGAGTCCGTCAGCGCCGCCGCGCCGACCGGCGATCTCTGACCGTCGGCGGAGGCGCCGTCGCGGTGCAGACAGAGTCGGTGGGACCGCCCCGACGTCCGAGCGAGAGCAGCAGCGGAGTTGCTCGCGACGCGTGATCAGCCCACACTTCTTGCAGAATATGCATTGCATATGCAATATTCGCAGTACGCACGTGGGCGGGCCGGGTGCGAAGACCGGAGGGGGTTCCATGATCACGGTGACCAGTGCCGCAGGCGGTGTCGGACGGCTGCTCGTCCGACAGCTGGCATCACGGGGTGTTCCGATACGAGCGGTGGTGAAGAATGACGACCAGGCCCGTACGACTCGGCGGGACGGGGCCACCGAGGCCGTCGTGGGCGATCTGAAAGCCCCGCAGACACTCGACACGGCCCTCGCCGGCACGACCGTCCTGTACCACGCGGCTCCGACCCAGATCATCGACGAGCGACCCATCATCGATCACCTCATCGCTTCAGGACCATCACATGGTCTGCAGCACATCGTGTTCCACTCGGTGATCCATCCCGAACTGCACCAGCTGCCACATCATCGGCAGAAGGACATCGCGGAGGGGATGCTGTTCGACAGCGCGATCCCCACCACCGTCCTGAGACCGTCGCACTACATGCAGAACTACCTCGAGGTATGGGACCTTCTGCACGCGGGCGTCATGCCGTACCCGGTCTCACCGGACAGCGTCATGGGAGTGGTCGACGTCGCCGATGCCGCCGAGGTGGCCGCCACCATCGCACTCGATCCGGCCTCACACACCGGGCGTACCTACGACCTGTCCACCGTCGAACTGACTCGCCACCAGATGGCGGCGATCTGGTCGACGGTGTTGGGCCATCGCGTGACTGCTCTTCGCATCCCGCCGTCATCGCTCAGACACAGGACAGCCGCCCTGCCCGCGCTGGGACCGATCCTCGTCGAGGCCGTCCGGGCGACCGGAATGCACTCCGCGAGCCACCTCGTGCGGGGAGTCGGCGCGGCCGCCAATCCCCGCGGCATGAACGACTGGCCGCACGATGCGCGCGAGGCGTACCGCACGATGATGTCGCACTACGACCGGCACGGACTTCCCGCCGGTGATCTGACCGTGCTTCCCGCACTGCTCGGACGCGAACCCACCTCATACGAGGATTTCGCCCGACGGTCCGCCTCCGAGCGTGGGCATCGGTCGAAGGACTCCCGAGGATGAGTCGCTCGCAGGATCCATTCCGACCGGCGCGGTCCATGGTGACCGGAGCGAGTTCCGGCATCGGGGCCGAGTTCGCCCGAGCCCTGGCCGCGCGCGGCTCCGACCTGGTGTTGGTGGCACGACGGGAGGACCGGTCGACCGCTCTCGCGGCCGAACTCGAACGTGCACACGGCATCCACTGCCGTACGGTCTCCCATGATCTGTCGGAACCCGCAGCCGGACGTCGACTGCGGACCCTGGTTCCCGAGAGACTGGACCTCGTCGTCAACAATGCCGGCTTCGCAGTACAGGGCCCGTTCGTCGACAACGATGCCGACGACCTCGCGCGGCTCCTGGCAGTCGATGTCGCTGCCGTGGTGGACATCTGCTCTGCCTTCCTCCCCGACATGATCTCCCGCGGCACCGGATCCGTCGTCAACGTCGCCAGCACGACGGCGTTCCAACCCGTTCCCACCCTCGCCGTCTACGCCGCAGCCAAGGCCTTCGTCCTGAGCTTCACGCAGTCGCTGTGGTACGAGTCCAGGCGCCACGGTGTCCGAGTGTTCGCACTCGCCCCGGGTCCGACGCGCACCGAGTTCTTCGATGTCATCGGCGAGTCCGCCGCGACGACCGGCTCGTACCAGTCACCCGCCGAGGTCGTCGCCACCGCGATGCGCGCCCTCGACGCCAGAATCTCACGTCCACAAGTCATCTCAGGACGGAGGAACGCCATCGCGGCCGCCACGGCAGCGCTGACGCCACCTCGGGTACTGCTTCCGGCGGTGGCGCGGCTGCTGCGCTGATCTCCCGAGTTGCCGTCCCCGCTCGGCCGACACGGACTGTAGTGTCACGATCATGGCCAGGGCCTCGAAGTTCACTGCGGCCGACCGTCGCGCCGCTGTGGAGCGTGCCTTCGAGGGAACAGAGAGTCCCACCGCCGTCGCATCTGATCTGGGTGTCCACCCGACCACTCTCTATCGGTGGGCCGCGTCCGACACGGCGGACGACCCGGGGCCGGCGCCGACTCGGCTCGTCCACGCCACCCAGACGCTGCTCGAACACTCCGACTACGGCGACATCACCGTGGAGGCCGTGGCGCAGCACTGCGGACTCGCGGCCCGGACCGCATTCCACCACTTCCCCACCAAACGCGACCTGTTCCACGCAGCCGTCAACGATGCCGCCACCACGCTGATCGACCGCATGGCAACGCGTTCCGAGCAGGCGACGTGGCCGGACGATCCTCTGGGACAGCTGCGATCGTTCCTGCACATCGCCGCGGCCACCATCTACGACACTCCGGCGACCCACGTGCTGTTCCGCAACATCGGTGTTCCCCGCAGCGAAGGAACCGCCGAGGGGTGGCACACCGACTTCGTCGTCGCGATCGAACAACTGCTGCACAGAGCGGCCGATGCCGGTCAGATCGAACGCCACACCGACGTGGCCGCGGCAGCGCAACTCGTGACCGGCGCCATGCGCGGGATCCACACCGCCGTGTTCGACGGCGCCTCTCCCGATGTCGCACTCGACCTGGTGGACCGCGTTCCCCTGCTGATACCCGGCCCCCGGCGAGCGTGATTCGCGGCGGTGACATAGACCTCCACACCGCATGCTCTGCACAGACGCGCCATGAAACGTGCAGGCCTCGACGGACGCTTCACCAGCTCGCTGCGGTGACTCGACCGATCTCACCCGGCCCGAGCCGATCAGCCGGCCGCTGCCCGTAACCGCTCGATCTCGCTGCGAGAGTGGCGTACGGACTCGGTGTCCTCGCCCTTCTCGCGGGCGACATCGTGCGCCAGGTCCAGAACGGCACGACGCAGATGTGTGCGGGCTCGTCGGGCATTCCGAGTGGGTGCGGACTTCACGAATGCCTTGCGTGCCTTCGTGTCCAGCACACCGTCGACCTCCGCCTCGGTCACCGCACCAGCATCGACTTCCGGGGCGAGGATGTCTCGCACGAACTGATACTCACGCGGTGCGGCCCGTCGGAACGCGATGGTCAGCACCGTGAACCCGATGACGACCGACGCCAGGAGGACCACGAAGTTTCCCAGACCGCCGCCACCGAGACCGCCGGCGTCGTCCCATGTGAAGTGGAGGAACATGCCGGCGACGACGAAGGCCGCACCACGCCCGACCCGCCGGGGTTGCGCTGCCGTCCCGATCAGATAGACGGCTCCGGTGCAGACGAGGGCACTGAACAGAGGGTGGGAGGCGAAACTGACGGCGATGCGTACGACGGACATGTGCACCGCGTTGCCCACGGAATCGGTGCCGAATGCCCGAGCAGTGGAACTCGCCGCGTAGAGGAAGTCCTCGAACACGGCAAATCCGAGCCCGATGAACGCTCCGACGATGAGGCCGTCGTTCGCGGTGCGGATGAGACGCGGGGCAAGGCTCATCAGGAGCAGGAAACCACAGAGTTTGGCCGCCTCCTCGGTGAACGGTGCCGTCGCACCTGCCGCCCAGTTCGCGCTCCATTCCTGACCGAACAGCTTGGGGTAGATGCCGAGCATCGCCGTATTGACGGTCATCGCGAAGGCAAACGTTGCCGGGACAGCGCCCCACACGAGGGCAGCGACCACGAGCCCGCCTGGTTGCCGCTCCCACCGGTCGATGTGATGGAACCAGGCGAGCCACGCGAGTCCGCACAACCCGCACAGCACCGCTGCGACCGCGAACCCTTCGGCGTAGAACCCGGCGTCGGGTGCGAAGAACGCCCACGCCTGGAACGCACCTATGGCGGTCAGCGCCAGGTAGACCCAGAAGGAGAGGTTGTGAGGCTGCACGAAGTGGAATATCGCACCCCACCCGGAGATCTCGACTGCTTCCGCTCGGCGCTGACCAGCTTCCGTGCCGACCGTCTCGGGAGACGTGCGGGGGTCGACAGTGCTCATGCGTCGTCCCCATCCACGGTACGGATGCTCGCGATCATCGCTCGGACGTCGTCGAGGGCTGCGGTCATCTGGGTGGGTGGCCCGTAGGCAGTGATGTCGACCCCTGTGCCGCCGAGAACGAAGGCCGCGATCACCCCGTCGCTTCGCACGCTGTTGTAGGGCTGCGCGACTCCGGTCTCGCCGGCCGCCGTGGTGAGAGTGGCCCTGTTCCAGTCGACCCGGAAGGTGGGGTCGTCCGTCCGGGACGTGACCTTCTACACCTGGTCGAGCAGCTGATCGGGAGTGCCGTCGTACGAGTCTGTCGACACCTGGAAGGTGATGCCGGCCCCGGCGAGGGTGGCATCGCCGAACGTGCCTCCGTCTCCGACACGGAAGCCGGACTCGACGTCGTAACCGGCGACGGGGGTGAAGACGAGGGTGTCGGTGAGTGCAAGCTGCTGCCCTGCCAGAACGGGGTCGTCCCAGTCGAGGGCAGCGTCGATGCGCGGAACCACCACGGTGAAGACCAGGAACACAGCGAGCACGACGAGCGCCGGTGGCCACGTTCGACGGTCGAGACCCAGCACACGATGTTCGACCGGTACTCGATGTCGATGTGCAGGAGCGTTCAACAGTGGTGTCACGGATACCCCTCGAACTCGTCGTTGTTCGTACTTTGTCACAAACCACGCGGTCCGTGCAGTCCGCTGTGAACGACCTCGACGAGAACGGCGAGTCGAGTGTCAGAGTCCGGCGATCACCCGATCGAGCCACTCGACCATGACCGCGCGCTCGGCGGCGCTCAACGTGTCCAACGCCGGCGTGATCGCACGAAAAGCGACCGCGGCGGCGGCGTGGTCGTCCTGCTGGCGGTCGGGCGGGTCGGTGAGGGTCTGCCGCATGACGGCATCGAACATCGCGTCGGCCAACTCGTCGTCGCGGTCCTCGGCCGGAGTCGCGAGAAGCACCGAGATCGTGCCCACACCCGCTGCCTGGACGAGTCCGAGCGCCCGTTGTTCGCTCACCCGCAGTCGGCCCGTCTCGGCGACCCTGTGTATCCGAGCCCGGAGGACGTCCATGCCGGCCTGCGCCGCGCGAGATCGTGTCAGGTGCTGCGGGCCGTTCATCATCCGGAACAGTTCCGGGTTGGCGATGCCGAACTCGACCTGCGTCAGCCACCCGTCGTGCAGGTCCACGAGGGGATCCACGCCCTGCGACGCGGCCGTCTCGGTGATGCGTCTCTTCATCGAGACATGCTCGGCCAGAACATGTTCTGCGACGGATTCCAGGAGACCGTCCTTGTCACCGAACAGTCGATAGATGGTCGGGGGCTGTACGTCGGCACCCTCGGCAACCCCACGAGTGGTCACTGCGGCCACGCCGTGATCGCGCAGCAGGGCGGCCGCGACCTCGATGATCCGCGCCCGGACGTCGTCTCGAGTGCTGGTCGGCTTGATCACGTTCCAACGATAACAGTCTCGTGATACCGTTGTGTTTCCATCGATAACACCGGTGCGATACCAACGAAACTGAGGCACTCATGATCGTCATCACCGGCGCCACCGGCGCGCTGAACGGCGCCACTGTCGACCACCTGCTCAGACATCGCCCCGCTTCGGAGATCGCGGTGGCGGTCAGAGACGCGTCCAGGGCCCGACGCTTCGCCGATCTCGGCATCGAGGTGCGCCACGGCGACTACGCAGACCCGGCGTCGCTGCCGGACGCGTTCGCGAATGCCGATCAGCTGCTGCTCGTCTCGTCCAGTGATCCGAGGGCCGACGCAGTCTCCCTGCACCGCAACGCGATCGACGCGGCCGTCACCGCGGGCGTGGGGCGAATCCTGTACACGAGTCATCAGGGGGCCGCGGACGACACGCCATTCGGTCCGGGTCGAGACCACGCGGCGACGGAGCGGCTGCTGGCGGGTTCCGGCCTGCCGTGGACCTCGCTGCGCAACGGCTTCTACGCCCACAGCCTGGCCTGGTCGACTGGCCCCTGGCGCGAGTCCGGCGTCATCACCGTTCCGGCCGACGGTCCGGTGTCGTGGACGTCCCGAGCGGATTCGGCGGAGGCTGCGGCGGCGATCATCGCATCGAACGGCGCGTACGACGGACCGGTCACGGTGACCGCCGAGTCCGCACCCACCTTCGAGGAGGTGGCGGCGATCGCTTCCGACGTGGCCGGGCGGACGGTACGGCGAGTCCTGATGGACCCTGAGGACTGGATCGCAGCCCGGGTCGCTTCGGGACAGCCGGAATTCGCGGCTCGCTTCACACTCGGGATGTTCGACGCTGCAGCCGGCGGTTGGTTCGCCGGCATCGATCCCCTGCTGGGACAGTTGCTCGGCAGGTCGCCTGCGACCGTGCGCGACGCGCTGACTCTCGCGTAGCCTCCACGGCGCCCGTCAAAGGTCGAGGGTGGCACTCCAGGACAGCGAGACTCAGACCGGTCGTTCCGCCCTCACCCGCAGCCGTTGTGCTGATCGGCATGTTCGGAGGACAATCACCGGATCGGTGACGTGTTCGGTGAGAGGGTGTGCGATGTCTGTGTCGTGGGAGTCTCTGTCTCGTCGGCGCGGCGTACGGGTGACCGGCGGGCTCGTCGGCGTGTACGTCGGCCTGGTGGCCTACTGGTTCGTGCAGGATGCCGCCCACCGTGTGGCAGCGCGGAAGGCTGAGGCATAGCCTCCGTTCGTGCCGCTCCGCGTCTTCGTCCGATGTGAGGGGTTGTCGGACAACAGGATGCCCCTACGACGCCGACCCTGAGTGCCGCATCGACGACGGGGACCGACCCATGATGCGGGTGAACGCTCGCGAGAACGCCGCGTCGGACCCGTTTCCGAACGAGGCCGCGACCGAGGAGATGGTGGCGTTCGATCTCATGAGCTCCGCCGCCGCGAGCTGCATGCGCCGACGGGTCAGGTGGACCAGCGGGGCCTCACCCACCAGCGCGGTGAAGCGCGCGGCGAAGGCGGATCGAGACATCGCCGCCGTCCGAGCCAGATCCGCCACCGTCCACGGCCGCTCCGGATACCGATGCATCGCGATGACCGCGGCACCGATCTGTCTGTCGCGCAACGCCCCCAGCCAGCCGCCGATCTCAGCGCCCTCCTCTCGGAGCCACGCTCGGACGAGATCGATGATCAGGATGTCGGCAAGCCGCGTCACCACGGCCTCCCCACCCGGCCGGCGGGCAGCGGCCTCGTTCGCGAGCAGTTCCAGTACCGCGGCCGAGACCGCAGACCCGCGATCACCCACCAGCACATCGGGCAGCACGTCGAGGAGTGAGCGGGCAGTCGGATGATCGAACTTCACGGCGCCACAGATCAACACGGCCCGCTCGCCCCCGCCGCCGTGCTCGAGAACGATGAAGCGGTCCGAGATCCACTCGGGCTCCGGGTCGTACATCGACACCGACAGGGATGACGGATCGTCCACCACTCGGTGGCCTCGACCGTGCGGGACCAGCACGCACTCACCCTCGCCCACCAGCCGAGGGTCCGTCCCCGGCAGGTCGAGCAGGCACGATCCCACCACCGGTGCGTGAAACCACAGGCAGTCCTCCATCGCGGGGATGTCGAGACCCCAGGGAGCCGTCAGTTCCGATCGAACGTAGAACACCCCACGCATCCGCAGCGAGTGCAGGGCGTCGCCGAGCGCATCGTCACCGCGCCACATCCTGGACGATCGATCATCAACGGTGGACTCCACGGTATTCATTGTCCACCACGAACCCGGCACCGTGAATATCGTGACCACACAACGAACCATCACTGTTCTCGGCGCCACCGGCCGAACCGGACGACGCCTCACCGACACGCTCCTCGGCCGCGGATGGAAAGTACGCCGTGTCGCGCGCACCGCACGGCCCCACCCACACCCGGCTGCCACCACGCACACGGGCGACCTGACCGACACCGACTTCCTCACCACCGCGTTCACCGGCGTGGACGCGGCCTACGTCCTCGTCCCGTTCGACCCCACAGCACCCGACGTCCGAGCACACATGGACGACATCGGGTCCTCCATCACCGACGCACTCCGACGAGCACGGGTGCCACGCGTCGTCGCACTCAGTTCTCTCGGCGCCGAACTCGAGCACGGGACCGGATTCCTCACCGCACTGCACGCTCAGGAGCAGCGACTCACCGCCCTCGAGACCGATCTCGTCCTTCTCCGACCCGGCTACTTCTTCGACAATCTCGACCCCGTCCTGCCCCACCTCCGCCACATCGGGGCACTCCAGGACTCCATCGCCCCCGACGTGCCCCTGCCGATGGTGGCGGCCGGAGACGTCGGCGCAGCCGCGGCCGACGCAGTCGAGGAACCCGAGCACCAGGGCACCACCATCCGCGAGATCAGGACCGCAGTCGATCTCACCCTGATGGACGTCGCCGCCGCGGTCGGCCGAGCACAGGGCATCGGCAATCCCCCCTACCAGCAGCTCCCCGACGAGGAGACGATCACCCAGCTACTCCAGGTCGGATTCTCCGACGATGCAGCGAGATTGCAGGTCGAGATGCACCACGCGTTCTCTGCAGGACGCGTCGCCGCGGCGGGGGACGACCCCCGCGCCCCGACGACGGTGGACGACTACCTGGCGTCGCGGGCGTGAGCGTCTACCGAAAGCGTGGCGTTCCCACGTGTGCTCACGACGCCGTGGTCGAGCCCCTGATCACAGCTGCCACGAGATCAGGATCGTCCCACGTGGGAACGTGCCCCAGATGCTCGTGGACGATGACGGCGGCGAGGGACGGCAGCCCGTCGAGGTCCGTCTCCGCTGCACGGATGAGCGGGTCTCTGCCCCCGTAGACCACGGTGATCGGGACATCGATCTCGTCTCCGCCGCCGAAGCGGGTGCCCTCGAGTGCCGACATCGTGCGGTCGAGTCGCACGTGGCGAGGTTGCGTGCATCGTCGGCTGCCACCACCGACGGGATGCGCCACGGACGGCCGACCAGCCCGAACAAGGCGACGGTCCGCAGCAGTGGCCGGCGCAGGAGGAACCCCGCACCCCGAACGCGAGACCCGTGCACCCACACGGAGAAGAGCACCTGCCGACGCACACGGGCTGTGCCGCCCGTCGAGCGCCACAGCCCGGCGGGCATGAGTGCACACACGGACGTCGCCCGGCCACGGCGCGCGAGCTCCAACGAGAGCCACCCGCCGAGCGAATTGCCCACGAGGTGCGCACTGTCCCAGCCCAGTTCGTCCATCACCAGCTCCACCCGGTCCGCCAGTCGCGCCGGCGTGGGTGCGTCACCGTCGCCGAGGGGATCGCTCTCTCCGAAGCCCGGGAGATCGATCGCGACGGTATCGAAGTGATCTGCCAGTGCCGGAATCACGGGGTCCCACATCTGATGTCGATGCCCGATCCCGTGAATCAGGAGCATGGGCGCTCCCCGGCCGGTCCTGCTGTAGCGAAGCAGTGCGGAGACATCGATGTCGGTCACGGGACAAGTATCGGTCCGAGACGGGCACCACCGATGTGGAGTGTGGACAGTATCCGTGCGATGGGTCGGGACATTCGACAACCTAGCCGTGCGCGTGCACCACGCGGGAGCGACGACCAGCTCGGGTGGAGTCGTCTGAACGGCTCAGAGGTGGCGCGCAGCGAAGTCCACCGCGCACCGCAGCGTCTCGCGGCCTTCCGGAAGTACGCCTGCCAACACGGGAAATGCGTGCACCTGACCGCGCCACACATGGGTCTCGACAATCCGGCCGGCGTCCTCGAGCTTGCGCGTCATCGCCTCCACGTCCGGGCGCATCAACTCGTACTGCGCCGAGGACAGGAAGACCGGCGGAAACACCGATGGATCGGCATCGATCGGAGACGCTGCGCCCGGGATGGCGTCCGGCCCGTTCATCCAACGATCCTCCAGCGCGAGAACCTGTTTCATCGGCAGATACGCGTCCCGCTTCATGAACGCACGGGAATGGCTCCTCAGGTCCAGATTGAGCAACGGCGAGAATCCCAGAACGGCCGCGGGTGGTGTCAACCCTTCCAGCACAGCCAGTTCGGCGACTTTCATCGCGAGGTAACCGCCGGCCGAGTCTCCCGCAACGATGATCTTCGACGGGTCGGCCACCGTCGCCGACGCGGCGCGGTAGGCGGCCATGGCATCGAAGATCGACGTGCCGATGCCGCCGTACGGAATCTGCCGGTACTCCACGGAGTACACCGGAACGCCCGCACGGGCGGCGATCATGGCACACGCACCGCGGTGGGTCGCCAGTCCGCAGAAGACGAAGCCGCCGCCGTGAAAGTAGAGAACCGTCGCACCGGCCAGAGAGCCGGTGGCCGTCCGAGGATGTGTCGTCCTCTCGCAGGGCACACCACCGAGAACCACCTGGTCGATCGTGACGCGAGGCGGCTTCGGCAGTCGGTCGACGACGCGATCGAGGTGCCCGATGGCCTTGATGCCGCCGTCGGTGAGCGGCCACATACTCAGAGTCGGCTTGAGGACCGCCTTCATCGCCGCCGACAGAACGCGCGCCTGCGGACTGATGTCGTCGTGCCAGGTGAGTGTGCCCGTCATCGTCTCGTCGTTCCCCTCGTGCGATGAAGCGTGGAGACGATCGACGCTATCAGCCCGGCTCCGTGCACCGATTTCGACAGACTCCAGCTCGGCTGTGCTCGTGGGAGCTCGACTCGGGTTTCCCGCGTGAACGTGCTGGGTACGACTACGACGAAAGTGCCTGGACGCACTAGAGAAGCTCGGTGGTTCACCGTGAAACGCATCGTCGTCGCCCTGTCGGTACTGGCTCTCGTCGCCGGCTGTTCCACCGACGACACTGCACCCGGGCCGACGCAGACACCCGCCGCCGAACCGGCTAGGGCGCCCGCAGCGCAGGATCCGATCGGCACCGTCGTCCCGCTTCCGGGCGCACCCGAGGGAATCGTCGTCACGTCGTCCGGCATCGCCGTCGCCGCAGTGCGTGAACCCGATGGCCTGAGGCTGCTCGACGCGGCGACCGGAGTCGAGCGATCGTTCGTGCCGACGGTCGGCGCCCCGCGGCACCTCTCCCTCGCCGGCCCGGACGGACCGGTACTCGCGCCCCTCAAGTCCAGTGACGAACTGCTCCTGGTCGATCCGGCGAACGGAGCGACGCTCTCCACCACCCGGGGCGTCGGACGGCAACCGCACGATGCCGTGGTAACCGCCGGCGGCACGACCGTCGTGACCAACGAGATGGGCGGCGGAGTCGTCTTCGTACGCAACGGTGTCGTGACCGCATCTCTCCCCGCCGGTCCCGTGCAACCGGGCGGCGTTGCAGCCGTCGGCAATTACGCAGCTGTCGCAGATGTGCAGGGCAACGGGATCTGGATCTACAGCGGGCCGGACCAGAAGCTCGTCGCGCAGGGACCGTTGGGGACCAAACTGACGCATGCGACATCGCTCGGCCCCGACCTCGCTGCCTTCGCCGACACCGACGGTGGCGCGGTATACCTCGAACGCATCACTCCCGACATCAGCGAGGTCGCTCGCATCGACGCACCCGGCAATCCTTACGGGCTCGCCTACGACGCCGATCGGAAGCTCCTTCTGATCACGCTGACCGAGAGCAACATCCTTCGTGTCGTCGATGTCGCCGACCCGGCGTCGCCGCGGATCGTGGCCGACTTGCCGACGGTTCGGCAGGCCAATTCCGTTGCCGTGGATTCACGAACGGGATACGTGTTGGTGACAGGCAGTGATCCCGGCGCGGACTCGAGCCTGCAGATCATCCCGGCCGACAGTGTCGACGTGTCGTGACACGTGCCTGCGCGACGTTCACGATCGGTATTCGGTGAACACCCGGCGCAACCCGACGAAGCGCACGACCGTGGCCACGAGGTTCGCGGCCACCAGGACGGACACCTCGATTGCTCGCGGTGCATCGGGTACCCACCTGTGGAGGAGTACCAACGAGCCGCTGGTGACCGCCAGCCCGAGGGCGAAGACGACGACCCCCTGCGCGTACTGGCGAACGATCGCGTCGGTTCCACGGATTCCGAAGGTGAACCGGCGGTTGATCGCGGTGTTGGCGAGCGCAGAGACCAGGAGCGCGAGCACGTTCGCGGCCTGGGACGACATGACGACTCGGAACACCAGAAACAACAGAACGTACGCGGCGGCGCTCGCACCGCCGACCAGATAGAAGCGGAACAGCACACTCCGGGTGCCGGAGGTCGCGGTCAGAGTGTCTCCCCCGTCGGCCTCGGAACGGGCAGCGCATCCACGCATCGGGCGAATTCACTGTCCGGGCGACACACTCGGGAGATGGGGGCCAGATCGACCAGTTCGTCGGCGTCACGCAGAGTCGGTGCTGCACCGACGACGAGGCCGCAGCGCTGCAGGGCGTCCCGGGTGTCGTCCCCGGTGCGGTCGGTGGACATCTCCACTGCCCGCAGGGCCCGGGCATCGGATGCGTCGTGCAGTCCGAGCACCCACCATCCTCCGTCCTCGGCACGGCCCAGGATCGCCGACGACGGCTCCAAGGCTCGACCGATGTCGGCCAGCATCGCGGGGTCGACCTGCGGCGTGTCCATGCCGATCTGCACGACGGGAGCGCATCCGGCGGCGTCGCGATGCGCGTGGATCAACCGTTCCGAGAAGCCGTCGCCGCGCTGATCGATGACGTCGAAGTCAGCCAGTGACCTCTGAATGTCGTCGCTGCGCATCGCCTCGGCCAGGTCGCCGGTCATCGCGACCACCCGCCGGGCGAAAGGAGCCTGCCTCGCCGCGGCGAGTGTGTCGAGCAGCGCCGCGGCCGCCACCGACGCGGCGTCCTCGGCGGTCATGGCGGCCATCAGTCGAGTCTTGGCAAAGCCGGGTACCGGCGCTTTCGCGATGACGAGCAGCGTCGCATCGATCATGGAATCACCTTCGCAAAATCCCAGACGGCCACCACCGTGCCGCGAACCGACCCCGACACCTTCGACACTCCCCCGGTCCGCGGGCGGTACGAGATGTCGTGCTCGACCACTGTCCACCCTGCCCGAGCGGCGAGAACCAACAGCTGCAGCGGGTAGCCGGAGCGTCGGTCCGGGACGTCGAGCGAGAGCAGATCGTCGCGGCGGGCCACCCGAAGAGCGCCGATGTCGTGGACGTCGATCTTCAGTCGTCTGCGTAGACGCCAGGCGATGGCCGTGTTGCCGAGGCGGGCGTGCCACGGCGAGCCACTGCGGTGCACCGGGCGGCGCCGACCGACGACAAGTTGGGCGGAGTCCAGCGCTGCGACGAGCCCGGGCAGTTCGCGAGGGTCCATCGACCCGTCCCCGTCCATGACAGCCACGACGGTCGTTCGAGCAGCTATGATTCCGGCGTGCACGGCTGAGCCGTATCCGGGTATCGCCTCGATGACCACCTCCGCCCCGTGCGCACGGGCCACGTCCGCGGTGCCGTCGGTGGAGCCGTTGTCGACGACCAGGCGGTGATAGCCGTCGGGCACGGCGTCGAGAACATCGGGAAGTGACTGCGCCTCGTTGCGGCACGGGAGTACGACGGTGACATCGGAAGGATCGATCATCGTCACACCACCGGGGCCGAGCCGTCGGATGCCGCCCGTAGCGGTGCCGACGCAAACCGCGTGAGCCCCTCGTCCGGACCGACGGCAGCTCGGAATCCGAGAATCTCGTCGGCCCGATCGGCACCGGCAACGATGTGCCGCACGTCGCCGGGACGGAACTGACCCGTCACCGCCGGTTCGATGCCGCCGCCGTGTGCACGACACAGAATGCGGGCCACGTCACCGATCGAGATCGGGTGTCCCGAACAGACGTTGCAGGCCACGAACCCCGCTCCGTCGTGCTCGACGGCGGCAAGGTTCGCGGCGGCGACGTCCCGGACGTCGACGAAGTCTCGCATCTGCCCGCCGTCCTCGTACACCGTCGGCGGCTCACCAGACTCCAGCGATGAGCGGAACATCGCCGCGACACCCGAATACGGTGTGTCACGGGGCATTCGATCGCCGTAGACGTTGTGGTACCGCAGCGCCGTGACCGATCCGCCCGTCGCCAGCGACCACGCGAGTGCATAGTTCTCCTGCGCGAGTTTGCTTGCCGCATAGAGACTCCGAGGCTCGAGCGGAGCGTCCTCGTCCACCGTCTCCCACGTCACCGGCTCGTCACCCTCCGGGCACTTCGCATCGAAGACACCGTTCCGCAGATCCGACGGGTTTCGAGGGCGCGGACGGATGACACCGTGCACGGGGCAGCGGTAGCGACCTTCGCCGTAGACGACCATCGACGACGCGAGAACCAGCTTCCGACACTCGGCTCGGGCCATCGCGGCAAGTACTTCGGCAGTACCCAGATCGTTGTGGCTGGCGTAGGCGGGTGCATCCGCGGTGCTGACGCCGGCTCCGACGACAGCAGCCTGGTGGCACACCACGTCCACCCCCACCATGACGTCGTCCAGAGCGCCGGGGTCGCGAACGTCGACAGCCGTCACGTTCGGCGCGTGCCGCGGCGTCGGGCCGTGCGCGGAAGGCAGGAACGCGTCGGCAGCCGTCACGTCGTGGTCGGCCCCCAGTAGTGCTTCGTGAATGTGTTCGCCGATGAAACCGGCCGCGCCGGTGAGTAACACGTGCATCGTTTCTCCTTATCGTGTCGACCGAGGGGGCGGGTCGCTCACCAGTTCGTGTACGTCAGATGGTTGATCGCGAGTACCAGCACGACTTGCGCTGCCAGCCAGAAGCGCACCGAGCGATCCCCGATCGCGACAGTGGCAACCGTCATCCACACTTGGAACGGCAGCCAGATGCGCTCCGTCTCCGCCTTGCTCAGCCTGCTCAGGTCCGCGAACGCCACCGCCAGCAGAGCGGCCACCACGAGCAGAGTCACAGGCTCGGCACGTCGCACACGCGGCAGTGACACCACGCGGGACAGGGCAGCGGGCACCGCGAGTCCCACCGCACACACCAGAGCCGCGATGTTGCCCCAACTCCAGTACTGGAACGGGCGCGCTGACGCGATGCCCTGCCAATATCGTTCCTGGACCGCGACGTACCCGTCGAACCACCAGAAGCCCGACGCGGTGAAGAGTCCGGCAACGACGAGGGCGCCACCGATCGCCGGTAGCAATGGCCGCACGCGGTGGGAGGCGATGAGGACCGCCAGAGCAACCAGGCCCATCAGAGCGAGTCCGTAGTTGAGATAGACCGAGAACCCCAGCAGGAGACCCGCCGCGAAGGCCGCGACGTCGTGTCGCGCTCGTCGCCCGGCTGCAGCGACGGCCAGGAGGGCGATGCCCCAGGCAGACACACCGGTGAAGAATCCGTCCGCGGAGACACCGATCCAGATCGCGCTGGGAGCGATCACGGCGAACGGGATCAACCGTCGAGCCGTGTCGCGGTCGACGAGCGCCGCCACAGCGACAACCGTGGCCACGGCGGCAGACGACCCGACGATCACACACAACCATGCGGCCGCCGCGCCTCCACCGAGTCCGATGCGGTCCAACCACACGAACGTCAGGATGGCGCCGGGGGGATGGCCGGAGACGTGCGTGGCCCACGAGTCCGCCTGGCCGTCGACGATCCGGTCGGAAAACCCACGCAGCGTGGCCCCGATGTCGTCGATCCCGCCGACTTCGGACAGATACTCGTCGCGGGACGTCAACTTGTCGACGAACCCTCTCTGCCAGCCGTCGACCGCAGCCAGTCCGACGGTCCAGACAAGGGTCGTCGCCCAGGTCACGAGGAGCAGGAGCCGCCACGACATGCGTGCCGCCACGGACGGGCCGAAAATCACCACCAGGACGCCGACGATCACCGCGACCGGGGTACCCGGGCCCACATGAGCGCCCACCCGCCCGAACAGCGGCGCGAGCGACGCGAAATCGTCGAAGTCGAAGCCCATGCCGTCGATCAGCGGAGTGACGACGGCGTTCTCCCGCCGCGCCACGACCACTGCCGCGACGACCAGTGCGGCCGCGAGGAGTGCGCCGATCAGTTCCGGAACTCGAGGAACCCACCCGCGCCGCCGATCGACCGCAGTCGGGCCGCTCACTCGGAAGTCTCGGGGGCCGAACTGTACGGGGGTTTGACGAAGTGAGCGAAGTGCCGACCGGCGATCGCGGTCACACCGACCGGTACCAGCCCTCGTGCCGCGGCGAGTGGTGCCAGCGTGTCCGCATCGATTCGCGCCCAGTCGTACCACGGCCCCGCAGTCTCGTCACTCTCGATACGCAGGCGTTCTGCGACGAATCCCGTTCCGGGCGCCGCCACTTCGACGTGCACCGTTCCGCTCTCACAGGCGATGTCGTGCGCGCGACCGATGACACGGCCGGGATCCCCGCCGATGCCGATGTTCCCGTCGACGAGAAGCACGGTGTCCCAATGCCCTTCGTGTGGAACGATGTCGAAGATGTCGGCCAGCTCGGCCTTGGCGCCGCGTTCACGGACCAGCGCGACAGCTGCCGGGGACGTGTCCACGCCCATGGCCGACACTCCCCGTCGGCGCAGTTCCTCGACCAGGCGGCCCGGCCCGCACGCGAGATCGATCGTGCGGCCCCGGCAGAGGGCGAGCAACGTCTCGTCCACTGCACGGTCATCGGCGTCTGCGTGCTCGCCGCCGAGCCATCGTCCGACCGGCAACGGGTGGCGGGGACCGTGACGGTGACGTACCCACCACGTCGTGCTGGGTATCGCGGTGGTGAACAGAGCATCGAAACTGTCGGGTGCTTCACCCGTCGAACTCGCTGTCACACGTGACCTTCCTGGATCGTCGCACCCGCCCCCTCGACCCGTCGGCCGGTGTCCGTACTCCAGGCATTCGCTCCCGTGGGACCGGAGGATTGCGCCTCAACGCTGTCCGGACTCGGTCCGACCTGCGCGGGGAATGCCTCCGGACAGCAGGACCCGCACCAGGAACATCCCGATGCTCGTCGCGACCATCGCTGCCACGACCCACAGCCACCGCTCCAGGTAGGGGTCACGGTTCATGCCCGTCGCCGCGACGATGGCCGTGTCGTCGGTGTTCAGGATGCCCGGGAAGAACACCAGCAGCGTCAGCGCGGCGCCGAGAGCCGGCACCCGTATGTGCGGACGCATCGAGACCTGCCGGACTGTCCAGTGTCGTGTCGGGCGCGTCGTTCGATCCGCCAGCGAGTACAGCGGATACAGGACCAGATCGTGCAGGACCGCCGAACCGACGAACCACACCGCGATCGACTGCCACCACCTGTCCGGGTTCCACAGTGCGTCCGCCCCGAGAGTCAGAACAGCGGCACCCGCGAGGACGAAGGATGCGACCAGCACGGCCGCGTGAGCAGCACCCGCCCCGTACAGCCGCCTCATCGACCGGCCTCGCCGGCGAAGTCGATACGCGACACCCACTTGGTGTTGTGGACACCGGGGAGGCCGGGAACGATCACACGCGCCGGATAGCCGTGGTCGAGCGACAGCGCCTCACCGTTGACGGTCAACGCGAGAAGCGAGTCCGGATGCCACACCTGGTTCTGCGCCAACGTCGCCTGAGCGAACGCGCCACCTCGTTCCAGTGAGCTGACTGTGGCGGCTCCGTCGGACACGCCGGTGAGGCCGGCGAGGTCTCGCAGCCGTACCCCGGTCCACTCCTGCGTCGTCGACCACCCCTCGACGCACGCAATCGGTAGGACCGCAATGTGCTGCTTCATCGCCTCCAGTGCCGCTCGGTCGAGAACCACGCGCGTCGTCCCCGACAGCTCCACTCGCCACGACTCCCCGGTGGACACCGGATCGATCCCCGCTGCGACGGCGGTGCGATTCACCTGGAAGTCGTTGGGCCCGTCGCCGTAGGAACGGCCCCGGGGCAGCAGCAGTGCGGTCGACCGCAGGGGCCCGTCGATGGTCTGCCCGATGGAGAGGACTGCCAGGAGACCACTTCCACTCGCCACGAGTGCGAGGGCGCCGCGCCGGGAGATGCCCTGCGTCGCTTTCTCCCCTTGCTCCGGTTCCGCGCCGGGCGCATCGTTGCGGTCCCGGAGCACGTCGGACAGCGACGTCGTCCGCAGCGTCCTCCACATGACCGGAACCTTGATGGCCACGTGCGCGAGGAACCCGGCGATGAACACCCACGCCCCGAAGTAGTGGGCCGTGTAGAAGTCGAAACCGAAGACGTAGTCGTACTGGATGTTCAGCACACCGGTGACGATCTCGAACAGCACACCACCGACGAGCATCAGCAGACTGAGCCGCTCGAGCGCCTGCGCCGGGGATCGGACCGGCGGCCATTGCACCAGCTTCGGCATCACCGACCACAGCTTCGCGAGAACCAGCGGAATCACGACGAGGCCGACCGTGACGTGCAGGCCCTGGTTCAGCCGATAGATCCAGGACGGATCGGTCGGCCAGTGGAACTGGGGCAACCTCAACCACCCCACGTCCCCCGGGCGGGCCTGCCCGAACTGCGGCCCGTACGCGATGTAGGACAGCAGACCGGTCACGGTGATCACCGGCAGCGACACGAGAAGGACGGCACCGAACACCGACGTCAACCACGGACCGCGGATCGCACTCTGGAACTGGGGCAGAGGAGGCAACGGCACGACCCTTCGACTACCCCGACGACTGATGCTCACCACCATGGCACGTCGACGCTCGCCGTGCGAGCGAACTGGGCAGCGAGCATCCCGATGGCCGTGTGCGCCTCCGTGCGCGAAAACTCCTCCACAGCGGCGTGTTCGAGCCCTGCTTCCTCGTCGGTCGGCGTTGGCGGTACAACTCCAGTGAACCGGTGGTCGACTCCCCGGCAGCCAGCGCGAACGCGAACACCGAACGCACCTCGAGCACCGCCTCGACCCGATGCGTTCAGTCGGTGCGACCGGCCCACATGATTCTCGCAACCCGAACGTGGTTGCAGGACTGTGTCAGGACACGACGCCTGTGAACGTGGGTCGCCGCTTCTCCATGAAGGCGCGCCCACCTTCCACGGCATCGTCCGAGCCGGCGCACATGGCCACGAAAGCCTCGGCTTCGGAGAGCATCTCCGGGTAGAGGTCGCTCGCGAGGGCCACCTTCGCAGCCCGCACCGACATGGGCGAATTGGCCGCGATGGTCGTCGCGAGTGTGCGCACGGCCTCGTGCAACTGGTCTTTCGGGACCACCCGATTCACGAGACCGATGGAGAGAGCGGTCTCTGCCGTGACGCGACCGCCGGTGTACAGCATCTCGGCGGCGTGACCGGAGCCGACCATGCGTTGCAGCACGCGCGTCGGCGGAACCGGGTATGCGATTCCCAGACGTGCGGCGGGAATCGCGAACGCGCACGCCTCATCGGCGATGCGGATGTCCGCGGTGAGCGCGACGGCGACGCCGGCGCCCATGCAGAAGCCGTGCACCATCGCGATGGTCGGCGTGTGCATGGCGGCGAGTCCGAAGAACAACGCGGCAATGGCGTCGTCGGCGGCCTGCTTGGCATCGGTGGAACCGTGCTGCGATTCGAACTCCGAGATGTCGGCTCCGGAGACGAATGCCTCCGAACCTTCCCCGCGCAGCACGATGGCGCGGACGTCGGGGCGTTTGTCCAGCTCTTGCAGTCGCGCGTGCAGATCGCGCATCATCGCTGCGCTCAATGCGTTGCGACGGGTCGGATTGCTGATCACGGCCCATGCGACCGCACCGTCGATCTCGACGGAGACATAGCCTTTCTGCTCCACTGTGGCAGTCATGACAGGCCGTTTCGGCGAACTTCTGGGTGCTCCATGCATGAATTTTAGATTCGGACCTTCCACCGAGAGCGCGGCCGAACCATTGTCTGGCGGTCTCACAACCCGGCCGCACTGTCCCGTGGTCGTGACCGCGCATTCCTGCCCCGTGTCACCTCCCGCGCACCCACACGTCACTAGTAAGTGCGCGTCCGACGAGCATCGACCGTTCGTACGGGGGTCGCGCATTGCGACATACCGTGTGTGGGGTCGACACGCGGCGTACGGTTGGGCGCATCCGGTGAAGTCATCACCGCGCAGCGTCCTCCGCGCACGTCGACAGGTGTCATGACTGCACCACAGAGGACTCCGCATGACGGATTCGGTCACGTCCGGCCTGCCCCCGGACGATCACAGCACGGCGGCCGCACTGGCCGCCGCGAACGCCTTCGACGACGAGATCGCAGGAGCGTTGTCGTCCCGCACGGCCGGCGGGGTTCGCACGGCGATCACGATGCGGTACTTCGCCGCGGACACCTTCGACGCATTGGACGCCTTTCGTGGACTCCTGCTGTCGCACAGTCGGTTCGAGACTCTCCTCCAGGGCTTGTGCGAACAGGCGGTCGCCGCGATCCCCGGAGCGGACATGGCCGGGGTGACCCTCCTGCATCACGACGCGGCGAACCCTGAGACCGCGGCGCGGTCGGATTCCCGAGTCAGCGACATCGATGCCGATCAGTACCGCGTGAACGAGGGGCCCTGCCTCGAAGCCGCCCGGACCGGGCGCATCGTGTGCGTGCACGTCGAGGATGCTGCGGCGCGATGGCCGCTCTTCGCCGCGGCAGCCTCCGAGGCCGGTGTGCGCAGCTTCCTGTCCGCACCCCTGGACGTCGATTCCGAACATGCGGGATCGCTGAACATCTACAGCTTCGGCGATCACGGCTTCAGCGACATCGACGAGGTGCTGGTCACGGTGCTCGTGACCGCCGTGGAGGTCGCGGTGTGGGAATCGCGGCACACCGCGGACGCTCGGGAAGAGTCAGGCAACCTCCGCAGAGCGATGGAGACCCGCGCCTGCATCGAACAGGCGAAGGGCATCGTCATGGCAGTTCGGGGTATCACCGCGGACGCGGCCTTCGCCGCTCTGGTCGAGCAATCGCAACGAGAGAACGTGCGTGTGTCGGTGCTTGCGGAACGCACGGTCACCTCGGTCGTGGCGGTACCGCTGTGACCCTTGATCGCGCACGCGAGCAGGACGTCGACCGACGATCCGTCCAGGTCACCGTTGCCCGCAACGGGTCTGTACTCATCGTGTCGGTCCGCGGCGATCTAGACCTCGAGTCCACGCCCATGCTGACGGCAGGTCTCGACCGAGCACTGTCGGACGACGTGCCCTCCGCGGTGATCGTCGACCTGACCGACGTCGATTTTCTCTCTTCCACCGGCATGACGGCCCTCATCGACACGCACCGCCGACTCGGCGCGCTCGGCGCACTCGTCGCGCTCGCTGTCGTGTCGAACGGGCCCGCGACCACCCGTCCACTCACGCTCGTCGGAATGGACGAGATGCTCTCGCTCCACTCCGACCTCGACGCGGCACTGGCCGCGGTGACGTCCTGAACGGTCGCACGGCGGGCGTGCTGGACGCGACCCATGACGGTGTCGCAGACAGCTCTCTCGGTCCGAGCGTCCGGAACCCGGGCCTCGTCATGTCCGATGTCCCCGCTGACGCCCTGTGCATCGGCGCCGTACGCAGAGCGTTTGCCGCCTGGCTCCGCATCCTGCCGTTCGACGACGCCCGCAGAGCGGATGTGGTGCTGGCGGTGTACGAAGCGATGGCCAACGTCGTCGACCACGCCTACCTCGACATCGACGGTGTCGGCACGATGCAGATCAGCGCCACCTACTCGGTCGGCCTCGGCACGCTGGACGTCACCGTCGCTGATCTCGGACGGTGGAAACTACCTGTGCACAACGCTCTTCGCGGTAATGGTCTGCCACTCATCATGGCACTGAGCACCTCGTCGACAGTGGATCACTCGGGAACGGGGACCACCGTCCGCGCGACGTGGTCCTCGATGGCACCTCCACACCCGGAGCCTGTTTTCCACTGACATCCGGTCTCGTTCTCCGACAACCGAATACTGCAACCGGAAGGGCACCCGTGCAGCAGCTCACCCTCGGCGTCACGTCACTCTCCAGCAAACCCAGCGAACGTCGCCTCCCGATCCACCCCCGGCACCTCGAGCGCATCGACACGGACCTGCGAGAGCGCATATTTCTCGAGAAGGGATACGGGGCCCCGTACGGCGTCTCGGACGACGATCTGTCCGGTCTGGTCGCAGGACTTCGATCGAGAGACGACCTCGTGGCCGAATGCGACGTGCTCCTTCTTCCCAAGCCGCAGGTCTCCGACCTCGCGGGAATGCGCGTCGGGCAGACACTGTGGGGATGGCCGCATTGCGTTCAGGACGAGAAAGTCACCCAGACAGCCATCGACCGCCGACTCACCCTCATCGCGTTCGAGGCCATGAACCACTGGTCCAGCAGCGGGTCGTTCAAGCTGCACGTGTTCCACAAGAACAACGAACTCGCCGGCTACTGCTCCGTGCTGCACGCTCTCCAACTGGCCGGATCGACGGGTGACTACGGTCGACGACTCCGCGCCGCCGTCATCGGATTCGGCAGCACCGCACGCGGCGCAGTGACGGCGCTCAACGCCCATGGCATTCACGACGTCGATGTCCTGACCCAGCGTGGCGCCTCGGCCGTCAGCTCGCCCATCCACTCCGCGCGTATCGTCAACTTCGACGTCGACGAGCACGACCCGCACGAGAACCGCGCCCTCACCGACACCGGCCGAGTGCCCCTGCCCGGGTTCCTCGCCGACCACGACATCATCGTCAACTGCGTTCTCCAGGACACCGCGTCACCGCTCACGTTCCTGTCCACGGACGACCTTCGGGCCCTGGCGCCTGGGACACTCGTCATCGACGTCTCCTGCGACGAGGGAATGGGATTCGAGTGGGCTCGGCCCACGTCGTTCGACGCTCCGATGTTCCTCGTCGGCGACAACGTCCGGTACTACGCCGTCGACCACAGCCCGTCGTACCTGTGGGACTCCGCCACGTGGGAGATCAGCGAAGCCCTGCTGCCTTACCTGCGCACCGTCATGGACGGCCCGTCCTCGTGGAACTCCTCCCCCACCATTGCCCGGTCGATCGAGATCCGCGACGGGACGATAGGCAACCCGGCGATTCTCGCCTTCCAGAACCGCGACGCGGACTACCCGCACCGGACGACGGCGTGACCACCTGCCGCGGAAACGTCCGTCAGTTACCGACGCGGGTGTGCACGGTCATGAGCAATCTCCCGAACCTGTCCCGCTCCGCCTCGTCGGTCCACACGACGCCCGCACTGTCGCGGA
This sequence comes from Rhodococcus sp. BP-241, assembly GCF_019836145.1. Taxonomy (NCBI): domain Bacteria; kingdom Bacillati; phylum Actinomycetota; class Actinomycetes; order Mycobacteriales; family Nocardiaceae; genus Rhodococcus; species Rhodococcus sp. BP-241. The sequence goes on along the minus strand of NZ_JABUEI010000016.1, from coordinate 20,265 downwards.
GCAACTGCTCACACAGCGCCCGCACAGGTACGTTGCTGTCCTGCGACCGCCACTTCAGCAGGTCGAATGCCTTCTCCTCCGACACCCCCAGAGCGAACTGGATGATCCCTTTGTACTGCTCGATCGCCGCTCGGGTCTGCATCGCAACGAGGTAACCGTCGACGGTCCCCGGCAGAGCTCCCCGTCGATTCGGCGACGACCGGACACGGTCGCTCAGCTCCCGGTGAGCGACAGGTAGCCGACGGTCGCCAGGGCTGCCGCCATCGGCGCCGACAATCCCACCGCGCCGAGGCGGTCGGCAGCGGACGCCTTGACGGCGACCTGCTCGCGCTCCTCCGCTGTCAGGTCGAGCACGGAGACGATGTCGGCACCCACGACGATCGCCGCGAGGGCGTCGATTCTCGGGTCGTCGCACACCGGGTTCACGAGATCGGCGATCACGCGGTAGCGCACCTCGGGGGTCACCCTCGTGGTGCGGTACGGCACACCGAGAACTCGGGACCGCCCGCGTTCGAGCACCCCGTCCGCGATCGCACGATCGCGATGCTCCGCGTAGGCGCGGGAGCGCCGACGCAGCCAGTGCCGAATCTGGACAGGCCGGGCCTCCGTTGCTCGGCCCAGGGAGTCGGCGAGTGCGGAGACCCACCCGCGATCATTCACCGCGACCCGCGCGCCGAGAATCAGGTCACCGTCGATGTCGAGGACCTTGCTGACGGACAGTTCGGCGAGTTCGGCGAACGCGGTGCACTTGGCGGGGCCGAAACGTTGATACGGGCGCCCGTCCGCGGTGTGCAACAACGTCATCAGGGCTGCCGGGACGGTCAACTCACGAGGGGTCGGTCGGGTGCTGGTCACGTCGTGCCTCTCCGTGGATCGGTACCGGTTTCACGGCCGCGAAACCAGTGCGTGTCACACCACGCTAACAACGATACGTTCTCCTATCAATAGTTTTTGTTAGGAAAACCCAATGTCCACGTTGATCGACCACTGATGAGTAGGTGCGGAGGAGTTCGCACGATGGTCGAACAGATGTGCTGCGGCAATCATTTCCGTCCAAATTTTCCTGACAGTACTGTCAGATTCTGGTCACACCTACTAGATTTCGAATCATGACTCAGACGTTCGTCCGCTCGGCACGACGCGCGCAGCTCGTCGAGGCTGCCATTCGTTCACTCGCCGACCTGGGCGTCGAAGGAGCATCACTCTCACGCATCGCCGAGCACGCCGGTGTCAGCCGTGGGGTGGTGAACTACCACTTCCCGGGCGGGCGACGAGAGCTGTTCGAGGCCGCAGTCGACGAGATCTACGATCTGGGCCGCCGTGAAGTGCAGCCCGACACCGAGTCCGCCCCGTCCCCGCGACGCGGGCTGGCGTCGTTCGTCCGGAGCAGCATCGCCTTCTACGCCCGCCACCCGATTCATCTTCGAGCTCTCACGGCGATCTACACCAGCCGCACCGAGGACAGCCTGCGACGGGACGAGCGACCCGAGCACGCGACCGAGATGATGTCCGTCGCCGATCTTCTCCGACGAGGTCAGGTGTCCGGCGAGATGCGTGATTTCGATGTGACACTCATGGCGTTGACCATCCGCGCCGTTCTCGACACCGCGGTCGGGCTCACCGCAGCAGGAGCAGACCCCGGTGTTCTCGCGGACGAACTCGTGAACACCCTCGACGCCGCCACGCGGGCGCTCCCGTGAGGCGCGCACTCACTGCCGCCGTTGCAGCCACGACTCTGATGGTGTCCGCGTGCACCTCGACGGGGACCGAACCGGACACCGAGTCGAACCTGGTGGTGGACAGCACGACCGGAACCTTGCAGGGAGTCGCAGTCGGGAACACGCACCGGTATCTCGGCGTGCGGTATGCACAACCCCCCACCGGCGACCGCAGATGGACCCTTCCCGAGCCGGTGCCCGACACCGACGAGGTCCTCGACGCCACGCGAGCGGGCTCACCGTGTCCGCAGACCGGCGAGACCGCGCAGGCAGTCTCTTCGACAGACGAGGACTGCCTGTTCCTGAACGTCACCGTCCCGGCACGCGCGAGCGCCGAGCCCCGTCCGATTCTGATGTGGTGGCACGGTGGCGGATTCACCAGCGGAGCCGGCTCGCAGTACGACGCGCAAAAGCTCGCCGACCAGGGTGACGTCATCGTCGTCTCGGCGAACTACCGACTCGGGATGCTCGGATATCTTGGACTGCCCGGCCTGGCAGGATCCGGCAACTTCGGTCTCGCCGATCAACTGGCCGCCCTGCGCTGGGCCAACGACAATGCCGCGGCCTTCGGCGGAGACCCGGATTCGGTGACGCTCTACGGGGAGTCGGCCGGTGGAACCTCCACCTGCGCGGCGCTCACCTCACCGGCCGCCGAAGGACTGATCGACCGCGCCATCTTCTCCTCCGGTTCCTGCCGTCTCGCATGGCCCCCCGGCACCCTGTTCCCCGGACTACCCGCGTCATCGTCACTGATCCCGTTGTCCGACAGTGAATCACAGGGCGTAGCGGTCGCCACTGCACTCGGGTGCACCGACCCCGACCCGGTGGGCTGCCTGCGAGAACGACCCGTCGATGCCCTGCTCGGGCAAGCCGCGTCGTTCGGCAATCCGTTGGCCTACGGCACCGACCTGCTCCCACAGGAACCCGTACTCGCCGTCGAGGCCGGAGACTGGCTTCACGTGCCCGTCCTGACCGGCGGCAACCGGGACGAGCATCGTTCCTTCATCGGCGGCCTGCTCCTGACCGATCCCGCGGCGGTCACGGCGGACAACTACCAGTCCTTGATCCGAGCATCGTTCCCCGCCGACGCTGCATCCGTCGGCGCGCAGTACCCGCTGGCGGACTACGAGTCGGCGCCCGTCGCCTGGGCGACCCTGGTCACCGATGTCGCCTGGGCATGCACGACCTCCCGTGGCGCCCGTGAGCTCGCCGCCGACGGGACACCGGTCTACAGCTACGAATTCGCCGATCGCAGTGCGCCCGATGTCAGCGGAGTGTCGGCGTCCGGTATGCCGCAGGGCGCGGCGCACGCCACCGACCTGCCGTATCTGTTCGATCTCGGCGGCGAGAACCTCCTCACGGGGCCAGGGCAACGCGAGCTCGGTGACGCCATGGTGGCGGCATGGGCTGCGTTCGCCCACAACGGCACACCCGGTCCTGCCGACGGTGCCGAGTGGCCGGCCACCACCGGCATCGAGACCACTGTCATGCAGTTCGACAATGCCGCCACCGGCTCCGGGGTACACCTGATCGACCACCGCGCCGAACATCACTGCGCGTTCTGGGACACGGTCGACCGTGGCTGAGCACGCGCGAGAAAGGATCGAGTCGTGCGACGACTTGTCGTGACCCAGAACATCACGGTCGACGGGGTGATCGAAGCTACCGATGACTGGTTCGCGCGCGCCGGTCACGATCCCGACATGGACAGGGCGTTGGCCGCTCAGCGCGACGCATCCGACGGCTTTCTCGTGGGACGGAAGACGTTCGAGGGCATGCGCGATTTCTGGGCACCTCGAACCGATGACACGACCGGCGTGACGGAACATCTGAACCGCGTCGCGAAGTACGTGGTGTCCTCGACGCTGCAGGATCCGGGATGGGCGAACACCACAGTGTTGTCGGGTCCGCTCGTCGAGGAGATCGGACGAATCACCGCACTCGACGGCTCCGACATCGTCTGCACGGGAAGTATCGACCTCTGCCATGCCCTGATCGGCGCAGATCTCGTCGACGAGTACAGGCTCTTCGTCCACCCGTTCGCGAGGGGACACGGAAGGCGACTGTTCGACGGAACTCCCCCACGACACCTCGTCCTGCGGGAGTTCCGCGCCTTTCCTTCCGCGACTGTTCTCACCCGATACGACACGCAACGGATCACATGAGCGAGGGGCTCGCGGCCGCCCAGCGCGTCCCGTCGGAGGATCTGACGTCGTAGCCGGTGCGCGAGAGGTAGCCGACCTGCTCACGTTCCCGGAAAGTCCTCGCTCCTCGGCCATCGACGGCTCAGCCATTCGCGCCGACGGCGGTGCACTCCCCACGATCATCCGACAGTGGATCGACCTCGCCGACCGGACGTCATGGCAGGGGATGCACCAGTGCGACTGCGCTCTCGTGCGCTCGGGTGAGGGCGAGATCGAGTGGCATGCGCCGGAAGTCGTCGGACAAGATCTCCACACCCCAGGTTCCGTCGTATCCGACCCCGCGCAGAACACTGATCAGTCCGTTCAGGTCAAACACTCCCTCACCGCACAGTCGACGGTTGTCCATCGTGTCGTCGAACAATGACCCGACGACGTGCTCGTCGGCGTCATCGAGTTCCACACCGAACACGACGTCGCCGGTCAGGGAAGATCGCAGTTCGTCGAGGGTGGTGCCGGCCCGGAAGACGTGCCAGGCATCGACGATCACGCCGCACGCGGGATCTCCTGTGGCGCGGGCGAGGTCGGCCCCGTCCGGGATGGTGGAGATGATCGAGAACGGCATCGGTTCGATGGCGATGCGGGTGCCGCGCTCCACGGCCTCACGGGTCAACACGCGTAGCGCGTCGACAAGTGGTTCGAGGTCACGAGGCGACGCATTCTCCGAGCCGATCTTGATGTGCGTCGGCCGGAGGATCTCAGCGGCCTCCAGCAGCAGGTCGCGAGTGTCGTGGGTGCTTCCGTTCTCTCCTCTGGGGATCCACCACCGTTCCAGCAGTTCGATCTCGACATACCTCAACGGCGAATCGTCGAGCATGCTCCGCAGAGCCGGTAGTCCGATGTCCTCGCGAATGGCCGCGAGGTCCGCGGCGACGATCCCCATGCCGGCGAACCCGGCTCCGGAGACCGCCGTGATCCGGTCCTCGATCGGAATCGGACTCACAGCGTGTGGCGCGTCGGGGCGGACATCGCCCGCCGACGTCCAACACGCTGCGATCAGTTCCGTCGTCTTCGGGGCGATGCGTCGTTCCGGTACGCCGGTCATGGTCAGGATCCTGTCTGCGTCGGGGTACCTCGCGGCCACCGCGATGAGGACTGGTGCGACGTGGTCCGGATGCAGGACGTGACACCGGGGCCGAGTGGTTCCTCTGCAGTGTGCCGATTCCGATACCGTCGGATCAAGCAGGTGGACCCATCAAAAACCCCTCGCCGAGGTGAAGTGGCGCTGCCGGTCCGATCCGGTCGTGGCCGGACGATCGCGTCATACCGAGTGTGGGCGACTCAGCTTGTCGGGCACGTCGAGGCTCGGTCGAACGACGTCACCCATCGAAAGTCGGGACCCTGAAGCCATCTACCCTCGCGACGGCCCGCGTGATCCCGACGCGGGCAGAGCGACGTGGTGGCCGATCCGAACAGTGTCAGACCGTTCCGGCAGTGACGTCGCCGCCGTCGATGACCCACCGGGCCACCTCGACCGACGAGATCGACAACGCATAAGCGCGGGCCCGCAGCAGAGCCGAGGCTTCGTCTGCCGCCAGGTCATGACGTGCCATCAGCATGCCGATCGCGATGTTCGCAGACTGCAGATCGACATGGTGACGCATGAGACCGTCGATCCCGGCATGGCCGACGAGGTCGTCGCCCAGTACGCGGGCCAGCTTGGAAACGAAGACGTCGACTTCCCCGGGCCATCGACGCGTCGGTGGGGTGCGTCGGTACATCTGCATCGTCCCCGATGCACGATCACCCGAACCGATCGGATAGACCTGCACCCACCCCACGCCCAGCGACGACAACTGCTCGACGAGCGCCGGCCAACGCAACCGATCCAACGGATCACCCGACGTGATCGTGCACACCGCGTTGTCGTCGATCGCGGCACGATCCGGACCGCACCCGTGCACGTACAGCACATCCGCCACCGCCGTCGCCGATGCGCTCGTCGCGTGCACGAGCGAACGTGCATCCGAATTCTCGGCGGAGGTGACGATCACCGCGGCACCGTCGGCGCCGAGGAGGTCGATGCACACATCGACCCAGTCGCCGACACCGGCCAGTCCACCCAACGGACCATCATCGCCCGGTGGTGCGTCGTCACCGTCGTTCACGCCGATGCCCCCCGTTCCGAGCCGCCTCTGTTTCTCATCGTGCCATCGATCGGACCGGGAGGTTCGAAACGCTCATCGCTCGGGTGGTCTGCGCCGGGCAGCCTTCACACATCGACCGCGACGGTACGTCGCGCCCGGGATTCCGCTGAGTACTCAATTCGACACCTACCCCGATGTAGCATCGCGCAATGGCTCTACGGAACGCGATTCTCGCCGCACTCCTCGACGGTGAGTCCTCCGGGTACGACATGACGAAGAGCTTCGACATCGCGGTGGCCAATTTCTGGAGTTGCACCTCGCAACAGCTTTATCGCGAACTCGACAAGCTGGAGGCAGATGGCCTCGTCGAAGCACGCCTGGTCGAGCAGCAACGACGGCCGAACAAGCGACTGTTCAGGCTCACCTGCGAAGGACGAGCAGCGCTGCAGCAGTTCATCGTTCGCGAACCCAAGCCCACAGCCGTACGTGACGAACTACTGGTGCAGATCGAGGCAGTGGACGTGGGCGACGTCCGTGCGATCATGGCGCACCTTGACACAAGGGAGGCCGCCTCGACCCGCAAACTGTTGCAGTACGGGCAATCTCGAGAAAGTATGCTCGACGGACAGACCGAGGCCGAGTACCTCGCGGACACGGCGAGGATCGGGCACTTCCTCACCCTCGCACGCGGAATTGCTTTCGAGGAGGAGAACATCAGATGGTGCGTCTACGTGCGCGACATTCTGTCGGGCCGATCGACCTGACGCCCGGCGAACGGAACGTCTGACCCGTGCTGCCGGCGGACGGATCGGGCAGGAACGACGACCCTGGACACGGTGCGGTCACCGCAGTACTGTCGCTCTACAGTATTCAACAAATTGACTAGGGGGTGTCATGACGACCTTCCGCCAGGCGATCGACGCGCGAGATCTCGATGCCGTCGACGACATGTTGGCGGACGACGTCGTGTTCCGAAGCCCCGTGGCCTTCGCCCCTTATCAAGGGAAGGCCATCGTCTCCGCGATACTCCGCACCGTCCTCCAGGTGCTCGAAGGCTTTCACTACGTCCGGGAGATCCACGACGGACACGGTCGAGACCACGCGTTCGTCTTCGAGGCGACAGTGGACGGAATGTCGCTGACCGGGTGTGATTTTCTCCGGTACGACGATGAAGGTCGGATCGTCGACTTCATGGTGATGGTGCGACCACTGCGTGCGGCGGAGGCCCTGTCGGCTGCGATGGGCTCTCGCTTCGAGCAGATCAAGGCCGACGCCGTCGAGCGAAGCGCACGGTGACACTATGACCGCCTCCGGTGTTCTGCGCCTCGCGTGGCTCAGCAGACATCGAGCTCCGATCGTTCTCGCCCAAGGCATTCGGGTACGGCGCTCCACCCCACGCCTGCCCGCGGCACGCGGACTGAACGGTCGGATCGACGGGACCGATGCTCGGGCTGTGCAGCTCGTCGTGCTGGGCGACAGCCTCGCCGCGGCCGTGGGAGTCGATCAGCATGCCGATGCTCTGGGTGGACATCTGGCGAGGCGGATCAACGCACGAACGGGCAGGCCCGTCGAATGGACGATCGTCGGCAGATCCGGAGCGACCGCACGCGAGGTTCTGGGCCTCGTCGACGACGTGGTGCTCGGAGCTGCCGACATCGTGGTCGTCTCGGTCGGTGTGAACGACACGAAGAATCTCCACTCACGGGCGACCTGGCGGGCTCAGTTGTCGGCACTGCTCGATCGCGTCATCGACGCCGCCCCTCGTGCGGCGATCCTGTTCATTCCGCTCGCACCACTCGCAGAGTTCCCGGCCCTTCCCGCGCCTCTGAAGACGGTGCTCGGACGCCGAGCGGACGACTTCACTGCCATTGCAAGCGAGCTCATCGCGACACGTCCGCGAATTCTGCTGTCGGACGTGGCTTTCGAACCGTCGCATCGGATGTTCGCCTCCGACGGGTTTCATCCGTCGTCGGAGTTGCACGGAATCTTCGCCGACGGTGTCGTCACCGCACTCGACCGGGCCGGCACACACGGCGTGCTCGCGGCCGTGGAGCAGGAGCCACCACACCACCGTGCGTCAGCCGGAATCTTCGACGACCCTTCGAGCTGAGCACGCGCGATCGGCTTCGATGTGGAAGCGAGGCACTGTTCGGTCGAGGGGCGCCGGCAATCCTGCCACTCACAGGCCATGCCACCTGAGCTACGCGGGTGCGGAGTCGCCGAGTAGCACGGACACCGCGTGATCCACGTCGACCGTGGAATCGAGGAACGGGACAGATCTCAGGCACCCGGCGATGAGGTGGACGAGCATGTCGACGACGACATCGACGTCGAACCGACTCTCCACTTCCAGCCACCGAGCACTCGTCTCGTCCACAGCGGCAACGGCTGTCCGTCCGACCAACCTGATCGCGTCGTTGTGGGGATCGATGCCGAGCATGGCAGCGGCGGCGACGAGCGCTGCTGTGCGGGCATTCTCGAATACCTGCCACGCCTCGGGATCGGCGCCTCGACCGCCCAGAACCATCCGCAGCGCCAGGCCACGGTGTTCACGCAGATATGTCAGGTGTGCGGTCAGCGCTGCCCGGATCTGCTTGTCCGGGGTTGCGTCGGGGATGCCGTCGAACGCGCGCGCCATCGCCTCGGCGGTCGATCGCATGGCCTCGAGGTAGATGCCTCGCTTGGTGCCGAAGTAGTGGAACAACAGCCCGTGCGCGACGTCGGCCGTCTTGGAGATCTCACCGACGCCGACCTTGTCGTAGTCGTTCTCGGCGAAGAGCGTGACGGCGGTGTCGATGAGTCGCTGGCGGGTCTCCGCCGCCCGGGCGGACCGGGCGGTCATCTTGGCAGGCGGGCGCGACACGACGTCACTGTATCGGGAACAGCCGACCCGGGGTGAGTAGGTGACGGCCGCGATCGTCAGATGATCGGGGTGATGTGATCGTGCAGCTCGACCCCCAGCAGAGCCTTTCCGTACGTCTCGATCGACACTCGGGGCAGCATCACCGCGTGGCGCGCACCGACGTTCGAGTCGCGCCAGATCCGCTGCAGCGCATTCACCTCCGCGAAGGCGCCGGCGCCGGTGGCATCGAGCAACGTGTTGAGCGCCTCGTTGATGCTGCGCAGCGCGGTCGCAGCATCGCCGCGGACACGGGCCCGCGAGAGGAGGTCCGGATACTCCCCCGCGTCCGCCCACCGCTCGACATCGTCGGCTGCGCGGAAAGCGTGCAGGTGGGCGGTGTCGATCTTCAGAGCCGCCTCGGCCACGAGCATCTGAAACGCCACCGAGTCTGCCTGGCGCTCGAACACGGTGTAGGCGAGAGACTTTTCCGCAGCCTTGGTGCGCACCAGTTCCAGTGCAGCTCGACCCATTCCGAGCTGCGGTCCGACAAGGACCATGACCAGCATGGGGCCGAACGCGGACCTGGCGAACGCGGAATCGGTGCGCTCGGAGACATAGGAACCGCTGAAGGCACCCATCATCGAGAGCATCCGATGTTGGGGGACGAACACGTCGTCTGCGACGACGGTGTTGCTGCCGGATGCACGCATTCCGGTCACGTACCAGGTGTCGTCGACGTGGTAATCGGTTCGGGGGATCAGCGCCATTCCCTGATCCATCACCGTCTCGTCCTCGTCCAGGATCACCACGCCTCCGGTGCACCACGTGGCGTGCAGACTGGCCGAGGCGTACGGCCACTGGCCGCTGACGCAGTAACCGCCGGGTACCGGTCGCGCGGTGGCAGTGGGCGACACGACGCCGGAGATGATGACGTCCGGCCCGTCCGCGTACACCTCGGACTGCGCTTGCTCGGTGAACATTCCGAGTGCCCAGTGATTGATGTTGGAGAGCGTGGTGACCCACGCTGCGCCGCCGTCACCCTCGGCAATGGTGGCAGACACCTCGAGCATCGTCCGCAAGTTCGTCTCCAGCCCTCCGAAACGGGCCGGCGCTGCGATCCGGAACGCGCCGGAACGGCGGAGGGCGTCGACCGTGTCCTCGGACAACCTGCGCGCCTGCTCGTTCGCCGCGGCACCGGACTTCAGCTGCGGCAGCAGGTCGCGTAGCTGTCGTACTACCTCGGCACCGGTGTCGATGCCCGTGGTCGGTGCGGAGGACTCGGTCAGTGTCGTCATGGTGTCACTCTCGGTCGGGCCCCTGAGGAGCGGAGATGCGATCTGTGACACCGAACGTAGAGTTTCGTTGACTTCGTGTCAATATTGACATCGAGTCAACGACATGGCCTGATTGCCTCGTCGACCGCATCCGAAAGGAATCCGAATGAGCCCCACATCCGTGAGCCGGAACATCGCCGCGCCCCAGCAGAAGGTCTGGGAAGCCGTCTCCGACGTGACCACCTTCGAGCACTGGCACGCTCTGCACGCCGGCTGGGAAGAGCTACCGCCGAGCACGATCGAGGTCGGCGCGACGATGGTGGAGAAGATCAAGGTGGCCGCCCTGGTCGACACCATCACCTTCGAGGTGGAATCGTTCCGGCCGCCGAGCGAGGTCGTCTTCCGCGGCAAGGGTTCGACCGGCTCGAAGATCCACATGCGCCTGGGGTTGGACGCGTCCGGTGACACGACCACCGTCACCATCGACCTCGACGTCACGAGCCCGCTGCTGGTCGGCCCGGTGGGCAAAGCTCTGCGGGGAACGTTCGAGAAGCGGCTACGGGAGACACTGGACGGGTTGTCCCGACATGTGATCGCAGTCTGAGGTCACATCGGGGCGCACGTCGCGTCACGGGGAGCGGACCGCGCGACGTGCCTTCACAACGCATCCGGCCCGCCCCGAGTACGAACCAGCGCGGAGATCACCGGGTGGTCGAGACGATGACATTGGCCGCGACGATGAGCACCAGAGCCAGCATCTGCCAGGGAGACAGCACCTGCCCGAGGACGATCCACCCACCTACCGCGGCCCAGACGGGATTCACACTCGCCAGCGTTCCGAAGGCGCCGGCGTCGAGATGCCGCAGACTCACCATGTCCACCGCGAACGGCACCACAGAGGCGAGCACACCGCACAGCGCTGCCAACAACACGAATCGCGGCGACGGCGGATTCACCGTGAACAACGCCACCGCCACCGGAGCCCACACGACTGCCGACAGAATCGCCGCAGCCGAGGTTCCGCGAAAGCCCGAGAAGAGCGCTCCCACGCGCTGATTGAGCAGGATGTAGCCCGCCCACCCCGCTGCGGCGACGAGAGCCGCGACGACACCAGCGATGTCGGAGGTCCCGCTCGGTCCGACGAGAGCGATGACACCGACGGCGGCCAGTCCGGCGCACAGCACGTCGAGGGCGCGGCGCGACCCGGCGACCGCGACAGCCAACGGACCGAGAAACTCCAACGTCACCGCCAGACCCAGACCGATGCGCTCGACGGCGAGGTACAGGCTCAGATTCATGACGCCGAACACCGCAGCCAGCGCCATCACCGCCACCACTTGAGTGCTCGTCATCGAACGGAAGCGCGGCCGCGCCACGAACACCATGACCAGCGCCGTGACCAACTGGCGCACGGCGACCACGCCCACGGGACCCATCGCGGGGAAAGCCAGAGCGCCCGCCGCTGCGCCGGACTGGTTGGCCGCAGATCCAGCGAGCGCGGCCGTCACGCCCACCGATCGGCGCCTGCCGTTCTCCGGCCGGGCACCGGCCATGTGAACTCGCGAACCCTGCGACGGACGTTGCCTGAGCACCATGACGAGAACCGTAGGAACAGCTCCAGCCAAAACTGAAATGCATACAACGCTCCGGGTATGCTCTGCGGTTATGACGTGGTCGTCTCGCGAAGTGGTCTACTTCGTCGCTGTCGCCGGCTGTGGGTCGTTCACGGATGCGGCCATCGAACTCGGCGTGTCCCAAGCGGCCGTCTCTCGCGCCATCGCCGCCACCGAGAACCGGCTCGGCGAAAGACTTCTGCGTCGCACACCTCATGGCTGCGAACCGACCGCTCTCGGACTGCAACTCCTGCCACAGGCGCGCCGCATCCTGTCCGAACTCGACGTGCTCGACGACATCGCTCGCACCAGGCGCCGACGGTTACGTCTGGGCTACGCGTGGGCCGCGGTCGGTCGTCACACCACACCACTCCTGCGTTCGTGGCCCGCCGAGCATCCGACAATCGAACTGCAACTCGTACGCCACAACTCCCCCACTGCCGGACTCGCGGAAGGTTTCTGTGACGTCGCCGTCGTCCGCACACCGGTGAACACCTCTCGATTCGACACCGTCGTCGTCGGACTCGAGAGACGACTGGCCGCGTTCGCGACCGACGACGCACTCTGGCGCCGCAGGCGGACACTGACCATGGCCGAGGTGGGCCGTCGCACGCTCGTCGTCGACCCTCGAGTGGGTACGACGACTCCCGCGCTCTGGACCCACGACGGCACCGACCCCGTACCGGATCTCATCGAGACCACCGACGTCGACGAGTGGCTCGACACCATCGCGGCGGGCCGAGGAGTGGGCTCCACCGCCGAAGCCACCGCCCTGCACCATCCCCGATCCGGGGTCACCTACCGACCGATCACGGACGGACCGAGCATCCCGGTCCATCTCGCGTGGTGGAGACATGAACCGCCGATCGGACTGCGCGAACTGGTCGACACTCTCACGTCGTTCTACTCGACGTGACCGTCCGCGCCGTCACGCCCCCGATGTCGACCCTGTGGGGAACATGCACGAGTGACGCGTGACATTCTTTCGACGCGGAGCGGCTGGGGCGAGCACTCGCGATGTCGCAATGCGCTGTCTTGCAGAGCATCTCAGTCACACAGTCAGGGGTAGCATTCGCTGCTACCACACCCTGGTCCTGCTGACACAGCGCACATCAGCGCGCACGCGGAGCGTCGCAAGGGCCTTCATTGGTCGTGCGCACTCGTTTCGGCCAGCATCGAGACCTCTCCGAAAGGACAGTCTCGGTGCGCAACAGGTCAGTTCGAGCGGGAAGTCCGCCGCCCGTCGATCTCCCCAGGGATGGTGATGGCAGTCACATCGACTGTCGAACCGTTGCCGACCACAGGAGACGACCATGGCCATCGAGCTCAACCAGATCTGGGACTTCCCGATCAAGGAGTTCCACCCCTTCCCTCGCGCCCTTCTCGGGGTCGGCGCACACGACATCATCGGCGTCGAGGCCAAGAACCTGGGCTTCAAGCGATCACTTCTGGTCACGACGGGCCTCCGGGGATCGGGGATCATCGAGGAACTGATCGGGAAGATCGAATACCAGGGCGTCGAGGTCGTGTTGTTCGACAAGGTGGAGTCCAACCCCAAGGACTACAACGTCATGGACGCCGCCGCGCTCTACCAGAAAGAGAAGTGCGACAGCATCATCTCCGTCGGTGGCGGCTCGAGTCACGATGCAGCCAAGGGTGCACGCGTCGTCATCGCGCACGACGGACGCAACATCAACGAGTTCGAGGGCTTCTCGAAGTCGACCAACAAGGAGAACCCACCGCACATCGCTGTCTCCACGACGGCGGGTACGGGCTCGGAGACCTCGTGGGCCTACGTCATCACCGACACCTCCGACATGGACAAGCCCCACAAGTGGGTGGCATTCGACGAGGCCTCCATCGTTACCGTCGCAATCGACGACCCGCTACTCTACTACACCTGCCCGCAGCACTTCACCGCGTACTGCGGCTTCGACGTCCTCGCCCACGGAAGCGAGCCCTTCGTCTCCCGGCTGGACTTCGCGCCGTCGCTGGGCAATGCGTTGTATTCCGTCGAACTGGTCGCGAAGAACCTCCGCGAAGCGGTGTACGAGCCTCGGAACCTGAAGGCCCGCGAAGGAATGATGAACGCGCAGTACATCGCCGGGCAAGCCTTCAACTCCGGCGGCCTCGGCATCGTGCACTCCATCTCGCATGCCGTGAGCGCTTTCTTCGACAGCCACCACGGACTCAACAACGCCATCGCTCTTCCGCGGGTCTGGGAGTACAACCTGCCGAGCCGGTACGAAAGGTACGCGCAGCTGGCCGGCGCCCTGGGAGTCGACACCCGCAACCTCACCACCGTGCAGGCCGCGGATGCTGCTGTGGAGGCGGCCATTCGACTGTCGAAGGACGTCGGCATCCCGGACAACTTCGGAGAGGTGAACACCCGCCTATACGACAAGAACCGGATGAACACGGGCAAGTACACCGGCCGCGGAGACGTCATCACCGGAGACGAGAAGACCGTCCTCGCCATTTCCGAGCACATCCAGGACGACTGGTGCACGCCGGGCAATCCCCGCGAGGTCACGGTCGAGTCGATGATTCCGGTCGTCGGTCATTCCATCAACGCGTCGTACTGACACACGAAAGATCACGGAAAGGACCACGACTATGACCACGGCCGGACCCTTCGTTCGACAACAGGAGACCACTTCTGATCTGGCGACGCCCGCGGACGTGCGCGCATCGCTCCGGGAGACCGGGTACATCGCGACCGACGACCTGTCGGTGGTGGTGCACCTCGCCATCGCGCTGGATCGCCCGTTGTTGCTCGAAGGTCCGGCCGGCGTCGGTAAGACGGAACTGGCCAAGGCGCTCGCCCTCGCGGGAGGGCGTCGGCTGGTCCGCCTGCAGTGCTACGAGGGTCTCGACGACAATCGCGCGCTGTACGAGTGGGACTACGCGAAGCAGCTGCTGCACGTCCAGATGTTGCGGGACCGCATGGGGGCCGAACTCGCAGACGCACCGGATCTCGCCGCAGCGTCCGCTCTGCTGTCCGACACGGATTTCGGTCTCTACTCCGAGGGCTTCCTCGCTGTCCGACCCCTCCTCGACGCGATCCTCTCGGAGCAGCCGGTGGTGCTGCTCATCGACGAGGTCGATCGCACCGAGGAAGCGATGGAAGCGCTGCTCCTCGAGGTGTTGGCGGAGAAGCAGATCACGATTCCCGAAGTCGGTACGTTCCGGGCGCGGACCGATCCATGGGTGATCCTGACGTCCAACGACACTCGCGAACTGTCGGCCGCACTCAAGCGGCGCTGCCTGCACTTCGCGGTCGATTTCCCGAGCGCGGAGGTCGAGCGCGAGATCGTCTCCTCACGTGCACCGGAGGTGGAGGAGTCCGTGGTCGCTGACGTCGTCGACCTTGCTCGGTCGATGCGGGAACTCCCCCTGCGCAAGAGCCCGTCGGTCTCCGAGGTCATCGACGCAGCCCGAGCCGCGATGATCCTGAAGGAGCACGACACCGAGCGCACGAGGGAGTTGCTGTCCTCCGCACTGCTGAAATACGTGAGCGACGTCGAACTCGTTCGGCGACAACGAGAACCCTCTGCACCGCACGACACTGCCGACCGTTCGGGTCCACCGCCCAGCATCGCCAGTCGACCACCCAACAGCACCACCGCTGCTTTCCGCGGACACGGCGGACGTGACCGTGGCGGAGTCGGGAAGAAGGCGTGACGTGACAACCACGTCCGCCACTCCGGCACGGGTACTCGACGTTCTGTCGGCCGTGTTCGGCCGGCTCCTCCGCCGATTCGGTGTCGCGGCGTCGCCCGCCGAGGTGATCGAGGTGAGGCGGGTTCTGGGCCTGATCGGCGCCTCCGACACACCGCTTCTTCGCTCGGCACTGCGCGCGACGTGCGCGAAGTACCCACACGAGCAGGAGGGCTTCGACCTGGCGTTCTCGGCGCTCTTCGATCCCGTTCTCCCGATCGACGAGCCAGGACGCACGGCGAGCGCGGCGGCGGTGGCCGGTGGATTGCCCACGGACCTGGAGGTCTCCGGCGAAGAGCACACCACCGCCCGCTACGCGGACTTCAACGAGCGCGCCGCCGACGTGGGCGAACACTTCGACACGCCCGATGCCGAGCAGGGGTTCAATCCGCACAAGGACGACGACGATCTGAGCCTCACGAGCAGCGACTCTCAGGTGTCCGTGGACGCTGATTCCGCGTCGGGTCGCCGCGGAGTCACGTTCACCGTGGACGTGGACCGTGCCGACAGCGCGACGGTCGGTGAGTTGTCGTCCGATGACGCGGTCGTGTCGCAGGGCACTCTTCGGTGGGACGACCCGAACGGGATTCTGGGCTGGCTGGACGCCTACGATCCCGCGGCGGTCTACGGCGACGCACTCGACGCGGGGGAGATGACTCGAACCCAGCTCGATCGACTCGCGGAGGCCATCGAGGCCTTCGTCGATGCGCTGGCGCGCAGCGCTGGGGGTACGACACCCGCGACGGAGGCCGATCCGAACGCCCTGTCTCGCGTCGACGTGGACGGGGCGTGCCGGGAGATACTCCGCCGGATGAGGGGGGCGCCCAGACCTCGACCTCGTGAACACGGTCGCGGCAGACTCGACATGCGCAGGACCGTGCGCGCCGGGATGCGGACCGATGGGGTGCCGTTCCATCTGATCGTGCGCACCCCCGTTCCGGAACAGGTTCGACTGCTCGTACTCGCCGACGTCTCCTTGTCCGTTCGGCCCATCACCGCATTCACCCTGCGACTCGCGCAGAGCATGCGCCACCGGGTCAACAGATGCACGGTGTTGGCCTTCGTCGACCGACCGGTCGACGTCACGGACGAGTTGGCTCGAAGCACAGGCGACGACGCTCTCGCCACGGTGCTGTCCAGTCCGGAACTGGACCTCGAAGCCAGCAGCGACTACGGACGCGTGCTCGACGAGGTACTCACCCACCACGGCTCGTTCATCACATCACGGACGTCCGTCATCGTCGTCGGCGACGGCCGATGCAACGGTCTCCCCGCGGGAGTGGACAGGCTTCAGGAGATCTCACGCCGGGTTCACCGACTGGCATGGATCACCCCGGAATCTGAGCGGTACTGGGACCAGGCATCGTGCTCCATGCGCGAGTACGCAGACGTGTGCGACGGCGTCGTGGTGGCCCGCGATGCTCGGCAACTCATCGACCGAGCACCCGAACTCGGCAACGCTCTGCGGTGACGGTCCTGCCCGATCGGGCAGGTATCGACAGGCCGTTGCGCCGTAAGCTGGATCACATGTCCGGATTCTCTGCACCGTCCTCGGCGCATTCGGCGGACCCGACTGTTCCCGGCCTGGACGTTCCGCTCGGTGACGTCAACGCCGTCGGCCGGGTCGTCAAGTTCCACGCCCCCGAGATCGTCTTCGGGGTGGGTTCCACCGGCGAGGTCGCGCACGCGGTCGCGAGACTGGGAGGAGTGCGCCCGTTCCTGGTGACCGACGTGGGACTGCTCGAGGCAGGGTGGGTCGCGGCGATCGAGAAGGAATTACGAGAGCACGGCATGGCACCGGTGGTGTGGGCGGACCCGACCCCGAACCCGAAAGACCACGAGATCGCGGCCGGCCACGTCGTCTATCGCGACCGCGGATGCGACGTCCTCGTCGCAATCGGTGGCGGTAGCGTCATGGACGCGGCGAAGGGCGTGGCCATCCTCGCGTCGAACGGCGGTCGCATCCTCGACTACGAGGGCGTCGACACGGTCGAATCACCCATCCCGCCTGTCGTGATGGTCCCCAGCACCGCCGGCACCGGCGCCGATGTCTCTCAGTTCTGCATCGTCACGGACACCGACCGTGGCACCAAGATCACCATCCTCGGCCGTGCACTGGTCCCGGACATCACGATCATCGATCCGCGACTGCTCACCACCATGCCGGAATGGCTCAGTGCGGCCACCGGCCTGGACGCCCTGACGCACGGGATCGAGGCTTTCGTCTCGCTCGCCCACAATCCCCTCACGGACCACCATGCCCTCCGGGCGGTCACTCTCGTCATCGAGACTCTCGCCCACACGATCGCAGACCCCGACGGACTTCCTGCGCGCACCGTGATGGCCCAGGCCAGCCTCGAGGGCGGACTCGCGTTCACCAATGCCATCCTCGGAGCCGCGCACGCGATGAGTCACCAGGTGGGTGGTCTTCTCGACCTCCCCCACGGCGTCATCAACGGAATACTTCTGCCGCATGTCATCCGCTTCAACGCAGGCGCCGACGGCCGGCCGTACGTGCCCGTCGCCGCGAGTCTCGGGCTCCCCGAGGCCCGCGGATCGGCCGCGGAGGCAGCGTTCGCGGTCGCGGATCGTGTCGAGACTCTGGCGCGGGCCGTCGGGGTTCCCCGCACACTCGGGAACATCGGCGTCACCGACGCCGATGTCGAGCGCCTCGCGGAGTTCTCGCTCCGCGACGCCTGCATGGCCACCAATCCGCGGCCGGCCACTCAGAGCGATATCGCAGCACTGTTCCGGAAAGCACTGTGACTCAGCGCGAACCGGTGACGGACCTGTCCCGCCTCACCGGCCTGCGATCGTCGAAGAGCACCTACTACCCGCAATACCGGGGAGCCGCCGAACGGGCCGAACGGATCTTCCACGCCCTCGATCTGGTGTCGCGTGCACTCGTCCGCACGGTCGAGGGGCCCGAGACCCTGATCTGTGCAGTGGCCGAGGCCGCTCGCGCGCACCTCGGCGCCCGCTGGGTCGTCTTCGCCCTCACGGACGGCGCACTTCCGGACGCCGGCCCTCGCCGCCTGGTCCTGGGCCCCGACGCGACACCGTTTCTCGTGGGCGACGTCGAGGGCCCTCCCCTGCCCGACGACGTGGTCAAGTGCCTCGACGACATCCGCCGAGCGCGGGTGCAGGGTGGCATTGTCACAGAACCCCACTACGCGTTCGTCCCCATCGATTCGGTGGGCGGCGCTGTGGGGGCGTTCGCCGCGTGGACCGGTGAGCATCGGACTCTCGATGCCACCGACGGGGCCGTCCTGAGCATCCTCGCCTCGCAAACTGCGGTGGCGCTGCAGAACTCGGCCCTGTTCCAGAATGCCCGCCGCACCGCGGCGGACCTCGCGGTGCGTAACGCTGAACTGGAGACCACGCAGCGACAGCTCGGCGCGGTCCAGCGCCACCAGGTAGTGGACGAGGAGCGGCACCGCATCGCCCGTGAACTACACGACAGTGTCACCCAGGCAGTGCTGTCCGCCGGTATGCAGATCGAGGTGTGCCGCAGCGAGATCCCCGACGCGGAACGCCGAGATCGCCTCGATCTGGCGAAAGACCTGACCAAGCGTGCAGTCGAACAATTGCGATCAGCGATCTACGCGCTGAACCACGCGGGTGACTCTGATCGGTCCACACTCCCGGAGATGCTCGATCAACTCGCTGTCGTGCACATGCCGGACGAATTGCAGGTCAAAGTGAACACCGTCGGTAACGCTGTCGAGTTGTCGAGCGACCTCGAGCACGCGGTCCTTCGTATCGCCGGTGAAGCGTTGTTCAATTCGGCGGTGCATTCGAACGCCTCCCGCGCGGCACTCCGCCTCACGTATCGCGACCACTCGGTACTGCTGACAGTCGACGACGACGGCGACGGCGATCCCCGCGATCTCCGCGTCGTGATGCGACTCGCGGAGACCAACGACCTCGGCGGCTCACACCGCGGTCTCGTGAACATGGCGGCGCGCGTACGAGAGTTCGACGGCACCTTCGACGTCAGACGTTCGCGCCTGGGCGGGATACGCATCGCCGCAACGATTCCGATCGGAGCATGATGACCTCCATCCTTCTCGTCGACGACCACGCGATCCTGCGCCAGGGTCTGCGTTCCGTCCTCGAACGTGAGCCCGACCTGAGAATCGTCGGCGAGGCGGCATCACTCGACGAAGCCACCACGACGGCGGCTCACCTCACCCCTGACGTGGTTCTGATGGATCTCAAGCTCTCCGCCAGTTCGGATTACGAGGGTCTGACCCTGTGCCAGAAATTGTCGAAGTCGCATCCGTCCATGGGCCTGCTCGTGCTCACCACGTTCCTCGACGAACGACTCGTCGTCGAAGCCGTTCATGCGGGCGCACGCGGCTACGTGGTCAAGGATGTCGACACCACGGAACTCGTGCGAGCCATCCGTGCAGTGTCTCGCGGCGAGTCCGCGTTCGACGCCCGCAGTGCATCCGCCGTGGTGCGGTCACTGAACCGAGGAGGTGAACCCGACGGGAGACTGACCGAGCGCGAACTCGAAGTCCTGCGCCTGCTCGCGAACGGCATGTCCAACACCAGGATCGGTACCGAACTGTTCATCTCGGCCACCACAGTCAAGTTCCACGTCAGCAATATCATGCGCAAATTAGGCGTCAGTCGCCGTGCAGAGGCCGTCTACGCTGCGAGCAAGGGCGGCTTGATCTAGCTGTTCTTCGCGGGGAGGTTGTGGACGGTGAGTCGCTCGATGGGTGACTTGCCGTCGATGCCTGTGTGGGGTCGGTGGTGATTGTAGTGATGGACCCAGTCCTGGTAGGTCGCTGCGCGGGCT
>NZ_JABUEI010000015.1:0-68964 GCF_019836145.1 Rhodococcus sp. BP-241 | reverse complement strand
CACCACCACCCACACGAAGCAGGAGGATCCGGGGCAACCGTTCCAGCCTAACCACACCGCAACACCCGAGTCAAACACCAGGCACCACGTGGATCAGGAAGTTGGACTGTACGCTCAGCCTACACGAGGTGCAGACGAACCTTTTCTGTCCGATCGGCCATGCGACTCCGTCCCACCTCGTTCGCCCAGCCCCGTAAGGCCTTCGGTCGGTGTCCGTGTCGCTCTGACTCGAAGAAAGTTACGTGAGTGATTCGCGAGATGCAAATCGCCTGGTCACGGCGTGTCGAACAGTGCGAGAGGCCGACACATCGCTCTCATGCACGGCCACGAATACCTCCAGAGTGCGCCCGAGCCGGCCCGATGGTCGTGTCGGCAGGCGCACCGGAACGGAGTAGCTCGTGCCTATCGCAGCAGTCGACTACAACCATGTGCGACTCACTGTCAGTGACATCGCGACCTCGCGGAAGTTCTACGACGACGTCTTCGGTTTCGAGGTGGCCTTCGAGCTCCCGCCGAACCCGGACGAGGCGACGAAGGAAGCGCTGGGGTTCCTCTTCGGCGGAGTCATCTACAAGTTCGGCGGCGGGCTGCTCGGTCTGCGCCCCGTGGCTCCGGGTGACGACACGTTCGCCGAGGACCGCGCCGGCCTGGACCATCTCAGCTTCAGTGTCGCGTCGTTGCAGGATCTGCACGACGCCGCCGCACTGCTGGACACCCTGGGCATCGAGCACGAGCCGGTGAAGGATCTCGGTGACGCCGGCATGGCGATCCTCGAGTTCCGGGATCCCGACAACATCGCCCTGGAGATCGCCGGTCCCAACAGCTAGTCAGTCCGAGGCGCGCTTGCGCTCGTCTCGCGCTGCCATCCGAGCCTCGAGGTCGACGGCATCCAACTTGTCGGCTTCCTCGAGGGTCGGGGCCGTCCCCCCGAGACGGGCCGGTACCCAGTACTCGCCGGCGGGATGGTGATAGTTCTTCTGCACGTCGGCGAGCATGGTCTGCATCGTCGATCGCAGGTGGGCGGTGAGGTCACCGGCCGACATGGTCGGCGCGATCGGCTCTCCCACCGCGATGGAGATCGGGGTCTTCGTGCGTCCGAGCTTTTTCGGGAACCCCTTGGTCCACACACGCTGCGCGCCCCAGATGACCACCGGAATCACGGGGACCCCGGCCTCGATCGCCATCCGGGCAGCGCCCGACTTGAACTCCTTGATCTCGAAGCTGCGACTGATCGTGGCTTCGGGATAGACCCCCACCAGTTCGCCTCGCGACAACGCGTCGACCGCAGCCCGGTAGGACTCCGCGCCGGCGGCGCGGTCGACCGCGATGTGCTTGAGAGAGCGCATGATCGGCCCCGACTTGGGGTTGTCGAACACTTCCTTCTTCGCCATGAACCGGATGTACCGCTTGTGCTTCCGCGCAGGCAGGCCGGCGTAGGTGAAGTCCAGGTAGCCCGTGTGGTTGATGGCGATCACGGCGCCACCCCGAGCGGGGATGTTCTCCGCGCCCTCGACGTCGAACTTCAGCCCCTGCGCCGCGAAGACGGTGCGAGCGATTCCGATGACAGTGCGATAGACGGGGTCCACACGGTGCAGCGTAGCGGCTCGTCGCCGCCCCCGAGAGGGGCTCGTCCGGTAGGGCACTCCGTCAGCGGGAGTTGCCCACCGCCACGACCATCTTCCCGGTGTTCGCCCCGCGCAGCATCCCCAGGAACGCCTCCACCGTGTTCTCGATGCCGTGCACGACCGTCTCGTCGAAGGTCACGCGACCCTCGGAGAGCCACGTCCCCATGTCCTCCGCGAACTGGGGGAACCGGTGCAGGTAGTTGCCGACCGTGAATCCCTGCAGGGTGAGACCGCGGGTCACGATGTTCGACATGTTGTCCGGCCCCGGCGTCGTTCCCACAGTGTTGTAGGCGGATATCGCTCCGCACAGTGCGGTCCTGCCACCGTCGTTGAACGCGTCGAGCGCCGCTTCGAGGTGGTCGCCGCCGACGTTGTCGAAGTACACGTCGATGCCGTCCGGGGCCGCCGTACGCAGCTGGTCGCGAACCGGAGCCTGCTTGTAGTCGAATGCCGCGTCGAAGCCGTACTTACCGGTCAGAAGGTCGACCTTCTCCGCAGAGCCCGCAGAGCCGATGACCCGTCCGGCGCCGAGAATGCGGGCGATCTGACCCACCGCGCTTCCCACTGCTCCGGCAGCGCCCGAGACGAACACCGTGTCGCCCTGCTTCATCCCGGCAATGTCCTGCAGTCCGACGTACGCGGTCAGGGCCGTCATACCGAGAATTCCCAGGTAGGCCGAGGTCGGAACGCCGTCGATCTCACGGACCGTACGGAAAGCCGAGGCCTCTCCCTGCGCGATGTCACGCCATCCCAGCTGATGCACCACGACACTCCCCACAGCGACGTCGTCCGACCGGCTCTCGAGAACTCGACCGACGGCGCCACCGGTCATCGTCTCGTGGAGAGCGAAGGGCGGTACGTACGACTTGACGTCGTTCATGCGCCCGCGCATGTACGGATCGACCGACATGAAGTCGTTCGCGACGCGCACCTGGCCCGGCTCGAGGTCGGGAAGGTCGACTGTGACCGACCGGAAGTTGTCAGCAGTAGGCCACCCGGTGGGGCGGGACACGAGCTGGATCTGGGCGCTCTTCACGAAATACTCCTTTTGTGGATCGTTCGGTACAGTAAATACCGTACGCCTCACCGACGAAAGGTGACAGATGGGTAGGAGAGCGACGTTCGATGCGGCGCAGGTCGTCACTGATGCGCGGGATGTGTTCTGGCACAGAGGCTTCGATGGCGCATCTCTGCCCGAACTCGAGGCGGCGACCGGGCTGTCCCGGTCCAGCATCTATCACGCGTTCACCAGCAAGCGCGGCCTGTTCGACGCAGCGGTGCAGGACTATCTCGACACGGTGGTGGCACCGCGGCTCGCCCTGTTGCGTACCGACGACGGTCTGGACGCGTACTTCGCGTCGATGGACGTCGAACTCGAGAACCTCGATGCCGAAGCACCACGTCGCGGCTGTCTTCTGGTCAACACTGCTGCGGGATCCGCCGCGCACGACGACACCCTCGCCGCCGTCGTCGACGCCTACCGTCGGCGACTCACCGATGCGGTCACCGACGCCCTGGTGAACCGGGGTGACGACGATCCCGAGAATCGGGCTCGCATTCTGGTGACGATGAGCTCGGGCGCACTCCTGCAGGCACGCGTCGACCGGGACGAGGCACGCGCAATCATCGCCTCGGCACGGAAGTTGGCGCGGTCCTGGGAATCATGAGCCGACGCGGACATCGGTACCGTCGAGGAAGTGGATATCGACCGGTGGCGTAGCCGACTCCCCGTGACCAGAGCATCGGACGGTGAGCTCGTGGGGTGGACCGTCTCCGACATGGCTCGCGACGACGGCGAACTCGTGGACGCCGTCAACCCTGTCGGCCACGTGATCGCCCAAGACGTGCAGCTCGAGGCGGCAATCGACGTTCTCGAAGCGCGCGGGCTGAGCTCGCTGTCCGTGCCCTACTGGGCGCGTGCGCCGTTACCGCTTGTCGGCGAGCTGGATCTCCGGCGTGCGACACCGGAATGGCAGTGGCGTCGGATGGTCATGACGCAGTTGGACGACACCAAGGTGTGGATCCGTCCCGCCTACCCGTCGTATCCGGAGCGGATGGTGGAACTCGCCGTCCCGCTGCCGGCAGACGACGTCCTGGTCCCCGAACCGCCGACACGGGACGAGTAGCGAACCCGCACTGCTGATTCTCGGCCTCACAGATGCACGTGAGCGCACCCGATCGATCGGAAACCTGCGACAGGGCAGATCCAGTCACGATCGGGTGCGTTCACGTGCAGTATGGCTATGAAGTCGGCGGACGCAGGACGTCGGTGCCGACGAACGGGACGAGCGCAGCCGGGATCTTGACGCTGCCGTCGGGCTGCTGGTGGTTCTCGAGGATCGCGGAGATCCACCGCGTCGTGGCCAGAGTCCCGTTGAGCGTCGCCGCCGTCTGCGGCTTCCCGTTCTCGTCGCGGTAACGAACACCGAGTCGACGCGCCTGGAACGTGGTGCAGTTCGAGGTGGACGTGAGTTCACGGTAGGTGTTCTGCGTGGGAAGCCATGCCTCGCAGTCGAACTTGCGCGCAGCCGACGATCCCAGGTCGCCGCCGGCGGTGTCGATGACGCGGTACGGCAACTCGACCGCGGCGAGCATCTCCTTCTCCCAGCCGAGGAGCCGCTGGTGTTCCGCGTCCGCGTCCTCGGGACGGGTGTAGACGAACATCTCCACCTTGTCGAACTGGTGGACACGGATGATGCCGCGGGTGTCCTTGCCGTAGCTGCCGGCCTCGCGGCGGAAGCACGACGACCATCCCGCATAGCGCTTCGGGCCGCCGTTCAGATCGAGGATCTCGCCCGAGTGGTAGCCGGCGAGGGGCACCTCCGACGTGCCGACGAGGTAGAGGTCGTCGTCGCCCAAGTGGTAGATCTCCGACGAGTGCGCGCCCAGGAAGCCGGTCCCGGCCATGATCTCCGGCCGCACGAGCACCGGTGGGATGACCATCGTGAACCCGTTCGACACTGCCTTCTGGGCGGCGAGCTGCAGCAGACCGAGCTGCAGCAGTGCGCCGTAACCGGTCAGGAAGTAGAACCGAGCGCCCGACACCTTGGCGCCGCGCTCCATGTCGATGATCCCGAGAGCCTCGCCGAGCTCGAGGTGGTCCTTCGGATTCTCGATGGTCGGGATCTCACCGATCGTCTCGAGGGTGACGAAGTCGTCCTCGCCGCCGGCCGGCGCGCCCTCCTGCACGATGTTGGAGATCGCACGGTGTGCGGTGTCGAGAGCCGCGTCGGCGGCATTCTGCTCGGCCTCCGCCTCCTTCACCCGTGCGGCGAGCGCGGACGCCGTCGCGAGAAGTTCCGGGCGCTCGTCGGGAGTGGCCTTACCGATCTTCTTACCGAACGCCTTGTGCTCGGCACGGAGGTTGTCGGCAGCCGACACGGCGGCCCGGCGCGCGGTGTCCGCCTCGAGCAACGCGTCCACCAGGGACGGATCCTCGCCACGGGTGCGCTGCGACTGACGGACGGCGTCGGGGTCCTCGCGGACAACTCTGAGGTCGATCACGGGACGTCAGCCTACTGGGGCGATGTGGTCACCCTCGTCCGAGGACGTCCAGGTAGTCCTCTCGGCCGAACATGCGCGCGGCGTCGACCGCGGTCGGATGCCCCGCATCGGCGTCGGCTCCGGCGTCGACCAGTGCCCGGACGACCTCGTCCTCCCCCTTGAACACGGCACCGGCGAGCGGGGTCTGACCCTTGTCGTTCGCGCGGTTCACGTCGGCTCCGCGGTGCGCGAGGGCCACGACGCTCTCGGCGTGACCGTGATAGGCCGCCAGCATCACCAGGGTGTCCCCGGATCCGTTCGTCAGATCCACGGGCACGCCCGCGTCGACGTACGCGGTGAGTGCGGCGGTGTCGCCGCTGCGTGCCATGTCGAACACGCGCGTCGCGAGGTCCTCGATCCCGGCCTCGAGCCCCGTGTCCTCGGTATCAGCACCACTCATACCGTCCGAACCTACCGGCAGGCATGATGGAGCCGATGTCTCCGAAGCCCGAAGATCCCACCCCGAGCCCGTCCGGCGAGGACGGCCCGGTGGTCGACGACGCCCCGACGTCCGAGATCGCGACACCCGACGCGTCCACATCCGACACGTCCGCGCCCGACGCGGTGGTACCCGAGGCATCGACGGCCGACGAGACCGACACCGCGACGGACGAGAAG
This sequence comes from Rhodococcus sp. BP-241, assembly GCF_019836145.1. Classification (NCBI taxonomy): domain Bacteria; kingdom Bacillati; phylum Actinomycetota; class Actinomycetes; order Mycobacteriales; family Nocardiaceae; genus Rhodococcus; species Rhodococcus sp. BP-241. The sequence continues at coordinate 63,178 of NZ_JABUEI010000015.1, read as the reverse complement.
AGTGGTCCCCGCACCGTCCAGGCCTCGAACGCCCGTCGGCTGCTCGCCCTGGTCGCGATCGGCGCCATCGGAGCCGCCGCCGTCACCATCGGTGTGTCCGGTGGGTTCGACCGGAGCGAGAAGCTCGCCACACCGTCCACGGCAGGAACCGTCGGAACCGCGTCGACGACGTCCTTCGGCTCGTCCGACGCGGGCGACTGCCTGCAGTGGACTCCCACCGACGACCCCGACACCGACCGCCAGGACCTCGCCGAGGTGAGTTGCGCGGAGCCGCACCGCTTCGAGGTCGCCGAGACGGTGGACCTCGGGGTGTACCCGGTCGCCGAGTTCGCGACGGGATCGCCGTATCCCGACGCGGCCCGCTTCGCCTCCCTGCGCGACGAACACTGTGAGACCGCGGTGCAGGACTACACCGGGGGCCGCTTCGACCCCACGGGCAAGTACTCGGTCGGCCTCATGTTCCCCAGCCAGGCCGGGTGGGCCGCGGGCGAGCGCGCGATCCGGTGCGGCATCCAACAGACCGGCGCGACCAGCGCGCTGCAGGTGATGACCGGCAGCGTCGCCGACCAGGACCAGTCGATGGTCTGGGAGACCGGTAGTTGCGTCGGCGTCGAGTCGGGCGTGCCGACAGACCCGATCGACTGCACCGCTCCGCACGCCTTCGAGGTGGTGTCGGTGGTGGATCTCGCCGCGCAGTTCCCCGGCGGACTACCGTCCGTCGAGGACCAGGACCGCTATCTCGAACCCACGTGCACCCAGGCGTCGGACACCTACCTGGGCGGTCCGGACGTTCTCCGGGAGAAGACACTGACGCTGTTCTGGGACAACGTCGACGCCTCGAGCTGGTTGGCGGGCAGCAAGAAGGTGAGCTGCTCCATCGGCAAGGAGGTCGAGTCGGGCGGGTTCGCGTCCATCGTCGGCTCGGCGAAGGGCGACATCACCATCGACGGCGCCGCGCCGGTTCCGCCGCCTCCCGTTCCGGACGGCCGCAGCCTGCCGATCCCGCTCCCCGGAGCGTCTCCCCTGCCCGGTGCGTGACGTGTCGGTCAGCATGTCCGAAGCGGAGTTCGAGAACGCGGTCGGCGATGCGCTGGACACTCTCCCGGACGAGCTGGCCGCATACATGAACAACGTCGTCGTGCTGGTCGAGGACGAGCACCCGACGGAGGATCTCCTGGGTCTGTACGAGGGCGTCGCTCTGACCGAACGGTTCGAGTACAGCGGGCACCTGCCGGACGTCATCACGATCTACCGACTGCCGATCCTCGACATCGCCCGTGACGAGGACGACGCGCGCCGCGAGATCGCGGTGACCGTCGCTCACGAGATCGGGCACCACTTCGGCATCGACGACGATCGCCTGCACGAACTCGGCTTCGGCTGAGCTCCGTTCTCCACCCGCGGAACCGATTCCCGCCGTCGCGCGTCCAAGTCTCGAGATCCGACCGGACGCTCGAACGGAGACCCCATGCCCGGCCACGTACTCGTCGATCCCGAGGCGCTGCTCGCGGCCGCGTCGGAACTCGATGCCGCGGCGATGCGCCTGGCATCGTCTCTCGCCTCCGCGTCCGTCGCGCTCCGTCCTCCTCCCGCGGGCAGCGACGAGGTGTCCGCGCTGGCTGCACGCTACTTCTGGTCGACCGCGCAGTCTCTCGACACCTCGACGTCCGCGGCGGTGACCGAGCTCCGCGAGACGGCGGCTGCCCTGCGAGTCCAGGCGGCGGCCTACCGCGAGGTCGACGCGTCGTTCTCCACGGCCCTGACCGCGGGCACCGCGTGACGGCCGGGCCCACCGGGGTGTTCTGGCTCCCGCGTACCGCGGCGGTGAACTCGGCCGCACTGCTCGCGGGTGCCGGCCCCGCTCCGCTGGCCGCCGCCGGCACGGCGTGGGCCGCGGTGGCCACGGCACTCGCCGCGGCCACCGCGACGGTCAGCGGTGTCGCGTCCGCACTGGCAGCCACGTGGGACGGGGACGCCGCCGACGCCGCCGGAGCGGGGATGACGGCGTTCGCGACGTGGGGCACGGGAGCGGCGCAGCACGCCGCGGCCGTGTCCGCTCGGGCCGCCGCCCAGTCCGCGACGGTGGTGACCGCGCTCGCCGTCATGCCGACACTGCCGGAGATCGCCGCGGTGAAGGCCGGACGCACCACCGCGTACGCCACCGGCGGCGCCCTCACCGGCGCGGCGCAGGCTGCCGATGCCGCCGACGCCGCGCTCGATCTCCGCGCCGCCCTGGTCATGGAGGCGTACGAAGCGGCGACGGCGCCGCTCGCGCTCGCCGACGGTCTGCAGATGCCCCCGCAGATCACCACGGCGGTCACCGCGGCCACCTCCACGGTCATCTCTGCTGTCCCCGGTCACGGGCCGGTGCCGGGCGAGGCCGGGACACCGCCGTCGGACGACAGCGGATCCGACCGGCAGAAGCATGGATTCTCGGACGGGGCGGCGCACCAGGGTCACCGGTCGCCCCTCACCACGGACAGCATCGGACACGATCCCGCCGTCACGAGGGCGGCGTCGCTGATCCAGCAGATGCCCGCGCAGGCCGGGTCGACGCTGTCCTCCGTTCTGTCGTCGGCACCGCAGGCCGGTGCGGCACCGACGATCACCCACGCTGTGCCGCAGCAGGTTCCGATGGTCGCCACCGGGTGGGGTGGCGGCGGCGGGCGAGGTGGCAGCGGACAGGGTGGCTCCGTGCACGCCGCCGGTGGCTCGTTCGCACGGACGCCGTCACCGTTCCTCGGTGCGGGCGTCGGATCGGACACGGCGGTGTCAGCGGGACAGGACGCGTCCGTGTCCGGCGCCGCGCACGCCCGGTCGCCGTTCGGCGCGGGACTTCCCGTGGGTCACAGCAGGCTCGGCTCCGACGATGTCGTGCACGCCCGCAGGACACCTGCCGTCGTCGAGGAGGAGGCGGGAGTTCCGGTCGTGCCCGCCGTCATCGGGGCGCGGCGATGAGCGCGGCGCCGGTGCTGGGCGGGGACGTCCCGCTCGAGGGTTCGCTCACGCTCGACACGAACGAACTGACGTATCTCGTGGGGGCGATCGGAGGACGTTCTCTCCCTGCCGTTCTCGGATGGCACCCGGCCGGCGCGACCGTCGCCGATCGCGCGACCGTGCTCGCGAGTGCCGCCCGACGCCTCGCCGATCGTCTCCTGGTGTCAGCCGACGGCGGCCTGCACCGTGATCTGGCCGCGATGCTCCGTGCGGCGGCGGCGCCTCGCTGGAGTGTCGACGTCCGCATCGTCGGCCACTCCACCGGCATCGAGAACCGGCGAGGATGTCTGTGCGGCAACGACATCGACGATCCGGTGTGGATGACCGAGAGCGAGGGATCGGTGACGATCACGCGGGTCGACACCGACATGGCCGCCCTGATCGCGGCCTGGCTCGGCGACGCCGCAGGAGCGCCGATCGATCCGCTGACCGAGTACACCGACGTCCTCACGGCCGGTATCGAGGACGTCGTCCCGCACTGCACCCGCCACACCGAGATCGTCGGACTCCGACACGATCACGGTGTCACCACCACGGTCGACCCGTCGATCGCGGTGTACGACAGCGACTCCGGCCGTGTCGTCGCGACCACGGTCCAGGATCCGACCGGACGATCGAGCACGTCCGTGCGATCCGCGACACCGGTACGCACCGTCGGAGCACTCCGCTCGCTGATCACCTCGCTGGAACGGCGCTCGATACTCGACGACCACCTGGTCCGTGTGTCCGCTCAGCCCATCGGATCGTCGGGAGTGCGGCTGCCCTTCGTCTCGAACGGGGGCGTGTAGTCGCCCCAGCGCACGCAGTCCCAGGCCGAGACATCCTCGGCGGGAACCAGTTCGACGGTCCCCGTGTTGTCGAGATGGTTGTCGGCGGCGAAGTCGCGATCGATCCCGGACAGCACCGCGGCGACGAGCCGAATCGCAGCACCGTGACTCACCACGTGGACGGTGGCGGAATCGTCGCCGAGGTGGGTGGCGCGGAGCTCGTCCAGTACCGGCACGTAGCGGGCGAGCACGTCGGCGCCGGACTCGCCCCCGGGCAGGCGGGCATCGAGGTCACCGTCCAGCCAGGCGCGATACACCGCGGTGAAGCGGGCGTGGTCCTCCTCGGCGCTGCGGTCCTCGAGGTCGCCGACGAACGTCTCCTGCAGACCGTCGCGCACCGTCAGCGGCGTACCGGTCGCGTCGGCCAGGTACTGCGCGGTCTGACGTGCGCGGACGGCGATGGACGACACCACGGCGGCCGGGGTCCGCGTCACCGTCCGGGCGTACTCCCGCGCCTGTCGGTGTCCGAGCTCGGTCAGCTCCGCGCCGGGCGGCAGAGTGTCGAGACGACGAGCGACGTTCGAGTGGGTCTGACCGTGCCGCACCAGGACGAGTCGGCCGCTCACCGATCTCCCCGTCGCAACGCGTCCAACCAGTCCCGGCCGCGGTCGTCGGTGGGGCGAGGACCGCCGGCGGCGACGTGCGCGCTGGGCCAGGAGCCGAGGAACCGCACGTCGGTGCGCGAGTGCAGGACCCGCAGGGCGTCCGCCACCGCGACGTCGTCGATGTGGCCGACGCAGTCGATGTAGAAGCGGTAGGTGCCCAGATGCGTACGGAGAGGGCGACACTCGATGAACGTCAGATCGATGTCGCGCGTGCTGAACTCGGCCAGCGCGGACACCAACGTGCCGGGCCTGTTGGCGGGAGTGAGCACCACGGCAGTGCGATCCGCCCCCGTGGGCGCAGGCGGCGGGCACGGGCGCGTGACGTACACGAAGCGGGTCCGTGCGTTCTCCACGTCGGCCACGCCGTCGGCCAGTACGTCGAGTCCGTGCCGTCGGCCCGCCAGACCGGTGGACACCGCGGCGTCGGCGAGTCCGGACGCGACGTCCTCGGCCGCACCGGCATTGGACGACGCGAACTCCACCTGAGCATCGGGCATGGTGGCGGCGATCCACTGCTGGACCTGGGCGGCGGCGTGGGGGTAGGCCCGGATCGTGCGGACGTCCGCCATGGCGGTGCCCGGACGAGCGACGATGGTGAAGGCCACGTCGAGTTCGGTCTCCGCGAGGATCTGCAGCCGGTCCCCGATCGCGAGCGCGTCGAGGGTGGGCGGGACCGAGCCCTGCACCGAGTTCTCGATGGGCACCACGGCGCCGTCGGCCGCACCGGAGCGCACCAGTTCGAGGGTGGCGGGCGGGCTCGACGCACTGACGCGCTCGACGGGAGCGCCGAACGCCCCGTCCGCCTCGAGCTTCCCCAGGGCCATCTCGGTGAACGTTCCCGAGGGTCCGAAGTAGGCGATGCGCACCCCGGTCACGCTACGCGTCCCCCGCCGCGTCGCCGGTGATCTCGTCGATCCGACGGCGAAGTTCGTGTGCGATGTTCCCGGCGTTCGGCACCAGGACACCGAGAAGGACCTCTCGGGTCGCGGCCGCGGCGTCGGGATGAAGGGCCACCAGCGCGGCCAGATACGGGGAGCGGAGCGCGCTGCGGACGTCGTCGCCGCGCAGTGCGGCCACCGTTCCGGCGAGCACGGCGAGCACCGAGGACGTGTCGGTCGCGACGGCGAAGAACCCGTGTTCCGCGTGCGCGACGACCGCGAGGAAGTCGGCGACCCGATCCTCGGACCACCCCGCGTCCAGGCCGGGATGCCGACCGGCCCGATCGACGAGCGCCGTCGTCTCCACGACGTCGCCGTCCGGACAGAGCACGACGACGGACGAGCCCGGCGCGATCGCCACCGCGTCGCCCAACTGCTCGGCGGTCGCCTCGACCACGTAGGCGCGCACCGAGGGCGGCTCGTCGGGCGGAGCCACGTCCAGTCGTACGAGGAACCGTTCGAGGGCGGCCGAGTCGTCCACCGCACTCAGCGGGACACAGGCCGTTCCGACAAGTGGGTGCGGTTCGAGGGCCTCCGCCGTCGCCACGTCGTCGACGGTCGCGACGAGCAGGTCGGCGAACAGGGCCTCGGGATCTCGCCGGGGGCGCACGCCCAGGGTCAGCATCGTGGGCACGCTCCGAGTCTAGTTCGACGTCTTGCGCACCGGCGCGAGGGCTGGTTAGCTAACCCTTACCTAATTACTTCCACCCGAGGGGGCCGTCATGAACGGTGTCGTCACCACCACCGCGCCGTCCACCGCCGAGCGGGTGCGCAGCGTGTGTCTGCGTGCCGAGCACACCGTCCTGGCGGTGGAGGGCAGCGCACCCGTCGCCACGACCATGCACTTCCTGCGCTCGCCAGGCGAGATCGTCATGGTGGTGCCCGCGGACAGCACCGTGGGGGCCGTGTCCTTCCAGGCCGGCTCCGCGGGGATCCCCGCCGTGCTCGAACTGACCGACCACACTCCCCTGGACCTGCGCGAACCCGTGCGCTCGCTGGTCTGGCTCAGCGGTGAGCTGCGCCGCGTCCCGGACACCGCCGAGCGTGCGGTCGCCGCGGCGGTCGCCTCCCAGTACCCGCACGCCGGACTGCTCGACATCGGACACAGCGGCATCCTGCTGCGTCTGCTGCTCGAGTCCGTCGTCGTGGCCGATGCAACGGGGGCGGAGCCGGTGCCGGTACGCGACCTCATGAACGCCGATCCCGATCCGTTCTGGGAGGTCGAGGGAGGCTGGCTGCAGCACCTCGACAGCGACCACTCGGACATGGTCGAGCAGATCGCGCGGCGACTCCCACCGTCGTTGCGCATCGGTCGCGCCCGGCCGCTGAGCATCGACCGCTACGGCGTCGGGATCCGGGTGGAGGGGCAGGGCCAGGACCACGATGTGCGGGTGCCGTTCGCGAACCCCGTGTCCGACGTGACCGAGCTCGGTCGCGCGCTGCGCGTGCTCGCCGGATGCCCGTTCATGAACGGCCTGCGGGCGCGCGACCACCACTGACCACGACCCTCGAGACGGGTCACGGGCACAATCGACCGGGTGCATCCGGAGAAGACACCCACCACCGAGTCGCCACGGTCGATCCGGATCGAGATCGTCGTCGTCCTGCTGTTCACGTTCGGGCTCAGCGGACTGTCGAGCATTCTCTCTCTCGTCGAGAGCGCGCTCGAGCAGGGCGCCCTGTCGGACCAGACCGTGGCGATCAACGTGCCGCAGTCGACTCTCGGACCGATCGACTTCCTCCGTCAACTGATCGGCGTCGTCCGGCTCTGCGCATGGGGGGCACTCGGTCTGTACCTGTTGTGGCGCAGCGGAATCGGGCCACGCGCCATCGGCTTCGCACGTCCCCGCCTGCGCCCGCACGTGCTGCACAGCGTGGGGCTCGCCGCGATCATCGGCATCCCGGGCCTGCTGTTCTACCTCGTCGCCGTCGCACTGGATCTCAACGTCACGGTGCTGCCGAGCACCTTGAACGACGTGTGGTGGCGCCCGATCACGCTGACGCTCTCCGCGGTGGCCAACTCGGTCGCCGAGGAGGTCCTGGTGGTGGCGTGGCTGATCTCGCGGCTGCGCGCCCTCGGGTGGACCGACAACCGATCGCTGCTCGCGTCGGCCGTGTTGCGCGGGAGCTACCACCTCTACCAGGGCTTCGGGGCGGGCGTCGGCAACCTCGTCATGGGTCTGATCTTCGGCCGGTACTTCCAGCGCACCGGTCGACTGTGGCCCCTCGTGATCGCCCACGCCCTCATCGACATCGTGGCGTTCGTGGGGTTCGCCGCCCTGCGGGATCACGTTTCGTGGCTGCCGGGCTGACAGGTCGGCCGGTTAGAGTCGCCGGATGAGCCAGCAACCTCCGTACGACCCGCGGCGGCGACCGCCACCCCCTCGCCGTCCGGGTCCGGAGGAACCGCCGGTGGTGCGGCGACGGGCGGGCAGCCCTCCGGGGTGGGCCGACCAGACCCGTGTGCAGCGGGGTCCTCAGCAGCCACCACCCCGGCAGGATCCGCGGGCGTGGTCGGCGGTTCCCCCGGCGCGGGACGCGCCACGGCGTGACGATCGGTACCGGGACGACCGGCGACCGTACGACGACGGGCGTGGGCCGGCCGATCGAGGCCGCGCCCCTGCTCCCGCCCCGGTTCCGCCGCGCCAGGTGCCGCCCGAGCCGACGCGTCGACGCAGGCGGCCACGGTGGGGTCGCCGCATAGGCATCGCCCTGGTGGTGTTGCTCCTGCTCGTCGTCGGGGGCGCCGTCTGGGCGGACACGTCGCTGTCCCGAGTCGACGCGCTCGGGAACTACGAGGGTCGCCCGGGAGACACCCCGGGGACCAACTGGCTGCTCGTCGGATCGGACAGTCGTACCGGACTCACTCCCGAGCAGGAGGCCGAACTCGCGACCGGTGGGGACATCGGTGCGGGCCGGACCGACACGATCCTGCTGATTCACGTGCCGGCGAGCGGCCCGACCACGATGGTCAGCCTCCCGCGCGACTGGTACGTGCCGATTCCCGGCAACGGCACCGACAAGCTCAACGCCTCGTTCTCCCTCGGCGGCGCGCCGCTGCTGGTGCAGACCGTGGAGGGTGTGACGGGCCTGCGCATCGACCACTACGCCGAGGTGGGCTTCGGCGGGTTCGCCGACATGGTCGACGCGATCGGCGGGGTGGACATCTGCGTGCCCTACGACATCGTCGACCCCCTGGCAGGAATCGATCTGCGTGCGGGCTGCCAGGAGCTCTCGGGTCCGCAGGCGCTCGGCTTCGTCCGCAGCCGCGCGACGGCACTCGCCGACATCGATCGGATGAACAACCAACGACTTTTCCTGTCGTCGTTGCTCTCGAAGGCGACCAGCCCGACCACCTTCCTGAACCCGTTCCGGGCGGTGCCGCTGGTACGGGGGGTCGTGAAGTCGCTGCAGGTCGACGACGGCGACCACATCTGGAATCTGGCGTCCCTCGGCTGGGCGCTGCGCGGGGAGATGGTCACCACCACCATTCCCGTCTCCGGGTTCGAGGACGTCGACGGCTCGGGCAACGTCCTGCTGTCCGACCGCGAGCGGGCGTCCCGGTTCTTCGAGCTCCTGGCCACCGATCAGCAGCTGCCCCCCGACCTCGTCGGCGGCGGATGACGCGTCCCGACGGACACGCTCGACCCAGTACCGTGTGTCGTCATGAGCCTCGACGACGTGTCCGCTGCCTCCGACGCCCGGGATTCCGGGGTGTTCCACGACAGGGAGTCCAGCGCGTTCCACCTTCTCCTCCGTGAACAGGTGCGACACGAGTTCACCGCCTCGCAGCAGTACATCGCGATCGCGGTCCACTTCGACGGGGCGGATCTGCCGCAGCTCGCCGCGCGGTTCTACGCCCAGGCCGACGAGGAACGCGGCCACGCCATGATGATGATCCAGTACCTGCTGGACAACGACCTCGAGGTCCGGGTGCCCGGGGTCGACGACGTCGTGAACGCGTTCGGGTCGGTGCGCGAGCCGGTCGAGCTGGCGCTGCGGCAGGAGAAGAAGGTCACCGAGCAGATCACGACGCTGGCACGCACCGCCCGCGACACCGGCGACTACCTGGGCGAGCAGTTCATGCAGTGGTTCCTCGCCGAGCAGATCGAAGAGGTGGCGTCGATGACGACGCTGCTCACCATCGTCGACCGTGCCGGCGAGAACCTCTTCCACATCGAGGACTTCATCGCCCGCGAGATGACGAGCGAGTCCCGCGGCGGCGGCAACGCGCCGAGGGCCGCCGGGGGACTCGCCTGATCGTCAGCGCAGGGTGACCTGGCGGCTGCGCAGGCCGTCACGGGCGCGCCGCTGCTCGGAGGTGAGCTCGCTGGTGTCGGCCAGGGTCTCGTCGAGCCTGCGGCCGAGAGCCGCTGTGCCCGTTGCCCATTCGTCGGGATGAACCTCGGGATCGAGGTCGAAGACGGGCACGAGCAGGCCGCGGGTACGGAACGAGCCGGCGAAGCGCGATCCCTCCCCCACATGCAGTTCACCCACCGACTGCAAGCGAGCCAGCGCGATCATCAACTGATCCTCGTCCTCGGGGCGGACCCAGCGGATGTGCGCCTTGTCGCCGGCGTCGACCCACCAGGCCGCGGACACACCGTCGGCCGTGATGCGGGCGGACGGGAGGATCGCACCGTTGGCGCGCTCGATGGTGGCGTCGACCTCGGGGTCCGCTCCCGCGCCCTCCGGGATCCACCACCAGAAGTCCTTGTGGACGGTGATGTCCAGGGGCGACGTCGCGTCCACGAGTTCCGTGAGCGCGGGCGTCTCGGCGGACGGGTTCGACGCCGCCGTCGAGGTTCCGGGCGTCGCCGAGGAGGCCCACACGACGGAGGCGGCGAGGTCGGCCGACAGATCCTCCGAGAAGGTCTGGACCTGCATCGCGACGAACGCGTTCTTCTGCTCGTCGTCACGCACGAGTGCGGCGACGGCACCGGGGAGCACGGTCGCGAGGGTGAAGGGACGGTCGCTTCCCGTCACCGGGAGGGATGCCGACGCGGAGGCGACGAACTCGCGCATCGCCACGATGTCGCACTCGAAGGCGAGGCCCTCGAACGGCCGCACCGGCGCGGACGACAGCGCCTCACGCTCGGCTCTGCGCTGTTCCAGCAGCTCCGCGCGTCGACTGTCGGGCTTCGGTCCGCTGTTTCTCTTGCTCTTCTTACCCACGAGCGTCGAACCTACCGGGTGATGCTGTCGTCCAACCACGCGAGCGCCTGACCCGGATGATCGGTGGCGAGCCAGCGCACCCCGAGGTCGTGGCACAGATGCACGTCCTCCTCGGTGTTCACGGTCCAGCAGTACGTCGCTCGACCGGCCGCCGCGGCGTGATCGACCAGGTTCGGATGATCACGCAGCGTCTTGATCGAGGGCCCGACCGCCGTGGCGCCTACCGTGGTCGCGGCGCCGCCGCCGATGTAGCGCGACGCGGTGCCGAGCAGCACGGTCGGCAGCATCGGCGCCGATCGCCGCACCCGCCACACCGCCGACGGCGCGAACGACATCACGACGGCGCGGGACAGGGATGCCGACCCGGGTCGGCCGATGCCGAAGCGGTGCAGTTCCGCCAGCACGGCGTTCTCGATCAGGCCTCCGTAGCGCACCGGGTGCTTGGTCTCGATGAAAATCTTGGCGGGCTTCGCCTTCCACGCCATGACCATGTCGATGAGATCGCTCAGCAGCAGCACGTTCGCCGGATCGTCGGCTGTCCCGTAGTCGTGGCCGGACAGTGCCTCGTAGGTGAGGGCACTGACGATCCCGGTTCCCGACGACGTCCGGTCGATCCGTCGGTCGTGGACGCACACCACCCGGCCGTCGCGCGTGAGCCGCACGTCGCACTCGACGCCGTCGGCCCCCTCGCGCAGCGCCTGTTCGTACGCCACCAGTGTGTGTTCCGGCCGCGTTCCCGACGAGCCTCGATGCGCGACGACGAGGGGTGTGGCCTCGTGTGCGGAGTAGATCATCGGACGTCGGCGAGCTGGTCGGGTGCGGTGTCCTCCGGGGCCGGGGTCGTGTCGGACACGGGGGTGGTCGGCAGGACCGTCCATCGCGTGAGGGTGCGGGTGTCGCCGCGCACGGTGCGGCCGTCGGCTCGGCGGATCACGGTGAGCGTGAGGGCGGCCACCCCCGCGGCGACCAGGTCGGTGATCGCGGTGAGGACCACACCGTTCGCCTGCGCCTGGATGCCGTCGACGGTGCGCCACGCGACAGTTGCCGCGATCAGCAGCCAGTTGCCGACCCAGGCCGCCCACCACCACGGCACCAGACGCTCGAGTCGGAGCCGGTGCTCGCTCGTGCGGGCCAGCTCCGTGAGGAAGACCCCGGGCAACAGCAGGGTGACGATCGGCAGCAGCGATCCGAGGTACAGGGTTCGCGTGCGCCGCGGATCGGTGAGTCCGTGACGGGCGTAGGCGCTGCGGCGCAACCGGACCACGCGGGCGACCGTCGCCACCGCGGCGACCAGACCGACTCCGAGGGACAGGAACGACAGGCACCACACGGCGGCGTCCGACAGTGCGAGGACCGCGGCGGGCATCAGTCGGTCGCGACTGACGAGCAGCACGACGTACCGGGCCAGCTCGGCGACAGCCGCCGCGACGAACAGGGCGCCGGTCGCCGTGAGCAGGGAGGTCGAGCGCCGGGCCAGCCGGTCCGTGGCGCTCCCCGGCGCACTCGGGTGCGGGCGCGGCGCGATCGGCAGACCCCAGGTGGGCATGACGTCGTAACGGGGGGTGGGGGTCGGCACCCGGCGGACACGGCGCCGCGGCGCGGATCCGGGCGCGGTGGCCACCCAGCGGAAGTTACGACGGACGGCCATCGGCGACTGCCCGACCGGGGCAGTCGACTGCCCGACCGGCACCGGGGAGAGCAGGACCCCGTGGCAGACGGGACACCACTGCCGCGGCGACGGCCCCACGTCGATGCGCCGTGTGCAGCGCGCACAGATCTGGAACCAGGCCACCGGCCGAGGAGCGGTCACAGCGTCAGTACACGGTGGCCGGGCGACCGGCGTCGTCGACGACCGGGAGGCCGGCCTGCTGCCACGCCACCATGCCGCCGTCCACGTTCACCGCGTCGACTCCCGCGTGCTGCAGGTACTCGACGACGCGGGCCGAACGCCCACCCTGGCGGCACACCACGTAGAGGGTGCCGTCAACGCTGATGTCGGCCATCCGCGACGGGACGTCGCCCATCGGGACGTGCAGCGCGCCGGGAGCGTGCCCGGCGGTCCACTCGTCGTCCTCACGGACGTCGAGCAGGGCGGCGCTGGGACCGGGCTCCGGGACGTCGGAGACGGACACGGACGGTACGGATCCGAAGCTCACGCACTCGATCCTGTCACGCCCCTCGCCCCGGTGCCACCGTCGACTACCAGTCGTTCTCGAACCGCCCGCTCTCGAACCGTCGTGCGCCGCGGGCCACCACCCACGTGGTCCCCACCTTCGCCGCGGGCAGGGTGCCCGCCGCGATCTGCGCGAGCACGGCCTGTCGGGAGATCGCCCGCTCCGCCGCCACCTCGGACACCGACGACCACCCGTCGGTGGGCGGCAGTCCGGAGACCGACTCGTGGTCTCGTGCCGAGCGGACGGACAGCGACACGAGGTCGCGACCGCCGACGAGATCTCGCAGCAGAGCCGAGGCGAGGGTGACGGCCTGCGGCAGGCCGTCGGCCGAGAGTGTGACCACCAAGCGCGCGCGGCCGAGATGGCTCCGGGTGAGGCGTCCGCGAAACGGCGCGACCGCCGAGGCCAGGGAGTCGATCTCCGCGGCGTGCAGGTCGTCGAGCGCGGCGGACAATTCGGCCTCGGCGGTGAAGTCCATGGGGAGCAGTATTGTCGATCGGCACCTTCTGCCTGCTTTGCGGGTTGCTGATCGACAATCACCATCCCCATCATCCACAGAAACATCCACAGAAACGGGACTCGATCCCGTTTCCTCCGCGTGTGTCGCACCCACGGTCGCTCCCCGACTCCGGCACGCCCTTCTACTGTCGAACCATGGACCTCAGAATTTTCACCGAACCGCAGCAGGGCGCGACCTACGACGACCTGGTCCGCGTGGCGCGCGCCGCCGAGGACTTCGGGTACGACGCCTTCTTCCGCTCCGACCACTACCTGGCGATGAGCACGGACGGCCTCCCCGGACCAACGGACGCCTGGATCACGCTGGCCGGCATCGCTCGCGAGACCTCCACGATCCGCCTCGGCACCCTCGTCACCTCGGCCACCTTCCGGTACCCGGGTCCCCTGGCGATCTCGGTCGCGCAGGTCGACGCGATGAGCGCCGGCCGCGTCGAACTGGGGCTCGGAGCAGGCTGGTACGCAGAGGAGCACGCGGCGTACGCGATCCCGTTCCCGTCGGTGGGCACGCGCTTCGATCGCTTCGAGGAGACCCTCGCGATCGTCACCGGTCTGTGGGGCACTCCCGCGGGTGAGACGTTCTCGTACCAGGGCGACCACTTCACCGTGACCGAGTCACCCGCTCTGCCGAAGCCGGTGCAGAGTCCGCCGCCCATCATCATCGGCGGCATGGGGAAGAAGCGGACGCCGGAACTCGCCGCGCGTCACGCGACGGAGTTCAATCTCCCGTTCGCGGACACCGACGCGACGGCGACACAGTTCGACCGGGTGCGCGCAGCGTGCTCGGACATCGGCCGTGATCCGTCGTCGATGACGTTCTCCAACGCGCTGGTGCTGTGCTGCGGCACCACGGAGGACGAGATCGCCCGCCGCGCCGCCGCGATCGGACGGGACGTGGAGGAGCTCCGGGCGAACGGCGCGGCAGGGACGCCTGCCGAGATCGTCGACAAGCTCGGAACGTACGCCGAGCTCGGATCGACCCGGTTCTACCTGCAGATGCTGGACCTGTCCGATCTCGACCACATCGAGCTGGTCGCCGCCGAGGTGATGCGTCAGCTGGCCTGAGGGCCGGAGGTCGGGTCACTCGAGGTCGGCTCGTTCGCGGTCGGGGCAGGCGTCCGCGGATGCCCCGACCAGTGGCGGGCGATCCACCGTGCCGCCGGCGTCTCGACGTAGCGGTACACGAGATCCGAGAGCACACCGGTGATCAGCGCGAAGACGAGCACCGCGACGGTCGCACCGAGATGCGGCTCGACGAGCGAGTAGATGCGGTAGAGCACCAGGGTGTGGACCAGATAGATCGTGTAGCTGCGCGTCGCGAGCCAGTGGATCACGCGCGAGCGGCCGAACGCGGTGTCGGTGGGAGCCACCAGCACCACCGCGACGACGAGCACCAGCACCGTCCACAGGTGACCCTGCTGACCGACGTGGAAGGCGTCCACCGTCGTCGCGAACCGGATGACGGCGAACTGGGCGAGACCCGCGAGAAGAAGGGACCGCCACGACGCCAGCCGGGCGAACGCGAGGTACACGATCTGGCCCAGGAAGACGGTGGGCAACGTCGCCGCGACCTTGTCGACCATGGGGATCGTGTACTCGTACGGCACCAGATCGGTGTAGAGCAGGATCAGCCAGCACACGACCGCGCCGACGACCGGAACCAGCACGGGGCGGGACGCGAGCACCCGGCGCATGCTCACCGCGTACACGTAGAAGACCCCCTGGACCACGAGCGTCCAGGTGACCCCGAGGACCACGACCTCCGGGCGCACGAAGAAGCCGCCGAGCACGAAGCTCATGGCGGCCTCGGCGTTGCTGATGCCCACGGTCTGCGAGAACATCCCGTTCACCCCGAGGCGGACCAGGACGATCGCGGCGAGGACCGACAGCCAGAACACCGGGAGCAGCCGCGCTGCCCGCCCCACGAGGAAGGCGCGCGGCGAGTTGCGGACGACGGACGCGGTCGCGACCAGTCCGGTGAGGATCATGAAGAACGCGACGCCCACGAACGAGAGATGGTGGTTCAGACCGCCGTGCTCGACGAACACGAGGGTGACGACGTCGATGAGCCACCACGGTGTTCCGAGATCGTCGACCAGGAAGTACGAGACGTGCGAGTACACGACGGTCAGGACCGCCAGCGCACGCAGGATGTCGACTCCGCCGAACCGGATCCGCGGCGGATCGGCCGCCGTACGGACGGAGACCACCCCACCGTCCGAGTCGGGCGTCGAGGAGGTCATCACCCTCGATCTTAAGGTTCCGTTCACCTGTCGGTCGAGTTCGCCCACGTCATCGCTGCGCGCGGGCAAGGGGACCACGGTCCGCATCGGCGTGTCTGCGCTGCACTCCGACTGCGTCGAACTCTTGCGCGAGGTGTACGAATGACGTTGGCTGGGTAACGCCAGCAGTCAGCTACAACAGATGCAAGAGAAGGGAAACACGTGTCCGAGTACACACTGCCCGACCTCGACTACGACTATGCAGCTCTCGAGCCCCACATCTCCGGGGAGATCAACGAGCTGCATCACTCCAAGCACCACGCCACCTACGTCGCCGGCGTGAACACCGCACTGGAGAAGCTGGCCGACGCCCGTGACAAGGACGATCACGGCTCGATCTTCCTGCAGGAGAAGAACCTCGCGTTCCACCTCGGTGGCCACGTGAACCACTCCATCTGGTGGAAGAACCTCTCCCCCAACGGTGGAGACAAGCCCGAGGGCGAGCTCGCGGCCGCACTGGACGACCACTTCGGCTCGTTCGACAAGTTCCGCGCGCAGTTCACCGCCGCGGCCAACGGTCTGCAGGGCTCCGGCTGGGCAGTGCTCGGCTACGACACGCTGGGCAAGAAGCTCCTCACGTTCCAGCTGTACGACCAGCAGGCGAACGTGCCGCTCGGCATCATTCCCCTGCTGCAGGTCGACATGTGGGAGCACGCCTTCTACCTGCAGTACAAGAACGTCAAGGCCGACTACGTGAAGGCGTTCTGGAACGTCGTCAACTGGGCCGACGTGCAGCAGCGCTTCGCCGCAGCCACGTCGCAGACCTCGGGTCTCATCTTCCCGTAGTCCCGCCGCACAGTCGCACCGCGAATGCCGCGTCCCACGAGGGCGCGGCATTCGTCGTCTCACCGGCCACATCTGGCACTCGTGACCACTTGTGTGCCAGCGCGATGGTGGTGTTCTCTTCCTCTACCCGACGTTGTGTGCCGATGGTCCGCGCACGTTCCGCGCAGGCCGTCCCGCTCGATGCCGGCCAGTGCGAGGAGAACGTCATGACCAGTCCCGATCGTCGCATCATCGGTGTGGCCCCGTTCCACGCCTCGGGAACCCTGCGCGGCTTCGTCATCTCCGGCCGGTGGCCCGACACGACGAAGGAATGGGCGCAGCTTCTCGCCTTCACGGTGCGGGTCGCGTCGACCCCCGGCCTGCTGGACACCAGCACCGTCTTCTGTGTCCGCGAGGAACTGCCCGACGACCCGCACGAGGGGACCGTGGGCATCGTGGTGTCCGAGGGCCCCGTCATCGGGGACCACGCGGTGACCCCGGAGCGCTTCGCGCTGCATCAGCCGGCCGCGCTGATGATGCTGCATCCGCCGTCGGAGACGATGCCGACGCTGCCGGAGTGCGCCGGGGCCGCGTCGGGGTGCGTGCTGTTGCCGGGTCTGCCGCACCTCGGGCTGGACCATCGCGCCGCCTGGGTCGAGGCCGAGGCGGACGGCACCGTGACGTCGATGATCAGCCGTGTGGGCCTTGATCCCATCAGCCATCCCGATACGGCCGTCCTCGCGATGTTGCTCGCTGCATGACACGACAAATTTCGGGTAGCCGAACAGGTTTGTCGAAGTTGCAGAAGCCTGACCAGGGCTTTAGCCTGGAGATCAGCGAAGGGGAGTAGCCCCCGATCATCCAGTCGACATACTGGCGCGCACCGGTTCGCCGGGGCGCTCCCGGCTCGGTGAACCGAGCTTCCACACACGTGGCAGCAGGTGGGCGAAACCTTTCGTCGACCGGCCGGCCTCCGGCCTTCCCGCACCGGTCCCGATGACCGCACGGTGCACTGCACCGAGCGTCGGCCAGGTTCTCCCCTCGTGTCGGTCGACGCGCCCTGTCCTGGAGGTTCGACGTGCTCGCCGCCCTGCTGCTCAGCTTCGGAGTCATCTTCGTCGCCGAACTCGGCGACAAATCCCAGCTGATGGCCATGACGTTCGCCCTGAAGTACCGCTGGTGGGTCGTCATCGGCGGCATCACGGTCGCCACGACGCTCGTCCACCTCGTCTCCGTCGCCGTGGGCCACTACCTCGGTGTCGCGTTGCCCACGCACCTGATCGGCATCGTCGGCGGCGTCGCGTTCCTGGTCTTCGGCCTGTGGACGCTACGCGGCGATTCGCTCGACGACGAGGAGAAGACGAAGGCCGACCGGGTGACGAAGTCCGCCTTCATCGCCGTCGCGTCCGCCTTCTTCCTCGCCGAGCTCGGCGACAAGACGATGTTGGCCACCGTCACGCTCGCCTCCGACAAAGACTGGGTCGGCGTGTGGATCGGCTCGACGCTGGGCATGGTCGCCGCCGACGCTCTGGCCATCGTCATCGGCGCGACCCTGGGCAAGCACCTGCCCGAGCGGCTCATCACCCTCGGTGCCGCGACCCTGTTCTTCGTCTTCGGCGTGTGGCTGATCCTCGAGGGGCTGCTTCCCGGCACACCCGTCGGACTGATCGCCGCGGCCGTGGTCCTCGCCCTCGGTATCGCGGCGACGAGCTGGACTCTCACCCGTCCGACGGCAGACCGGCATTCCGACGATGAAGTGACCGCATCTCCGCGCTGACCTCCGGTACGGGCCCCCGCACCCGGATCCGCGGCGCCACGTCGCCAATGGGCAGCGCGGCGACAGGGCCCGGCTCCAGACCCCACTCCGACCGCCACGCAGTGAGCTGAGCACTCGTCACCGCGACGACGATGTCGCCGAGCCCCACCCACGCGTGCGCCGCCGAACACATCGGGCAGTGCTCCCCCGACGTGTACACCGTGGTCCGGGCGCGCTCGTCGCTCGTCAGGTTCCGCACGGACCACTCCACGATCGTGAACTCGGGATGGCGCGTGGAGTCCCCGCCGCCCACGCGATTGCGGTCCTCGAAGAGCACCCGACCGTCCGCGTCGACCAGCACCGACCCGAACGGCTCGTCACCGGCGTCGAGTGCCTCGCGCGCGAGCGCGACACAACGCCGGACATGGACCTCGTCTGCCGAACCGGGGAACGTCATGTCCCGAGTCTGCACCCACCGACTAGGGTTCGTTTCAGTGAGCGGCCGGTAACCGAGTCGGCCGTCCGACGAGAGGACACGGCAGTGGAGATCGCGGGAACAGCGGCATTGGTCACCGGCGGCGCATCGGGGCTCGGCGCGGCCACGGCGAAGCGGTTCGCCGACAACGGCGTCACCGTCTTCGGCCTCGACCTGCAGCAGTCCATCGACAAGGCCGGTGACTCCGTACCGGACGGCGTGACGCTCATCGCCGCCGACGTCACCAGCGACGAGGAGGTACGGGCCGCCCTCGCACAGATCGGCGATGCCGGCGTCCCGCTGCGCATCGTCGTGAACTGCGCAGGCGTGGGCTGGGCGGGACGCATCCTGTCCAAGAAGGGCGTGCACGATCTCGAGCTCTTCCGCACGGTCATCACCATCAACCTGCTCGGCACCTTCAACGTCATGCGTCTGGCGGCCGATCACATGCAGACGCTGCCGACCGTCGACGAGGCCGGACAGCGCGGCGTCATCATCAACACCGCGTCGGTGGCCGCGTTCGAGGGCCAGATCGGTCAGATCGCCTACTCCGCGTCCAAGGGCGGCGTGCACGGCATGACCGTCCCCGCGGCGCGCGACCTCGCCCAGGTGGGCATCCGCGTCAACACCATCGCCCCCGGCATCGTCGACACCCCGATGCTCGCCGGCGTCACCCCGGAGTACCGCGCCGGCCTCGAGGCGGGCGTCCCGTTCCCGTCCCGACTCGCTCAGCCCACCGAGTACGCGCAGCTCGCACAGATGATCGTCGAGCACGACTACCTCAACGGCGAGACCATCCGCATGGACGGCGCACTCCGGATGGCACCGCGGTAACTGCTCGAAAAAAAGTTTTTCGTCACCACCCATCCACACCGGGTACTGGGACGAATCACATCTCGAGACGCTCGTCGTCGCTGCCAACCCCCGACTGGTAGCGATGGCGAGCGTTTCACTTCGTTACAGAGGAAATCCCGCCGAGCTCGTCCGCAGTCGGAATCTCCCGCGCGGCCGCCCCGTCCATCCAGACCCGCAGCGCGCGGGTGGCCTGCACGTCGTCCTCGTTGTACTCGAGCAACCGCGTGCGTTGCGACGCGTCGACGTCTCCGTCGTATCCCACCGCGCGGCGGTACCAGGCCATCGACGCCTCGCCGCCCGCCTCGTCGTCCCGCCAGTGGAAGCCCGCGACCGGTGCGACCTTCTTGAGGCCCTTGCCCGACGGACACACGAAGTTCTGGGACACCGCGATGTAGATGTCGACCCAGTCCGGCCCGTCGATGAACTCCCGCACCTCGGCCTCGGTGGGGACACCGGGCATGCCGGCGAACCGCCGCGCGGATCCCAGCAGCCATTTGTCCTCGGCGGCGCGCGAGTAGCAGTAGGCCGCGAACGTCAGGCCCTCCGCGTGCGCGTCCGCACGCACGCCCTGCATCCAGGACCAGAACTCGCCGAACGAGCGCGCCTCGTCCATCGTGGGGACCGGTTCCCACGTCACGAAGGCGCGGTACTGCGGCTCGGCACCGTCCCGCCGGTCGAGGAGCGTTCCCCACATGTAGGCGCCGTGCTCCTGGTAGCTCTCCATGTCGACGTCCACCTCGACGTCCGCCCGCTGGACCGTCACGGTGTCGCGGCGCCGGACGAGCGGCAGGTCGGCGATCCATGCACGGGCGATGACGACCGTCTCGTCGAAGTCGCCGTGCGGCCACTCGTCGGGCACGCCGCCCGTCCAGTCCGCCAGGTCGTCGATGGTGACGATGCCCGCGGACCGCAGGGCGTCCGCTCGCGACCCCGCCGCCACCAGCGAGACGTCCCGCGTGCGCCGCAGGGTCTCCCCGCACTCGGACCACCACGGACAGGACCGACATTCCGACACCTTCGACGGCGACGTGACGACCGAGCCCGACGCGATGGCCAGTCGGTCACCGAAGCGCGTGTCGTACTCCGCCTCGACCGCCGTCAGATCGTGCACGAGCATCACCTCGGCACCGAAGCCGATGACACCGGCTCGCGCCGACGCACCGGCCTGACCGATGCGGCCCAGGAGCCGATGCACGTGCACGGCCGCCAACTGGTCCCGTAACTGCGGTCGCACCTTGCGCGTGGGATCGAGAGCGGGGGCCCACGACGTGAACGGCGTGGTCACCGCGCCGCTTCCCGGATCGGTGACCTTGTGGTTGACCACCAGTACCGGGATGTACCCGCCGTCCGGATCGCGCACCAGCATGTCGCACCGGCCACGCCGACCGGCGTCCTCGTCGTCGGGGAAGGTCGCGTTCCAGATGCGCTCGACACCGGACTCGCACGCCGCGCGGGTGGCGCGGACCTGCATCGAGCGGGACATCGACGGGGAGATCACCACCCACGACTGCGGATCCGCGGCGACCAGGGTGTCTCGGATCTCGGCTCGGTACGCGGCGGCCGCCTCCCGGCGCATCTGCACCCCCGCGTCCTCCGCGGTGTCGACGAGCAGAGAGCGGTAGGCGGTGTCGAGATACACGCGGTGGCGGCACCGGGTGAGCGACGACGCGTCGATCAGCACGGAGGGGCCGGACGCCGGAGCGGGGGGCGGCACGACGTGGGACATTCTCGCAGCGTAGATCCACGGGCCGACACCTCACGCGGATGCAGCGCACCCGGAGCGGACCGATAGGCTGGCGGCAGGCATTCAGGCGCTCGTCGGTCACCCGGTCGGAGCGTTCTGGCGACGTAGTCGGACACGATAGGGGCACGTACACCATGGCTCTGCGCAAGAAGCGTTCTCGCCGTGCGACCCGGAAGGCCGAGGCCAAGGCCCTGCGCCACAAGGCGGGCCTCGAGGCGAAGTACACCGCCCGGAACGAGCGCAAGCATCTGAAGAAGCTGGCGAAGAACGACGCCAAGGCGCTGACCAGCCAACAGAAGGTGGATCAGGCGCACATCAGGACCCTGGCCGCACGGGAGAAGGCCGCGCGCGAAGGCAAGATCAACGCGGCGAAGGTGCGCAAGTACGTCGGCATCGGTCGCGTCCTGGCCCCCGTCCTCGTGCCGATCGCGTACCGCGCGGCGACCCTCCTGCGGGGTCAGCTCGACCAGTACCGGGCCGGCCGCATCGGCGTCGACGTGAAGGAGCTCGGCCAGTACACCGGACACGGTGCGAAGCTCAGCGCTCGCATCGTCGGTGCCGAGCGCTCCGTCGCCGAGGTCGCCGCGTCGCACCAGGACGCCGAGACGGGCGCCTTCGCCGACGCGATCCGGTCGCGCCTGACCGAGCTCACCACCGCGGTGCACGCCGCCGAGCAGATGCCGCCGTCGCGCCGCAAGCTGGCTCACGGCGCCATCTCCGACGAGCTCGACGGCATCGAGGCCGACATCCTCGCGCGCCTCGGCGTGCGCTGATCCCTGCCTGAGTCGACGATGGGGACCGAGCGCACGCGCGTGTGGCGTGGTGGTGCCGTGGGAGCACTCACGGCCACGCTCGCCGTCGCCGCGCACGGTGTCGGCGGTGGTGGCGTGCCCACCTCGTCCGCTCTCTCCCTGCTGCTCGCCGTCGCGATCGGTGCGGGCGTGCTCGCCGCCGGTGTCGGGACCGCCCGGACCGGCCCCCTCCCGATCCTCCTGTGGCTCGTGGGAGGACAGGTCGTCGCGCACGAAGCACTGGCCGCCGTCGCGGAACACGCCCACCCGCTCGACGCGTCGATGCTCGCGGCGCACGCCGTCGCCGTCGGTGTCGGCGCAGTCCTGGTCGCCTCGTCGGAGCGGCTGTTCGCCGCGATCACGTCGGTGCTGCGCGCACCGCGGCTCACGTTCTCACCGCCGCGTCGCCCCCGACCCGTCACCGCCACCGCGCCGCTCGATCGGCCGGTTCCCGTACCCGTTCTGTCCGCCGTCTCCAGGAGAGGACCACCGCAGGTGCTCGTGCAGCCACTCACACCGCGGTACTCCCTCACCTGAACGGAAGACATCTGTCATGACCAGCTTCTCCACGCGTGCCCTGGGCACGAGTGTCCTCACCGCCGCCGCCCTCCTCGCCTCCGCAGGACTGGCGTCCGCCCACGTCGTCGTGTCCGCTCCGGACGCGGCACAGGGTGGATACGGCGTTCTCACCTTCCGGGTGCCGACCGAGTCGGAGGCGGCGTCCACCACCTCCGTCACCGTCCAGCTGCCCGGCCTCACCTCGGCCCGCACGCAGCCCATGCCCGGCTGGACGGCCGTCGTCGAACGCTCGGCGGACGAACTGGCCACCTCGGTCACCTGGACGGCGGATCCCGGCAACCCCGGTGTCGGGCCCGGACAGTTCGAGCAGTTCCAGCTCTCGGCCGGCCCCCTGCCGGAGGAGGAGAGCGTGTCCTTCCCGGCCCGCCAGACCTACAGTGACGGCGAGGTCGTGAACTGGGACCAGCCGACACCGGAGGACGGTACCGAGCCCGAACTGCCGGCTCCCACACTGGAACTCGCCGCGAGCAGCGGCGATCATCACAGCAGCCCCACGGTGTCGTCAGCGTCCTCGACCACCGAGGCCGCCGCGTCGTCGTCCGACACCACGGCCCGGTGGCTCGGCGGGATCGGGCTGGTTCTCGGAGCACTCGGTGCCGCACTCGGGATCGGCGCCACGGTACGGAGTCGACGCTCGTGAGACGGTTCCTCGCTCTGCTGCTCGCCCTCGCCGCGGCGCTGCTGCTCGGCACCTCGACGGCGTCCGCGCACTCGGTGGTGGTGTCCAGCTCCCCCGAGAACGAGAGTTCCGTCGATCAGGGTCCGGCGGAGGCGACGGTGACGTTCAACGAGGCAGTGCAGTCGCAGTTCGCCTCGCTGACCGTCGTCGGTCCCGACGGCAACCTCTGGTCCGACGGTGACCCGCGGGTGTCGGGTTCCACCGTCGCGGTGGACCTCCGAGAGCTCGGGCCGACGGGCACATACACCATCGCGTTCCGCGTCACGTCAGCCGACGGCCACCCCGTGAGCGGTACGCGGACATTCGAGCTGACGACGGCCGGCACCGGGACCCCCGGTCCCGCGGCCGACACCGGCGCGTCCTCGACCGAGTCGGGGGGCGGTGTGCCGCTCTGGCCGTTCCTGGTCGCCGCCGCGGTGGTGTTCCTCGGCGGTCTCGCGTTCGCTCTGCGGAAGAAGAACTGAGTCGTGGCCGGAACGACGACGGCGCGGTGGTCACCGCTCGCCGTCGTTCCGGCTGCACTGCTCGGAGTGATCGCCGCTCTCGTACTGGCGCCCTCCGACCTTCCGCTCGACTCCCTCGTGCGGACCGGTGCCGACGTCGCCGGTGCCGTGGTGCTCGGGTTCGGTCTGCTGATCCTGTGGGCCCGCGATTCCCGGCACGTCGACGACCACCTCGCGTGGCGCGGCGCCCTCGTCGCGGCCGCGTGCTGGGCAGTCTCCGAGGTCACGCTGCTGGTGCTGGGGGCGGCGCGGTCCGATGCCGTCAGCGCCACCGCGGTGTCGCTCGGCACGTTCACCGACTACGTCCAGAACATCGCGAACGGCCGGATCGGCTCCGCGGTCGTGGTCGTCGCGCTCGCGATGGCCGTGCTGGCGGCCACTGCCCTCCGCACCGATCTGGAAGTCTCCGGCATCGTCGTCGTCGTACCCACCGCCGTCGCCCTCATCGCTCGCCCGATGACCGGCCACATGGCGCAGCAAGCCGTCGGCGCGCTGCTCGTCGCCGTGCACGTCGTGACGGCATCGGTGTGGCTCGGGCTGCTGGTCGCGATGGCGGTGACCCTGCGGTCACGGACCGCCTGGGCGGATCTGCTCCCGCGCTACTCGGCGGCCGCGCTGTGGTGTGTGGTCGCCGTCGCCGTCACCGGTGTCGTCAACGCCGCCGTGCGGCTCAGCTCGGTGACCGCCCTGGTCGACACCGACTACGGGCGGCTGATCCTGCTCAAGTCGGTCCTGCTGGTCGCCCTGGTGATCGGCGGGTGGTGGCGACGGCGCACGTGGGTGAGCGTCATCGGTGCCCACACCACGCACGCCACGGTCTCGACGCGGCGTGCCGTCGTCGAGACCGCGGCGATGGCCGTGGCGTTCGGCGTGGCCGCCGCACTGGCGACCACGGCCTGATCACGCGGGCAGCGGGTCCGCGCTGGGCAGCAACCGGACGAGCACGTCCGACATGGTGATGACACCGACCACCGCACCGCCGTCGCGCACCACCGCGAGATGGTTGCGGGTCTCCCGCATCTCCGCGAGCGCGACGTACACGGGCGCGGCGGCGTCGAGCTCGAAGGCCGGTCGCACGAAGTCGTCCACCGAGCGGGAGTCCTCCGCCTGCAACGTGTCCCGCACGTGGACCAGACCGATCACGTCGGCGCCGTCTCGCACCAGGATGCGCAGATGGCCCGTGCGCAGCGACGCCGCCCGCACGTCGGCGACCGTCGCCGTCGTCGCCACCGCGGTGGGCTCGGAATCGATGCGCACGAGGTCCGCCACCGTGAGCTTCTGCAGTTCCAGCGCACTCGAGAGCTGATCCGAGTAGCCCTTGTCCAGCGATCCGACACTCACCGAGTGCGCGACCAGCTGCTCGAGATCGTCCGGGTTCTGGCCCGACATCACCTGATCGGCCGGCTCCACACCGGCCCGGCGCAGCAGTGCATTCGCCATCCCGTTGAGCGACACCAGGATCGGGCGGGTGAAGAACATGAAGACACGCATCGGGATCGCGAGCATCGTCGCCGACTTCTCGGGATGCGCGATGGCCCACGACTTCGGCGCCATCTCGCCGACGACCAGGTGCAGGAAGGTCACGATGATCAGGGCCAGGACGAAGCCGAGCACGTCGGATGCCCAGTAGGGCAGACCGAGTGACTCGAACAGCGGCCGGAGCCAGTAGTGCACGGCGGGCTTGGTGAACGCACCGAGTGCCAACGTGCACAACGTGATACCCAGCTGCGAGCCGGCGAGCAGCACCGTCAGCTCGGTGGAGCTGCGGAGCGCGGCGCGCGCCGACCGCGAATCGGCCGCCGCGTCCTCGAGCCGGTGCCGCTTGGCGGCGAGGAGCGCGAACTCGACGGCGACGAAGAAGGCGCTGAGCGCGATCAGGCCGACGGTGACGACGAGGAACACCAGGGGGTTGCTCACAGCGCATCCTCCGTCTCACTCATGGCCGGGACGTCGTCGGAAGTGCGCTCCACGACCTCGAGCGTGACCGACGACGGCACGTGGTTGTCGATCTCCTGAATCCTCATGACGAGGAACCGTCGGGGCGGTTCGGCGTCGGTCGCGAGGTCACCGGGGTCGATGGGCAGCTCCAGTTCGATGACGTCGCAGACCTCGGGAAGCGATCCGTGGACGCTTATGGCCAGTCCGGCGATGGTCTCGATGTCACCCTCCGGAAGTTCGCGGTCCAGAGCACGTTCCACCTCGTCGAGGTGGACGTCGCCGGCCACCGTCCACACACCGTCGTCGCCGGGCACGGGTTCCGCGCCGTCGGCGTCGTCGTGCTCGTCGGTGATCTCGCCGACGAGCTCCTCGGCCAGGTCCTCGATGGTGACGACACCGGTGAAGGAGCCGTATTCGTCGATGACGCAGGCGAGTTGGTTCTTCGACGCGCGAAGCTCCCCCATGGCGTCGGGGAGCATCTGGGTCTCGGGGAGCACCAGTGCGTCGCGGGACAGCACGGCGACCGGTGTGTCGCCGGGCAGGTCGGTGGCGAGCACGTCGCGCAGGTGCACGACGCCCTCGATCGAGTCGTCGGCATGGAGCACCGGATACCGCGAGTGCTCGACGCTCATGAGGGCGCGCACCTCGGCGATGGTGGAGTCGGAGCGCACCGTCGCCACCTTCGCGCGGGGGATCATCGCGTGACCCGTGGTCTGGGTGGGGAAGTCGAGGATGCGGTCGAGCAGTGTGGACAGCTCCTCGGGCAGGTCACCGGTGCCCCGGCTCTCGGCCACGATGTGTTCGAGGTCGCGCGGGGTCGCCGAGTGCTCAACGTCGTGGACCGGCTCGATCTTCAGCGCCTTCAGCAGCGCGTTGGACGAGGCGTCGAAGATACGGATGAGCCAGCCGAACAACTTGAGGTAGATCGTCGTCGACAGCGAGAGCCATCGCGCGACGGGTTCGGGGCGGGCGATGGCGAAGTTCTTGGGGAACAGCTCGCCGAAGAGCATCTGCACGAACGTCGACACCACCAGCGCCGTCACCGCACCGACGGCGAGTCCGACACCGCTCGGAATGCCGACGCCGCCGAGCAGAGTCCCGAGGGACTGTCCGATGAGCGGCTCGGCGAAGTTACCGACGAGCAGGCCGGTGACGGTGATGCCCAACTGAGCGCCCGAGAGCATGAAGGACGTGCGCTTCGTGACGGCCAGGGTGCGCGCGGCGACGGTGTCACCCGCTTTCGAGCGCGCTTCGAGCCTCGACCGGTCCACGGTCATGTAGGCGAATTCCTGGGCCACGAAATAGCCTGTGCCGGCGGTGATTCCGACGACGACGACGATACCGAGGAGAAGCGTCAACAACTCGCTCATGTGCCGGTCACCGCCCTGGTCGCATCGGTCGATACGAGGGGGGCCATGACCGGCCCGGGTTTGTCGCTGTCCATTCGTCCTCTAGTCGCTGCGGGTGTTTCGCCCGATTCTACGGGATGCGCGCCGCTACCGTCCCGGCACGTACTTCAGCGCCCGGATGAAGATCGGCAACGTCTTCGCCCAGAGCTTCGGAGGCAGCCGTCGTCCGCCGAGGTTGATCAGGCGCGTCGTGGAGACGGTCTGCGACTCGGTGTACTTCAGGACGCCGTCCGGTCCGTGTCGACGACCGACGCCCGAGACACCCATGCCGCCCATCGGCGCACCGGTGCTTCCCCAGGTCGGCGCGTACCCCTCGTCCACGTTCACGGTGCCGGCGTGCAGTCGCGCGGCGATGGCCTCGCCCTGCGCCTTCGTCTTCGCCCACACGCTGGCGTTCAGTCCGTACTCGGTGGCGTTGGCCCGCTCGACAGCCTCGTCGACACTGGCGACGGGGTAGATGGAGACGAGGGGACCGAACGTCTCGGCTCCCCAGCACTCCATGTCGTCGGTCACGCCGGTGAGCACGGTGGGCTCGTAGAACAGCGGGCCGATGTCGGGGCGTGCCTTGCCGCCGGCGACCACGGTCGCACCCTTCACCTTCGCATCGTCCACGTGGTTCGAGATGGCCTTGACCTGGTCCTCCGAGATGAGGCTGCCCATCTCGACCCCGAACTCGTACGTGGCGGCCAGCGTCATGCGGCGCACCCGCTCACCGAACGCGGCGGTGAACTTGTCGGCGATCGACTTCTCGACGTAGATGCGCTCGATGGAGATGCAGAGCTGACCGGAGTTGGAGAAGCAGGCACGGACGGCCGCGTCGACCACCTCGGGGATCTTGGCGCCGGCGGCGACGATCATGGCGTTCTTGCCGCCGAGCTCGGCGGAGAACCCGATGAGTCGCCGACCGGTCTGCTCGGCGAGAAGCTGGCCGGTGGCGGTGGAACCCGTGAACATCAGGTAGTCGGAGGTGTCGACGATGGCGGTGCCCACCACCGATCCGGGGCCGGGAACCACGGCGAAGAGGTCACGGGGCAGACCGGCCTGGTAGAGCAGTTCGACACATGCGAGCGCGCAGTACGGCGTCTGGCTGTCCGGCTTCAGCACGATGCCGTTGCCGGCCATCAGAGCCGGGATGGCATCGGACACCGCGAGGGTCATCGGGTAGTTCCACGGCGAGATGATGCCGACGATGCCTTTGGGCTGGTAGTTGACCTGCGTCTTGGTCAGCACGGGAAGCATGCCCTTGACGCGCTTGCTCTTCAGCAGTTCGCCGGAGACCCGCGCGTAGTGCCGCGCCGTCATCGCGATGTCGAGCACCTCCTCCTGGGCGGCGGACCGGGACTTCCCGGTCTCTGCCTGCGCCAGGTCGATGAGCGACGCCCGGTGCTTCAACACGAGGTCGCGATACTTGTGGAGGATCTTCGCTCGATCTGCGATGGACGTCGTCGCCCACCGCTTCTGGGCTGCGCGGACCTTGTCGTTCGCCGCCAGCACGTCGTTGCGGGTGCCGACGGGGATGGTCGCCATCTCGCGGCCGGTGAACACCTCGATGACGGGCTTGGTCTCCCGGCCCGGTGCGACCGAGGCGAGGGCGACGAGTCGTGTGAACGTGTCTGCGGTCGGCGCTGACATGCGTATCTCCCAGTGGCGGATGAGTGTGACGACGGTTGACGGATACACCGTCGGTATCGACACGGTACGCCAGGAGTGCGTTCGGACACAGCCCCCGACCGGACGCCTCGGCGGATCGGGCCAAGATTGTGCTTGACCCTCACGCAACGGGAGGCAGGACAGTGACCGGTGTGAACGATGCACTGACCGTGGGACAGGTCGCCGCGCTGGCAGACGTCAGCGTGCGCACCCTGCACCACTACGACGCGGTGGGCCTGGTGGTGCCCGGCGGCAGGTCTCCTGCGGGATACCGCACCTACTCCTCGCAGGACGTGGAGCGCCTGTACTCCGTGCTGACCTATCGCGAACTCGGGTTCCCGCTGACCGAGATCAAGGAGATACTCGACGATCCCGCCGCGGACGCGCTCGAGCATCTCCGACGGCAGCGCACCCTGCTCGACCGGCGCATCGCTCACCTGACAGCCATGGCGAACGCCGTGGACACCGTGATCGAGAGGAAGACGATGGGTACGAACCTGACCCCGGCCGAGCAGCGTGAGATCTGGGGCGACGACTGGGCCGGCGAGAAGTACGAGGACGAGGCCCGCGAGCGCTGGGGAACCACCGATGCGTGGGCCCAGAGCACGGAGCGCACCGCCGCGATGTCGGCCGACGACTGGCGTGCGATCAAGGCCGACACCGAACAACTCGAGGCTGATCTCGCTGCAGCGATGCTCCGCGGCGTGGAGCCCGGTTCGGACGAGGCCGACGTCCTCGCGGAACGCCACCGAGCGTCGATCGACCGTTTCTACGACTGCGATCACGCGATGCATGTCTGCGTGGCCGGGATGTACACCGCCGACGAGCGGTTCCGCGCGCACTACGACGGGCGGGCCGCCGGGCTGGCGGAGTGGATCGTCGCCGTCGTCGGAGCGAACGCCCGCGAGAACGGGGCCTGACACACGGACGGAGCACGAGGCCGAGAGGCCACGTGCTCCGTCGTCAGTTCTGTCGGGGGCTCTAGACGAGGCCCGCGATCCTGCCCACGACACCGAGGACGATCAGCACCACGACGACGCCGACCGCGACCAGGAACACGATCGCGGGTGTCCGAGTGCGCTGGGGCGGTTCATGATTGGGACCCGCGGCCGACGTGGAGTCCGGCGGCGTGTCACCCGGCACGATGCTGCCACCGGGTTCGAGTCCTGCAGTCTCTGCGGGATCGGGGTTCTGGCCGGACATGGGGTGGTCCTCTCGGGTGGCGTCGCGCGCAGTCTCGTCACCGGTGTGACCGTCGTTGCCGTCGTGACTTGTACTCATGACGTGCGGGTTCCCCCGACCTGCACCGTCCAATCGACCTCGAGGGACCGAACCGCCGACGCACCAACCGCCGCCCCGGCGGGTGTCCCCGACAGCGTGACCCGACGTGCCGCAGGACTGCCGCTAGCCTGTGACGCCATGAGCACCTTCATCGCGACCGCCGATCTCGCCGACACCATCGGGCCGGACATCCGGAGCTGCGACACGCAGTTCCGTCAGCTCGGGGCCGTGCGGGAGTTCTGCGGACCCATCACCACCATTCGCTGCTTTCAGGACAACTTGCTGGTCAAGCAGACATTGTCGGAGCCCGGCAACGGCGGAGTCCTGGTGGTCGACGGCGACGCGAGTGTCCACACCGCCCTCGTCGGCGACATCATCGCCGGGCGCGGTGTGGACAACGGGTGGGCGGGCGTCATCGTCAACGGTGCCGTGCGCGACTCGGCCATCCTGACGACTCTCGCCATCGGGGTGAAGGCGCTGGGAACCAACCCGCGCAAGAGCACGCAGACAGGGTCGGGTGAGAAGAACGTCACAGTCGAGTTCGGCGGAGTCACCTTCATCCCCGGCGAGTTCGTCTACAGCGACGACGACGGTGTCGTCGTCGCGGCGCAACCCCTCCCGCCTCAGGGCTGACCGGCAGCTCAGGCCTGAGCGACGCGGGCGGACACCCCGCCGACGGTGACGGTGTCGCCCGCACGGAGCTGACGTCCTCGGCGCAGTTCGGTCTCACCGTTGACTTCGACGAGACCGTCCGCGATGACAGCCTTCGCCTCGGACCCCGACTCGATGAGGTCGGCCAGCTTGAGGAACTGCCCCAGCCTGATCACCTCGTCGCGGATCTCGACCGTTCGATCGCTGCTGTGATCCCGGCCGTCCTCCGGCCTTCCCGCGTGATCCCGGCCGGCCTCCGGCCTTCCCGCGTGATCCCGGCCGGCCTCCGGCCTTCCCGCGTGATCCCGGCCGGCCTCCGGCCTTCCCGCAGTCACAGGAACGTCACCCCCTGGGCGAGCGGCAGCTCCGAGCTGTAGTTGACCGTGTTGGTGGTGCGTCGCATGTAGGACTTCCAGGCGTCACTGCCCGATTCGCGCCCGCCACCGGTCTCCTTCTCGCCGCCGAACGCGCCGCCGATCTCCGCGCCCGACGGGCCGATGTTCACGTTCGCGATGCCGCAGTCCGACCCTGCCGCCGACAGGAAGCGTTCCGCCTCGCGCAGGTCGGTCGTGAAGATCGACGACGACAGCCCCTGCGGTACGTCGTTGTGGAGGGCGATGGCCTCGTCCAGATCGCTGTAGGTCATGACGTACAGAATGGGCGCGAACGTCTCACGGCGCACCACGTCGGTCTGCGCGGGCATCCGCACGATGGCCGGCTGGACGTAGACACCGTCCTCGGCGCCCGCCACTCGCACCCGCTCACCACCCGCGACGACGGTGCCGCCGTCCTTCCGCGCGAGCTCCAACGCGTCGGCGTACCCGTCGTGCGCGGCCTCGTCGATCAGCGGTCCGACCAGCGTCGACGAGTCGAGCGGCGACCCGACGGGCAACGACGAGTACGCGGTACCCAGTCGGTCGACGAGGGTGTCGGCGACGGACTCGTGCACGATGACGCGGCGCAGGGACGTGCACCGTTGACCGGCCGTGCCGGCCGCGGAGAACACCAGGCCGCGGACGGTGAGGTCGAGATCGGCGCTCGGACAGACGATCGCGGCGTTGTTGCCGCCGAGTTCGAGGAGCACGCGGCCGAACCGTGCCGCGACGCGGGGGCCCACCTCGCGGCCCATGCGGGTCGATCCGGTGGCGGAGACCAGGGCGATGCGCGGATCGTCGACGAGGGTCTCACCGACGGCACGGTCACCGACGACGAGTTGCGCCACCGCCGGCGACACCCCGGCACGGCGTGCGGCTTCCTCGAACAGCGCCTGCACGGCCACCGCGGTGACGGGCGTCTTCTCCGACGGCTTCCACACCACCGTGTCGCCGGCGACGAGGGCGAGCACGGTGTTCCACGACCACACCGCGACCGGGAAGTTGAAGGCCGTGATCACGGCGACGACTCCGAGTGGGTGCCACTGCTCCATCATCCGGTGGCCGGGCCGCTCGGTGGCGATGGTGTTGCCGTAGAGCTGGCGGGACAGTCCGACGCCGAAGTCGCAGATGTCGATCATCTCCTGGACCTCGCCGAGGCCCTCGCTGACGATCTTGCCGGCCTCGATGGACACCAGCTCACCGAGTGCGTCCTTGTGTTCGCGGAGCAGTTCACCCAGCTCACGCACCAGACCGCCGCGTACCGGCGCGGGAACGAGAGACCACGACCGGTAGGCGTCCGCGGCTGCGGCGATCACCGAGTCCACGTCGCTCGTGAGCGGCACGTGGCCCAGCACCGCACCGGTGATCGGGCTGGTCGCGGCCAGGCCGGAGTCGTGGTCGAGCGGCGCGGCCCCGACTGCGGCGAGCAGCTCGGACGTACGGGCGGACAGGTCGACGGTCGATGTCATGGATTCATTGTCTCCGATGGTCGTGACCGGATTTATTCCGGCTTAGATGTTGTTTGACAGTATTTTATCGCGTACTTTCGCCTTCATGACGCAGGTACTGCCATCGCGGCCCACCACCCCCGTTCCCGCCGGTGCGCCGGAGTCGGTCCACGACGTGCTGTCGCGTCACATTCTGGCCGACGGCTTCGACATGGTTCTCGACCTCGAGCGGTCGCACGGCTCCACACTCGTCGATGCGCGGACCGGTGCGTCCTATCTCGACATGTTCACGTTCTTCGCCTCGAACGCGCTCGGGATGAACCATCCGTCTCTCGCCCGCGACGACGAGTTCCGGGCGGATCTGCTGACGGCCGCGCTGCACAAGCCGAGCAACTCCGACCTCTACTCCGAGCCGATGGCCCGCTTCGTCGCGACCTTCGCGCGCGTGCTCGGCATCCCCGAACTACCCCACCTCTTCTTCGTCGAGGGCGGTGCGCTCGCCGTCGAGAACGCCCTGAAGGTGGCCTTCGACTGGAAGAGCAGGTTGAACGAGTCCCGCGGTCTCGACCCGGCACTGGGCGGACGGATCCTGCACCTCGAGCACGCCTTCCACGGCCGGTCGGGCTACACCATGTCGCTCACCAACACGGATCCGATCAAGGTCGCGCGTTTCCCGAAGTTCGACTGGCCCCGCATCCCGTCGCCGTACCTGCGCGAGGGCGCGGACATGGACGCTCTCGAGGCGCGCTCACTGGCCGCTGCGCGGGCCGCGTTCGAGTCCTTCCCCGACGACATCGCCGCCGCCATCGTCGAGCCGATCCAGGGCGAGGGCGGCGACCATCACTTCCGACCGTCGTTCCTCCTCGAGCTGCAGGCTCTGTGCCACGAGTTCGACGCGTTGTTCGTCGTCGACGAGGTCCAGTCCGGGGCGGGCATCACCGGCACCGCGTGGGCGCACCAGCAGCTGGGCGTCGAACCCGATGTCCTCGCCTTCGGCAAGAAGACCCAGGTGT
This sequence comes from Rhodococcus sp. BP-241, assembly GCF_019836145.1. Taxonomy (NCBI): domain Bacteria; kingdom Bacillati; phylum Actinomycetota; class Actinomycetes; order Mycobacteriales; family Nocardiaceae; genus Rhodococcus; species Rhodococcus sp. BP-241. Next base: position 29,753 of record NZ_JABUEI010000015.1, on the reverse strand, counting down.
GCGGCATCATGGCGGGCCGCCGCGTGGACATGGTGCGCGACAACGTCTTCGAGGTCGGATCACGGATCAACTCGACGTGGGGCGGCGGCCTGGCCGACATGGTGCGAGCACGGCGGATCCTCGAGGTGATCGAACGCGACGGCCTCATCGCCCGCGCCGCGGAGAGGGGCGCGATCCTCGGCGCCGCTCTCGACGCACTCGCGGTGCGTCACCCGTCGATCTCCGACGTGCGGGGACGCGGCCTGTTCCGGGCGTTCTCACTGCCGGACACCGCGACTCGCGATCGACTGATCACGCGGCTCCTCGTCGACGAGCGCGTGATCATGCTGGGGTGCGGCTCGCGCAGCGTCCGGTTCCGTCCCGCGCTGACCGTGACCGAGGAGGCGCTGGCCGACGCCGTCGCGGCGATCGACCGGGTTCTCAGCTCGTGACCGGATTGTCTGTGTACGCCGAGTGACAGGCACTGCGCCGGGCTCCGCTACCATCCGCCCATGACACTGCGCTACGACGTCGACGGTCACGGTCCCACCCTCGTACTGGTGCACGGAGTCGTTCACCGCCGCCAGGCGTGGGACGCGGTGCTGGACCTGCTCACGCCCTATCGGCGGGTCGTGACCGTGGACCTGCCCGGGCACGGGGAGTCGGAGCCGCTGCACGAGTCCGGTGAGAACGTGCTGCTCACGCTCCAGAACGAGGTCACCGAGTTCGTCCGCGAGATCGAGGAGCCGGACCACCAGGTGCACATCGCCGGCAACTCGCTCGGCGGCTACGTCGCGCTGTGTCTCGCCGCGCAGGGCGAGGTGGCGTCGGCCACCGCGCTGTCCCCCGCCGGCTTCTTCCTCAACCACACCGACCAGGCTCGGACCATGGTGACGTTCCGCGCGATGCGGACCGTCGCGCGCACGTTCGGCAAGGCCACACCGACTGCGCTCAAGATGCGGGCGGTGCGGTACCCCACGCTGCTGCCGTTCTTCGCGCATCCGAGCAGGGTGTCGTACGAGGCCGCCGTCGTCGACGCCTCGTCACTCACCACCAACGCGATGATCGACGCGGGCATCGACGCGCCGTTCGAGTTCCCGCCACTCACCGAACCGCTGGTGCCGGTGACGGTGGCGTGGGGCACGCGAGACCTGATCCTGCCGCACTACCAGGTGCGGGGCGTCCGTCGCCGCTTCCCGCACGCCCGCGTCATCTCGGTCCCCGGGGTCGGCCACGTGCCGATGACGGACAATCCCGAGCTGATCGCGTCGATCCTCCTCGCGGGAAGTCAGGACCGGTCCCCGACAGCAGATCCGTCCTGAGGTTCTAGGCGGTCTCCATCTCGGCGACGATCCGCGCGACGATGTCCGCGGCCGGCGCGGCGGTCACCGAACGCCACCCGGTACCGGCCCACAGGTTGGGCACGTCCGCTCGGCCGGCAGCCGTCGCCGCGGTGCGGATCGGGCCCGTGATCGCGTTGACATCGGGATAGCCGGCCGGTGCGGAGGCCGTGAACTGCGCGGCGAACTCGTTCTCGAGTCCCCGAGCCGGTCGTCCCGAGAACGCACGCGTCACCACGGTGCGCCGGTAGCGGCGGTCCAGCAGTGCGGCGCGGTGCACCGCCGAGGTACCGGCCTCGTCGGAGCACAGGAACGCGGTGCCCATCTGCGCAGCGACGGCGCCGAGTCCGAGAGCGGCCACCACGCCGGACCCGTCCATGATCCCGCCGGCCGCGATCAGGGGCACGTCGACCGACAGTCCGACGGCGAGCAGCAGGGACGGCAGCGACATCGCGTCACCGCCTCGAGGAGACGACGCGTCGTCGGTGAAAACGCCCCGGTGTCCGCCGGCCTCGCTGCCCTGGACGACGAGCATGTCGGCCCCGTCCTCGACGGCCTCGCGGGCCTCGTCGACGGAGGTGACCGTCCCGATCATCAGGGCGCCGATCTCGTGCACGCGGGCGGTGAGTTCGGCGCCGGGTCGACCGAACGTGACCGATACGGCCGCCGGGCGGTGGGCGAGCACCACGTCGATCACCGCGTCGATGTCGTCGGGGCCGGGTGTCGCCGGGCCGGGTTCGACCCCGAACTCGGCGGCGATCGGGGCCAGCGCGGCGCGGTACGACTCCATCTCGTCGGCGACCGCGATGTGCGCTGACGGGAGGAAGAGATTGACGCCGTACGGCGCCGACGTGAGGGACTCGATCTCGGAGAGCCGGCCGTCGAGCGCCTCCGGGCTCAGCAGCGCTCCGGCCAGGAACCCCAGGCCACCGGCATCGCTCACGGCGGCGGTCAGGGCGGGGGTGGACGGGCCTCCGGCCATCGGCGCGCACACGACGGGAAGCCTGGCAGGGAACACAGCGGTCATGCGGCCGATCGTACGTCGAGGGATGATCTCGGCTACCTACCACGAATACCCGATGTTTCACCGGTTTCGGGCCGACCAAACCGACTACACGTACACTTCACTGGTCACCAGCAGGGACACACGCCGCGTCGGGGGTCGCATCGAGTTCGAAGGGATTCTCCACGCATGTCGCACCCGACCCGTCCGCCGGTCACGCAGCGCGTCCGCGCGTCCCGCGATCGCGCTCGCCCGGGTCGACACAGCGGATCCCGGCGCATCCGCAACGCGCAACGCAGACCCCTCACCCACCGGCCTCGGGACAACGCACTCGACGTCGTGCGTCGGTGGCTGACCACGCCGCACGATTTCGACTGGATCTTCGTCCATCACTCCACCCGGTCCATACACGGCATCATCCGGCTGGTCTTCGCCGGCGCGGTGCTGCTCAACGCGACCGTGTCCATGTTGATGCTCGCCTCGCCCAACGGCCCCTCCGGCACGCCGGCGATCGTCTACGTCTTCCTCGTGCTGGCACTGCAGATCGCCGCGATGATCTGGGTGCTCACGGGACCGACGCCGGACACGAAGGCGCAGTTCCTCGGGTTCCTGATCTTCGGCGACGTCGGCATCACGTCCGTGATCCTGCTGGACACCCCGACGTCGGCACTGATCGGCACCTTCCTGTTCGCGATCAACGGCGCTCTCTGCACGTTCTTCCTCAGCCCACGAGTGCTGCTCGCCCATCTCGCGTTCACCAATGCCGTCATCGTCCTCATCGGCACCCTGGCGTACGTCCAGAACCTGTGGGGGCCGTGGGACGCGATCGCCGCGGTGCTGGTGGCCAGCGGCGCGAGCAGTGGGGTGCCGGTCTTCGCGTCCATCGCGTGGTCACTCGTCTCGACGGACGCGAAAGCCTCGGACCTCGATTCGCTGACCGGCGTCAGGAACCGCCGCGGTCTGCAGAACTCGGTCGAGGATCTGTGGGAGACGGCACTCGCGACCACATCGCCCGTGGTGGTCGTGATGATCGACATCGATCGTTTCAAGAGCGTCAACGACCGCTTCGGACACGATCAGGGCGACACCGTGATCGTCCTGGTCGCGACCCGGCTCGCCGAGCTCTTCGACGGCCACGGGGTGCTCGCGCGAACCGGCGGCGAGGAGTTCGTGGCGGTCCTCACCGATGTGGACGGTGACGTCGAGTCGGTGGTCGCCCGTGTCACCGAGACGGTCCACGATCGACAGGACACCATTCCCGTGACCGCCAGCGTCGGCGTCGCCGTGTTGACTCCCGACTCGTCGCTGTGGAGTTCCGGACCCGGGGCGATCGACCGCGCGACGCGGGGTGCGGACTCGATGATGTACCGAGCCAAGGCCGCCGGCGGGCATCGGCTGCTCTCGACCTTCCTGTGACACCCGCCCTGCACCGGACCCAGACGAGGAAACCCACCCCGTGATCGACATCTTCCACGCACTCGTGGTCATGAACTCGCTGTTCGCCGCGTCGGCGTGGTGCCTGGCGCGGCCGAACGCCTGGTCGATCTCCGCGGTGGTGCTCGCGTCGATCGGCTGGCTGCTCTTCAACGCGCCGCTCGAGGGCCGTGTGCTGGTGGTGTTCTCACTCCAGCACGGATTCACCGAGTCGGACGTGCTGTCCATCGTGGGCATGATCATCGGGGCGGGCGGCGTCGTGCGCGCGAGGCGACGAGCCGACCGCCCCGAGATCAGGCGTCGAGACTGATCAGACGCTGATGCCGAAGTCGCGGGCGATGCCGGCGAGTCCGGAGGCGTAGCCCTGGCCGACGGCGCGGAACTTCCACTCCGCACCGTTGCGGTACAGCTCGCCGAAGACCATGGCGGTCTCCGTCGAGGCGTCCTCGGTGAGGTCGTAACGGGCGAGCTCGGTGCCGTTCGACTTGTCGATCACGCGGATGTAGGCGCCGCGGACCTGGCCGAACGACTGCGAGCGCGCGTCGGCCTCGTAGATCGAGACGGGGAACGTGACGATGTCGACGGTGGACGGGACCGCTGCGAGATCGACGTCGATGACCTCGTCGTCGCCGTCGCCCTCACCGGTCTTGTTGTCACCCGTGTGCTGGATCGAGCCGTCCGGAGTCTTCAGATTGTTGAAGAAGACGAAGTACTCGTTGCCGGGCGCCTTCTTGTCCGGGCCGAGCGCGATGGCGCTGGCGTCGAGATCGAAATCCGTTCCGGTCGTCGTGCGCAGATCCCATCCGAGTCCGACGGACACCGCGGTCAGATTCGGTGCGGCCTTCGTGAGAGACACGTTGCCACCCTTGGTCAGGCTGACGCCCATGTGAGAGATCCCTTCTCGTTTCGCCCGATTCATCCGTATTCGGATCGGTGCTGCCCGGCCAACGAACCCGACGTCGTTCCGGTTCCCGGCCCTTCGTGACGACCCGCCGCGCAGCACAGGGCGCGCGGCGGCATCGAACGCTGCATAGTTGTCTGTCACAGCCTGTGTCCTGCGGAGCACGGGCTCGTCCCGTCATCCACGGTCCCGGCAGGAGGCGCTCGATCATGGCCACACAGGCGACCCCGGCGGCATCCGCCGCGGGCACTGCATCACCGTCCCCGTCAGGCCTGTCCGACGCGTCCCGCGTCGCCCGCGCCGATCGCCGGTCGCGCCACAAGGGGCGCCTGCGGCAGGTGCCGCACCACGTCGGCCTCGTGCTCGGTGTCTACGCGACGCTGGTCCTCCTGTGGAGCCTGTCACCCGCGCTCCGAGCCCTCGTCCACGTACCCCGCGAGTGGCTCGACTCGTACGTCATCGACGCTCCCGACACGAGCCTGTCCTACGGCTTCGTGGTCGCTCTGGTCGCCGCGGCGCTGTCGACGCGCAAACGCGTCGCGTGGTGGATCGCTCTTCTCTACACGGCCGGATCCGCGGTGGTGAACGTATCGACCCTGGTGGACGATCCCGGCAGCGTCGGGTCCTGGATCGGCCTCGTCCTGCAGGTCGCGGTGCTCGCACTGCTGCTCGCCTCCCGCACCGAGTTCGACACCAAGGTCCGACGCGGCGCCGGATGGAAGGCACTCGGTGTTCTCGTCACCGGTCTGATCGTCGGCATCCTCGCCGGCTGGGCGCTGCTCGAGGCCTTCCCGGGTTCGCTGCCGCGGAACGAGACCTTCCTGTGGTCACTCAACCGAGTGGCCGGCCTGGCACTGGTGGACAACGAGCAGTTCAGCGGCCGACCACACGGATTCCTCGACTTTCTTCTGGGACTGCTCGCCTTCGTCGCCCTCGCCGCGGCGGTGGTGACACTGTTCCGCTCGCAGCGTGCGAGCAACGCCCTCACCGGCACGGACGAGTCGGCGCTACGCGGACTCATCGCCCGCTCCGGCCACGACGACTCGTTGGCCTACTTCGCCACCCGCCGCGACAAGGCGGTGGTCTTCGCACCGAACGGCAAGGCCGCCATCACCTATCGCGTCGAGGTCGGAGTGTGCCTCGCCAGCGGCGATCCCATCGGCCTCGAGGAGTCCTGGCCTCACGCGATCGAGGCGTGGCTCGAGATGTCGTCTCGGTACGGGTGGGCCCCGGCGGTGATGGGAGCGAGCGAGACCGGTGCCGCCGCGTTCCGGCGGGCGGGACTCGCCGTGCTCGAACTCGGCGACGAGGCGATCTTGCAGACCCGATCGTTCAGCCTGAACGGACCCGACATGCGCCCGGTGCGTCAGGCGGTCAATCGGGCGCGCGGCAAGGGCGTGACGGTGCGCATCCGACGGCATCGCGACATCCCCGAGGACGAGTGGCCGGGCATCGTCGAGCGTGCCGACCGCTGGCGTGACACCGAGACCGAACGCGGGTTCTCCATGGCACTCGGGCGCATCGGCGACCCTCTCGACGGCGACTGCCTGCTCGTCGAGGCCGTGCTCGATGCGGACGACCGCGTCGTCGGCACCCTCTCCCTCGTGCCCTGGGGCGCGAGCGGAGCATCGCTCGACCTCATGCGCCGTGATCCCGCCTCACCCAACGGCACCGTCGAGCTCATGGTCTCCGAGCTCGCGTCCCGCTCGGACACCGTGGGCATCACCAAGGTGTCCCTGAACTTCGCCGTCTTCCGCTCCGTGTTCGAGGAGGGCGGCCGCATCGGTGCGGGACCTGTTCTGCGCCTGTGGCGTTCGACGCTCGTGTTCTTCTCGCGATGGTGGCAGCTCGAGGCGCTGTACCGATCGAACCTCAAGTACCAGCCCGAGTGGGTACCGCGGTACCTGTGCTTCGAGGACAACCGCGATCTGCCGAAGGTGGGTACCGCATCGGCCATCGCGGAGGGCTTCCTCACGCTGCCGGGCCTCGGTGCACGCACTCACACCGGCACCCGACAGGCTGTTCCCGCCGCGCTGCTGGCCGACGGCACGCTGCACGCCGACGGGAGCGAGCCCGACGACACACCCGTCGACACGCTGCCCGGCCGGCGACGGCCGGAACAGGTCCGGGTGCGGATGTCCAAGCTGGACAGGCTCTCCGCGGACGGCGTCGACGCCTACCCCGTCGCGCATCCGCCCACCCACACCGTGGACTCCGCGGCGAACGCCCCGGAGGGCACCACCGTGCGCGTGTCCGGTCGCCTGCTGCGCATCCGCGACTACGGCGGCGTCGTCTTCGGCCTCGTGCGCGACTGGAGCGGGGACCTGCAGATCCTCCTCGACAGCGAGCGCATCGATCGAGATCGGTTGCGACGCTTCACGTCCGATTTCGACCTGGGCGACCTGATCTCCTGCACGGGAGTGGTCGGTCGCAGTCGCACCGGAGCGCTCGCGCTGCTGGTGAGCGACTGGCGCATGAACGCGAAATCGCTGCACCCGCTGCCCGACAAGTTCCGCGGGCTCACCGATCCCGAGGCGCGGGTGCGTCAGCGCTACGTCGACATGGAGATCAATCCGCAGGCGCGCGCCCTCATGCGTGCCCGCAGCGCGGTGGTGAAGTCGCTGCGCGACACGTTGGGCGACCGCGGATACATGGAGGTGGAAACGCCGATCCTGCAACAGATTCACGGCGGCGCGAACGCGGCACCCTTCCTCACGCACATCAATGCCTACAACCTCGATCTCTACCTCCGTATCGCGCCGGAGCTGTACCTCAAGCGGCTGTGCGTCGGCGGCATGGAGCGGGTCTTCGAGATCGGTCGCGTGTTCCGCAACGAGGGCGCCGACTTCAAGCACAATCCGGAGTTCACGATCCTCGAGGCCTACGAGGCGCACAGCGACTACGAGCGCGCGATGGTGTTGTGCCGGGAGCTGATCCAGCGCGCCGCCGTGGCCGCGCACGGCCGCGAGGTGATCTACCGGCCGGCCGAGGACGGCACCATGACGGAGATCGACATCTCCGGCGAGTGGCCGGTGAAGACCATGCACGGCGCCGTCGCGGAGAAGATCGGTGCCGACGTCCGGCCCGACACACCGCTCGCGGAGCTGCAGCGTCTGTGCGATCTGCACGACGTCCCGTATCAGTCGACCTGGGACGAGGGGGCCGTGGCGCAGGAGATGTACGAGCACCTCGTCGAGGACTTCACCGAGTTCCCGACGTTCTACACCAATTTTCCCACGTCGATGTCCCCGTTGACCCGGCCCCACCGCAGCATCGCGGGCGTCGCCGAGAAGTGGGATCTGGTGGCGTGGGGGGTCGAGTTGGGCACCGCGTACAGCGAGTTGACCGACCCCGTGGACCAACGCGCTCGTCTCACCGCGCAGTCGATGCTCGCCGCGGGCGGCGATCCCGAGGCGATGGAACTGGACGAGGACTTCCTCCAGGCGCTCGAGCACGGCATGCCGCCGACCGGTGGCCTCGGAATGGGTGTCGACCGGGTGGTCATGCTCATCACGGGCGGGTCGATCCGCGAGACCCTCGCGTTCCCGTTGGCCAAGCCGCGGAGCTGAATGTTTCACATGAAACCGAACGGCGAGGTGGTCGTCGACGTACTGGGGACCGCCGTGCACGTGGTGGTCTCCCGTCCCGACGCGGCGGCGGCGCCCGCCCCGGTCGTCGTGCTGTGCGGGGGGCTCGCCTCGACGTGGCACGACTGGATCGACGTGTCCGCGCTGCTGGTGGCGGCCGGCCACACGACGGTGGCCATCGATCGACCAGGCTTCGGCTACAGCGAACCGCTGCCTCCGGACCGGGTGCCGACGGTGCACGAGGAGGCCGATCGCATCCTCGTCGTCCTGGACGCCCTCGCGATGACGGACCCCGTGGTCCTGGTGGGGCACTCGATGGCCGGCTTCTACGTCGAGGGCTTCGCGCGGTCGTACCCCGCGCGCACGGCGGGGCTCGTGCTGCTCGACTCGAGCGTCGAGAAGTCGCCGTCGGCCCTGGTGCCGCCGCGCATCCGCATTCCGGTGACTCGCGTGATCGCCCGCATCGTCTCGGCCGCCGGTCTGCAACGGTTGCTCGCCGATCCGGTGCGCCACGTCCTGACGCAGGCCATTCCCCCGGACGGGTACGCGCCCGACCGGGTCGACGATCTCCGCCGCATCTACCGCGATCCCTCCTATCTGGAGGCCGCCGCGATCGAGTACGCGGTGTACGCCGACATGGCCCTCGAGTTGAACCGCCTGCGCCGCACGACGCCCGTTCCGTCCGTCCCCGTCATCGTGGCCGCCGCGCACACGGGGCGACGGACCCCGTGGGGAGCGCAGTGGTTGCGGCGCCAGCAGCGTCTGGCCCGCTACCTCGGCGGCCGCTTCGCCGTGGTGTCCCCGTCGCACCACCACGCCATGATCGATCAGCCCCGGCGAGTCGCGGCGCTGGTGAGAACTGTCTCCACCGGCTGAACGCCGCACGAGCGCACACTGGAGAGATGAATCCTCTGCGCACGGTCCAGACCCGAGTGGGCGAGACCATCTTCGCGCGGGTCGCGGGCGACGAGGGCCCCGCTCGACGCGACCGGATCCACCTGGCCGAGGGGCCGCGTCGGTACGGCCCCGATTCGGCGATCCAGCGCGTCCACGCCGATGCGTCGATGTTCGTCGGCGGAATGCGCGCCCTGCTCCTGCAGTCGTTGCACCCGCTGGCGATGGCTGCCGTGGACGAGCACTCCGGCTACCGCGGCGACCCGTGGGGCCGTCTGCAACGCACCAGCACGTTCCTCGCCGAGACCACGTTCGGCACCATCGAGGACGCGGAGCGCGCCGTGCGAATCGTGCGCGCCGTGCACAAGCGCATCACGGGAGTCGCGCCGGACGGGCGGCCGTACGCCGCGTCGGATCCGCACCTGCTGCGGTGGGTCCACGTCGCGGAGATCGACAGCTTCCTGCGCGCGCACGATCGTTACGGTGCCCGACCTCTCGATGCCGGCGGCCGCGACGCCTACGTCCGGGAGTCGGCCTGGGTCGCTCGCGGGCTCGGCGCCGAGGACGTGCCCGAGACGGTCGACGAGCTGAACGAGATGCTGGCGATGTACCGGCCCGAACTGCGCGGCACTCCCGCAGCACGTCGCACCGCCCGCTTCATCCTGCTCAACCCACCGATCCCGTTGGCAGTACGCCCCGCCTACGGTCTGCTGTCGTCGGTGGCGGTGTCGATGATGCCGCGGTGGACCCGCTTCCCCCTCCGGTTGCCCTACCTTCCGATCACCGAGGCCACCGCCGTGCGCGCGAGCGGCATCGCCGTCACCACCGCCATCCGGTGGGCACTGGGCGCGGGCCCGACGGCGCAGGACGAGCTGACTCGCACCACGGCGTGACGCAGCGTCCGAACCGTGTGCATCTCAGCGGTCCATCCGACCTGACCGCGACAGACCGGCCAGCGCTGGTGCCGCGGCCCTCATCGACTGCTGGTCGTGGCGTGACAGGACTTCACCGGCGTCACGAACGCGCTCGTGTCTCAGGGTCATGACACTTCTCCTGGTAGCGGGAGAAGTGGCAGCTCGGGGAGCGGCGTGTGAGCGGAGCCGACGGCCTCACTTTCACTTCCAGTGCCGCCGGGCCAGCAGCCGGCGGACAGAGAAGGATTCCGCGACGTTTTCCTCACTCCTCCTCGGGTATGCGCCCGCCACGCAGACCTGAGGAGTGGTGGACGTGAGCATCGTCGAGACAGCGCGCAACGCGGTGAAGGCGGCAGCCGAGACCGCGCTGCAGAACCCCGCAGTGCAGAAGGTGACCGGCCGCGGCGAGACCGAGTCCGCCGGGCCCGTGACCCTGACCATCGCCGTGGACGTTCCCACCGCGCGCGCCTTCTGGACGGACACCCCGCAGTTGTCCCGCGTCCTGGGCGACATCGCCTCGGTGTCGGACGACGGCGGGGACGTGGTCACGTGGACCGTCTCCGACGGGAACGACGTCGCCGTCGCCGTGGAGACCACTCGGTCGGCCGACGACCACGGAGTGCGGTTCACCCGCCGCGACGACAGCGGCGACCTCGCCGTCGTGCGCTTCGCCGAGGCTCCGCTCGACCTCGGGACCGAGGTGACGCTGGAGCTCGATCTCCCCCTCCCCGACGTCGCGACGCGCATCGCGGCCTACAAGATCCTCTACCGCGCTCGGGCACTGCTGCAGACGGGCGAGATCCCGACACTCGTGCCCACTCCGTCCGCCCGACCGAGCGAGAAGTAGGAGACCGACATGCGTGCACTCTGCTGGACCGGCGTGAACACCCTGTCCGTCGAGACCGTGGACGATCCTGTGATCGTCAATCCCCACGACGCCGTTCTGGAGGTGTCGGTGACGACGACGTGCGGGTCCGACCTGCACTTCCTGAGCGGCTACCTCCCCGGCATGCGGGAGGGCGACGTCATCGGCCACGAGTTCATGGGCCGGGTGGTCGAGGTCGGCGCGGAGGTGACGGCCACGAGTGTGGGATCCCGCGTGGTGGTGCCGTCGTTCATCGCGTGCAACAACTGCTGGTACTGCGACCACGAGCAGTACTCACTGTGCGACACCACCAACCCGAACGCGGATCTGCAGCGACCGATCATGGGCTATCCCACCGGCGGCATCTACGGCTACACGCATCCGTTCGGCGGCTACCAGGGGTCGCACGCGCAGTACATTCGCGTGCCGTTCGCCGATCAGAACTGCTTCGCCGTTCCCGACGGCGTCACCGACGAGCAGGCGCTGTTCGCCTCGGACGCGATTCCCACCGGGTACATGGGTGCGGACTTCTGCTCGATCACCGGCGGGGAGACGATCGCCGTGTGGGGAGCGGGAGGCGTCGGCCTGATGGCGGCGCGCAGTGCACAGCTGATGGGGGCCGGCCGCGTGATCGTCGTCGACCGGATCCCGGAGCGACTGGCCATGGCGCGCGACGAGATCGGTGCCGAGACCGTCGACTACACCGCCTCGGACAGCGTCACCGACGAGATCCGCGAAATGACCGGCGGCCGCGGACCCGACGCGGTGATCGAGGCCGTCGGCATGGAGGGCCACGGCACCGGTGTCGGCCAGATCTACGACAAGGCGAAGCAGGCGCTGCGCCTCGAGAGCGACCGCGCGACGGCGCTGCGGGAGGCGATCAGGACGGTCCGCAAGGGCGGCGTCGTCTCGGTGCTCGGCGTCTACGGTGTCACCGACAAGTTTCCCATGGGTCTGGTCATGAACAAGGGCCTCACGCTGCGCTCCGCACAGCAGCACGGACAGCGGTACGTCCCGCGTCTTCTGGACCACCTGCAGTCCGGCGAGCTGGACCCGACATTCCTGATAACGCACGACATGTCGCTCGAGGAATCACCCGCGGGGTACGCGATCTTCAAGGAGAAGGCGGACAACTGCGTCCGGGCGATCTTCCGGCCGTGACCGGTGGCATCATGCGGGAGTGACGCGTGACGTATCTGCCCACCTCGACGTGACCGTCGTCGACCCCAGCAACCTCGAGTTCCAGATCGCGGTCGCCGAACTGCCGGGGACGACGGTCACCGAGTCGCTGTCGTTCCGGCTCGACGGCGAGGAGATCACGCCCACGGTGATCCGCGCGGAGACCGGCGGGCGCATCCACCGATTCGATTGTGGGCGTGGTCAACTCGTCGTCGACTACCGCGCCCGCGTGGAGGGCGAGGCGGATCCCGCCCCGGTGGTCGAGCGGGACCTGTCGGTCTACCTGCGGCCGAGCCGCTATAGCGAGTCGGACAAGTTCCTGGGCTTCGCCGAGACCGAGTTCGGGCGCTACACCTCCGACGCCGACGTGCTCGAGCGCGTCTCAGCCTGGGTCGGCCGCCGTCTGCGCTACGTCCCCGGCAGCAGTGACCCCATCGACGGCGCCACCGACACCCTCCTCGCGGGTAGCGGAGTCTGCCGCGACTACACGCATCTCGTCGTCGCGTTGCTGCGGGCGATGACGGTGCCGGCCCGCCTCGTCGCGGTCTACGCGCCCGGCTGCGACCCGATGGACTTCCACGCGGTCGCGGAGGCCTACGTCGACGGCGTCTGGCGCGTCGTCGACGCGACCCGGCTGGCCCCACGGCAGAGCCTCGTGCGCATCGCCACCGGGCGGGACGCGTCCGACACCGCGTTCCTCGACAACCACGACGGGTACATCGTTCTGGACCGCATGCAGGTCATGGCCACGGTGGACGGGATGCTCCCCTACGACGACGTGCACGAACTCGTGTCCATGCGCTGATCGTGATCACCTTCCGGCGGGTCACCGAGGACGACTTCCCGCTGCTCGCGCGCTGGTTGTCGCACCCGCACGTGGCGCGGTGGTGGAACCACGAGGTCAATGCCGAGGCCGTCGCCCGCGACTTCGGAGCGTCCGCCCGCGGCGAGGAGCCGTCCGAGGATGTGCTGGCTCTCGACGACGGAACCCCCGTCGGCCTGCTCCAGCGCGCCCGGTGGCACGACTACCCGGAGTACGTCGACGAGCTGGCGCCGTTCTGGGCGGTGCCCGCGGAGGCCGTCACCATCGACTACCTCATCGGCGAGGCGCACCTCGTCGGGCACGGCCTCGGCACCCGCGTGCTGATCGAGTTCACGGCCGACACGTGGCGGCGGTACCCGAGCGCGACGTGCGTCGTCGTGCCGGTGGCCACGGGCAACGTGGCGTCGTGGCGGGCGCTCGAAAAGGCCGGGTACCGACGTGTCGCCGAGGCCCACCTCACCCCGGACAATCCGATCGACCCCACCGACCACGTGGTGATGGCGATCGACCGCCCGGCTCGATGACGAGGGCCTAGTCTCCTCGGTCATGGAGCATCCTGTGCGATTCCGCGACGACGATCCGTTGTTGGCCACGGTGCGGGAGCGAGCCCTGCGCCTGCCGGGCGCCACCGAGAAGGTCTCCCACGGCCGCCCCAACTTCCGCACCACGAAGGTCTTCGCGATCTACGGCGCCACGGTGAAGGGGGATCACCCCTCCACCCGCTGGGATCGGTCGCTGCAGGTCCTGCCCGACACCGACGAGCGAGCGGCGCTGCTGGACGACGAGCGATTCTTCGAGCCCGCGTACACCGCGGCGAGCGGCTGGGTGGGACTCGACCTGACGATCGGGACCCCCGACTGGACCGAGGTCGACGAACTGCTCGACATGTCGTTCCGGCGGACGGCGCCGGCACGGCTGGTGGCAGAACTCGGAACGCTCTCGTGACCGTGAGACAGTGGCCGCTGTGCAACTGCTGCTGATCCGCCACGCTCTCCCGCTGCGTTCCGACGCGGATGCCGATCCCGCCCTCGCGCCGCTGGGACTCGAGCAGGCCGCGCGCGTGCCCGACGGGCTGCGCGCCCATCGGCTCGCGCGCATCGTCAGCAGTCCACAACTGCGCGCCCGGCAGACCGCGGAACCGCTCGCCGCGGACACCGGACTACCGGTGGACGTGCTCGACGGTCTGGCCGAGTACGACCGCGACTTCCCGGGTTACCTCCCCATCGAGGAGGCGCGCGAGAAGTTCCCCGCCGAGTTCGAGCGCATCAAGGCCGGGCATCTGCCGAGCGCGGTGGACGCCGACGCCTTCCGCCGACGGGTGTTCGACGACATCGCCTCGGTGGTGCGGGACGCGGAGCCGGAGGACACGGTCGCGGTCTTCGCCCACGGCGGGGTGATCAACGTCCACCTGCAGGATCTGCTCGGCACCGCCATGCCTCTGACCTTCCCGATCGACTACGTCTCGGTCACGCGAATACTGTTCTCGCGCAGCGGCAGACGTACGGTAGCGTCGGTGAACGAGACGCAGCACGTGTGGGATCTGCTCCCCCGGAACCGCGCACGATCCTCACCGACTTCTTAATCGCGCAGGTCACAGGGCATTACGGGCACGATCGGTGCTCGGCACGGTCCGTCGAGCGCGTCGGCACCGGTTAGCCTGAGCAGTATCATGACTTCTCCCTCAGCACACGGTGCCCCGCGTTCGGGTCTCGTCGCCACGTTGTCGCGGCCCGTGATCGTCGTTCTCGTGATCGCCCTCCCCCTGCTCCTGGCCGGCCTCTACGCGTCGTTCAGCGGGAACGACGTCGTTCCCCTGGCCTCGCAGAGCAGTTCCGAGACCACCACCTCGGCAGACGGTTCCGAGGGCACGGACGGCGGCACCCCCGCTGCGGGAGACCCGCTGGCGAAGACGCGCTCGGCTCTCACCCAGACGCAGTTGCCCCTGAGCCTGCTCAGCGGTGGACTCACTCAGCTGACCGACGCGGCGCCGCAGCTCACCGACGGAGTCACCCAGCTCTCCGACGGCCTCGGGCAGGCGCGCTCCGGGTCCCAGCAGCTCGCGGACGGCAACTCTCAGCTGGCCGGCGGACTCGTGCAGCTGCAGGGCGGAGTGGGCCAGCTCGGTGACGGCGCCGTGCAGATCAGCGGCGGCGTGAACCAGCTGACGACGCCCCTGTTGGCGCTCGGCGAGAAGCAGGCCCAGGTCACCTCGTCCATCGCGGACGTCGCGAACCGCATCGAGGTGCTGAACAACCCGATCACCACCGACGCGGCACGGCAGCTGCGTGAGCTCATCGACACGCTGAACGCGCAAGGCATCGGCCCCGACACCGTCTCCCAGATCAACCAGCTGCGCGACGGCGCCGCCCTGCTCGCGTTCCAGCTCGACGATCCGTCCAGTGAGTTCGTCACCGGCGTGAACACCGCCGTCGACGGCAGCGCGCTGCTCTCCACGGGCGCCGGCCAGCTGAACGACGGCATCATCCAGCTCGACGACGGTGGCAAGCAGCTGAAGGCGGGCACCGACCAGATCACGACCGGCATCGAGCCGATCGGCGGCGTCGTCAGCACCCTGCAGACCAACGTGAAGACCGCGCAGACCTCGCTGCCCGCGGCCAACGCAGTAGCGGCGACCACGACCACCGACGAGAACGGTCAGACGCAGACCACGCTCGTCGTGCAGGGAAGCACCCCGTCGAACTACTACCTGATCGCGGCACTGGTGGCCGTGGCCGCGGCTGCCGCGGTGAGTCTGATGCGCCTTCTGACGCGTCGGGACCGCGTGGCGCGCATCGCACCCGTCCTCGGGGCCCTCGCGGTCACCGCAGCTGCGGGTATCGCCTACTGGTTCGTCGGCGACGGTCTCAGCTTCGGCTCGCTCCTCGGCGGCATCGTCTTCCTGTTCCTGGGTTCCGCGGCGTTCCTCGCCGCGGCGGGCGCCGTGCAGATGGCGTTCGGCCGTGCCGTCGGCCAGTCGATCAACCTGGTGCTGCTGCTCGTCCAGCTCGTCCTGGCAGGCGGAGCCCTGGTGGGGTCGCCCGACAGCTCCGTCTTCGGCAAGGCCGCGGCCTTCACGCCCGTCGGGTGGCTCGCCGCCGGACTCGAGCGCATCGCGGCGGACGCCATGGACTCGACCGGCTGGCTCGCCGTCCTCGTGATGGTCGCCCTGCTCGCGGTGTCCGGTCTCGTCTACTCGCTCGTCGCCCGGTCCGACCCGGAGGACGACCGCGCGGCCTACCGGGACGAACCGCGCCTCGCCTGACTCAGGCGGGCGTCAACGGGTGGATCGCCAGGGCGCCCAGCTTGGCGCCGTGGCGACCCATGATGTCGGCCATGTGCGGTGACGCCATGTGCCCGTCGAGGGCCGCCTGGTCCCGCCACACCTCGACGGTGACGATGGTGTCGGGCGCCGCGTTCGAGGTGTAGACGTCGTACTCCAGGCAGCCGTCCTCCTCGCGCGTGAGAACGGCGAACTGCCGCATCGCCTCCAGCACCTCGTCGAAGCCGTCCGTCACCGG
This sequence comes from Rhodococcus sp. BP-241, assembly GCF_019836145.1. Lineage (NCBI taxonomy): Bacteria > Bacillati > Actinomycetota > Actinomycetes > Mycobacteriales > Nocardiaceae > Rhodococcus > Rhodococcus sp. BP-241. The sequence continues at coordinate 13,316 of NZ_JABUEI010000015.1, read as the reverse complement.
AATGGTGGCCACCACGTGCAGATCACTCATCGTCGTTCTCGTCTCGCTCGTTCGTCATCGGTCCACCCGAACGTACGGCGAGGAGCGGCGGCGGGCGTCGGTTATCGCCCGACTGCCCCCTGACGACTCAGCCCTGGAACCCCTCGTCGTTCTCGAAGGCCGTGACGACGGCCGCCAGATCGTCGGCGCCGTGCCCCGCGACGCTCGCGTCCACGTACGCACTGCGCACGGCCTGCAGCAGGCGGGAGGTGCGCGGATCCACCGCATCGATCATCAGGTCGACGTCCTTGACCACGCCGTCGATCCCGAACGACGGGGTGAAGTCGCGCTCGATCATCGAGCGGCCCTTCATCTGTGTGTACGGCGCGTTGATCGGACCACCGTCGAGCGCTTCGAGGACGAGCGAGGGCTCCAGGCCCAGTTCCGACGCCATCGCGAGTGACTGCGCCGTGGCCGCCGTGAGCGTGGACACCATCGCGTTGCACGCCAGTTTGAGCGCACTCGCCCGGCCGGGCGCCGTCCCCGCGTTCACGATCTTCACCGTCATCGACTCGAGCACCGGGCGCACCGACTCGAGCGCCTCGGCGGGTCCGGAGGCCAGCGCCGTCAGCTTGCCCGACTCCGCCGGCTCCTTGGTCCCCAGCATCGGGCAGTCGAGAAAGGCGACCCCGTGGTGCTGCGCCAGATCGGCCAGCCGTCGGGCGCCGGCCGGACCGACGGTCGCGGACTGGACCCACACGGCGCCGTCCTTCACCGCGGACAGGAAGGTGGTGGCCGTGTCCGCGGTGGCCGACTCGTCGTAGAGCATCGTGACGATCACGTCGGCGTCAGCGACGCAGGCCGCCGGATCGTCCGCGACGGTCGCCCCCTGGTCCTTCAGCGGCGCCGCGCGATCGGCGTTGCGGTTCCACACCGTCACCTCGTGGTCGCCGCGGAGCAAAGACCCCGCCATGCCCGCGCCCATCGTTCCGGTTCCCAGTACTGCCACCCGCATGTTCGTTCCCTCTCACCGGCTGGAGCGGATTCTTTTCCGACCCGCTCCGTGTGTTGCAATGCAGGGTGTTCCCCTCACGGAGCACCACCACACGCACTCTCGAACGGATCACGCATGACCAGCACCGACACGCCCGCCACCGAACGGGCGGGGCGTCGCGAGTGGTGGGGTCTCGCCGTCCTCGTCGTCCCCATCGTCCTCGTCTCGATGGACATGTCGGTCCTGTACCTCGCCCTGCCCTCGCTGACCGAGGATCTCCAGCCGAGCAGCTCGCAGCAGCTGTGGATCCTCGACATCTACAGCTTCATGCTCGCCGGCCTACTGGTCACGATGGGCTCCCTCGGCGACCGCATCGGCACCCGTCGGCTGCTCATGATCGGGTCGCTCGTCTTCGGCATCGCGTCCGTCGCCGCCGCCTTCTCGCACACCCCGGAGGCCCTCATCGCCTCGCGGGTGCTTCTCGGAATCGGCGGCGCCACCCTCGCGCCGTCGACACTGTCGTTGCTGCGCAAGCTCTTCGTCGACCCCGTGCAGCGCGGTGTCGCCATCGGAATCTGGACGGCCGGATTCGCCGGCGGTGGCTCGTTCGGCCCGGTCATCGCGGGCGCGCTGCTCGAGTACTTCTGGTGGGGCTCGGTGTTCCTCATCAACATCCCGATCATGGTGGTCCTGCTGATCGCCGCGCCGGTGATGCTGCCCGAGGCGAAGAACCCGAACCCCGGCCGCTTCGACCTGCCCGCCGTCGGCGCCTCGATCGTCGCGATGCTCGGTATCGTCTACGCGCTCAAGCACGCCGCGCAGAACGGCCTCGACTGGCAGGTGGCCGCCGCGCTCGCGGTGGGGCTCCTGGTCGGCTGGTGGTTCGTGCGACGTCAACGCGCGAGCACGCACCCCGTCATCGAGTTCGACCTGTTCCGCACCCCGGCCTTCTCCGTCGCGGTGATCGTCATCCTCGTGTCGGTCTTCATCATCACGGGCTTCAATCTGATGCTGTCGCAATATCTTCAGCTCGTCATGGGGCTCGGCACCCTCGAGGCGGGACTGTGGTCGCTGATCCCGGCGATCGCGACGGCCACCGCCTCACTGACGGCCCCCCTGATCATGAAGCGCCGCCCGCCGGCCGTCATCCTCGTCGGCGCCATCTCCGTCATGTTTGTCGGTGCCGTCGTGATCGGTGCGGTGGCCCTCCCCTCGGACGTCGGGTCGGGCGCCACGCTCGCGATCCTGCTGTGCGGCATGGTGATCGCTGCGTTCGGTGTGGGTACCGGCACGACGTTCGGCTCGGATCGGGTGCTCGCCACCGCGGCACCGGAGAAGGCGGGCGCGGCCGGTGCCGTGTCGGAGACGGGCGCGGAACTCGGTGGGGCACTGGGCATCGCCGTGCTCGGCTCCATCAGCGTGGCCACGTACCGCCTGGTGCTGGGGCCCGCCGACACGTCCGGAGACGGCACGCTCGCCGGCACCCTGGCCGAAGCCGGCCGGATGTCACCCGACGTCGGGCCCGACCTCGCGTCCCGCGCCCGCGAGGCGTACGTGGACGGCATCGTCGCCGCGTCCGGGGCCACGCTCGTCACGCTGCTGATCGCCGGCAGCGCGGCCGCCGTCCTGTTCCGTCGAGCGCGCTGACGCACCGACTCCCGACACAGAACACCCCCTGCAGCAGGCTGCAGGGGGTGTTCTGTTCGTACCGGGTGTGTGGGCTCGCTACCGCTGGGGTGCCTGGGTGGGCACGATCGGCGCGGGCAGCGCCGTCTTTCCCATGAGGAACGAATCGACCGCGGACGCGCAGGAGCGGCCCTCGGCGATGGCCCACACGATGAGCGACTGACCGCGGCCCATGTCGCCGGCCACGAAGACGCCGTCGACGTTGGTGTTCCACTTGTCGGTCCGCGACACGTTGCCGCGCTCGTTGAGGTTCACCCCGAGATCGGTGAGCAGGCCCGGCTTCTCGGGTCCGGTGAAGCCCATCGCGAGGAACACGATGTCGGCCTCGAGGTGGAAGTCCGACCCCTCGACCTTGGCGAAGCGACCGTCCTTGAACTCGACCTCGTGCGCGTCGAGTCCGGTGACCATGCCGTTCTCGCCCGTGAAACGCTCCGTGTTGACGGAGAAGACGCGCTCGCCGCCTTCCTCGTGAGCCGAGGACACGCGGTAGACCAGCGGGTACGTCGGCCACGGGGTGGATCCGGCGCGCTCCTCCGGCGGGCGGGGCATGATCTCGAACTGGTGGACGCTGGCCGCGCCCTGACGGTGCGACGTGCCGAGGCAGTCCGCGCCGGTGTCGCCGCCGCCGATGATGACGACCTTCTTGCCCTTCGCCGTGATGGGCGGCTGGCCGTACTGGTCGACGACGTCGTCGCCGAGCTGGACACGGTTGGCCCAGGGCAGGAACTCCATCGCCTGATGGATGCCGCCGTACTCGCGGCCGGGGACCTCGAGGTCGCGGGCCTTGGTGGCACCGCCCGACAGGACGACCGAGTCGAACTCCTCGCGGAGCTCGTCCGCGGTGATGTCGACACCGACATCGACACCGGTGCGGAAGATGGTGCCCTCGGCCTCCATCTGCGCCAACCGGCGATCGATGTGGCGCTTCTCCATCTTGAACTCGGGGATGCCGTAGCGCAGGAGTCCGCCGATGCGATCTGCTCGCTCGAACACGGTGACGGTGTGGCCGGCACGCGTGAGCTGCTGCGCTGCAGCGAGACCCGCGGGGCCGGAACCGACGACGGCCACCTTCTTGCCGGTGAGGTACGTCGGGTAGACGGGCTGGACCCATCCCTCGTCGAAGGCGCGATCGATGATCTCGACCTCGACCTGCTTGATGGTCACCGGGTCCTGGTTGATGCCCAGGACGCACGACGCCTCACACGGGGCCGGGCACAGCCGGCCCGTGAACTCCGGGAAGTTGTTGGTGGCGTGCAACCGGTCGATGCTCTCGCGCCACCGGTCCTTGTACACCAGGTCGTTCCACTCGGGGATCAGATTCCCGAGCGGGCACCCGTTGTGGCAGAACGGAATGCCACAGTCCATGCACCGGCTGGCCTGGGTGCGGAGGGTGTCCGTGGAGAAGTCCTCGTACACCTCCTTCCAGTCCATCAGGCGCAGGTCGACGGGACGCCGCGACGGGAGCTCCCGCGACGTGTTCTTCAGAAATCCTTGTGGATCACCCACGAGCTGCCTCCATGATCGCCTCGTCCACGTCCGCGCCGTTCTTCTCGGCCTCGGAGATCGCGAGCAGTACCTTCTTGTAGTCGCGGGGCATCACCTTCACGAAGTGATTGACCTGCTGCGACCAGTCCGCGAGGATGCGCTCGGCGACCTCGGACCCGGTCTCGTCACGATGCCGCGTGATCGCATCCTTGAGCCACGCGAACTCGTCACCCTGGAGCTCCTCGATGTCGACGAGCTCGGTGTTCAGGTTGTCCTCGAAGGTCGAGTTCGGGTCGAAGACGAACGCCACACCGCCGGACATGCCGGCACCGAAGTTGCGGCCGGTCTCGCCGAGAATGACGACCTTGCCACCGGTCATGTACTCGCACCCGTGGTCACCGACACCCTCGACCACCGCGACGGCGCCCGAGTTACGGACGGCGAACCGCTCACCGACGACACCGCGGATGAGCGCCTCACCCTCGGTGGCACCGAAGAGGATCACGTTGCCGGCGATGATGTTGTTCTCGGCGACGAAGCTCGAGTTGGCCTGGAGCGACGGGCGTACGACGATCCGCCCACCGGACAGACCCTTGCCGACGAAGTCGTTGGCGTCGCCCTGCAGTCGCAGCGTCATGCCCTTGGGCACGAACGCTCCGAAGCTGTTACCGGCCGATCCGGTGAAGGTGATGTCGATCGTGCCTTCCGGCAGACCGTCCTCGCCGTACGCCTTGGTGACCTCGTGGCCGAGCATCGTGCCCACGGTGCGGTTCACGTTGGTGATCCGCGTCGAGAACTCGACCTTCTCGCCCTTGTCCAGTGCCTCGCGGCTCTGCGCGATGAGTTGCTGGTCGAGAGCCTTGTCCAGCGCGTGGTCCTGCGTGCCGGTGCAGTAGAGATCCTGGTTCATGAACGCCGACTCCGCGACGTCCAGGATCGGCGACAGATCGAGCTTCGACGCCTTCCAGTGATCCTTCGCCGCGGTGGTGTCCAGCAGCGCGACCTGGCCGATGGCCTCGTCGAGCGTGCGGAAACCGAACTCCGCGAGGTACTCGCGGACCTCCTCGGCGATGTACAGGAAGAAGTTCTCGACGAACTCCGGCTGACCGGCGAACCGCTTGCGCAGCAGTGGGTTCTGCGTCGCCACGCCCACCGGGCAGGTGTCGAGGTGGCAGACGCGCATCATGATGCAGCCCGAGACCACCAGCGGCGCGGTGGCGAAGCCGAACTCCTCACCACCGAGCAGCGCGGCGACCATGACGTCGCGACCGGTCTTGAGCTGACCGTCGACCTGCACGACGATGCGATCGCGAAGACCGTTGAGCAGCAACGTCTGCTGGGTCTCGGCCAGGCCGAGCTCCCACGGTGCGCCGGCGTGCTTGACCGACGTCAAGGGGGTGGCGCCCGTGCCGCCGTCGTGGCCCGAGATGAGCACCACGTCCGCGTGCGCCTTGGAGACACCGGCGGCGACCGTACCGACACCGACCTCGGAGACGAGCTTCACGTGGATGCGCGCCGACGGGTTGGCGTTCTTCAGGTCGTGGATCAGCTGAGCCAGATCCTCGATCGAGTAGATGTCGTGGTGCGGGGGCGGCGAGATGAGGCCGACACCCGGCGTGGAATGACGCACCTCGGCCACCCACGGGTACACCTTGTGCGCCGGAAGCTGGCCGCCCTCACCGGGCTTGGCGCCCTGCGCCATCTTGATCTGGATGTCGGTGCAGTTGGTCAGGTAGTTCGACGTGACACCGAAACGACCCGACGCGACCTGCTTGATGGCCGACCGACGCCAGTCACCGTTCTCGTCGGGGAGGAAGCGTGCGGTGTCCTCGCCGCCCTCACCCGAGTTCGAGCGACCACCGAGGCGGTTCATCGCGATGGCCAGCGTCTCGTGCGCCTCGGCCGAGATGGAGCCGTAGCTCATCGCACCCGTGGAGAAACGCTTGACGATGTCGCGTGCCGACTCGACCTCGTCGATCGGGATCGGGGTGCGACCCTCGGTCTTGAAGCGGAACAGTCCGCGCAGCGACGCGAGCCGCTCGGACTGGTCGTCCACCATGCGGGTGTACTCCTTGAACACGGAGTACTGACCGGTGCGGGTGGCATGCTGGAGCTTGAACACCGTGTCCGGGTTGAACAGGTGGTACTCGCCCTCGCGGCGCCACTGGTACTCGCCGCCCGTCTCGAGCTCGCGGTGCGCGCGCTCGAACTTGTTGTCCAGGTATGCCACTCCGTGACGCACCGCGACGTCGGCCGCGATCTGATCGAGGTCGATGCCGCCGAGCGGCGACTGCACGCCGTAGAAGTACTCGTCGACCAGGGCCTGCGACAGGCCGATGACCTGGAACAGCTGGGCGCCGGTGTACGAGGCGAGCGTCGAGATACCCATCTTCGACATCACCTTCAGCACGCCCTTGCCGGCGGCCTTGATGTAGTTCTTGACGGCACTGTCGTAGTCGATGCCCTGCAGGGTGTCGCGATCGATCATGTCCTCGATCGACTCGAACGCCATGTAGGGGTTGACCGCTGCGGCACCGAAGCCGACGAGGGTGGCCATGTGGTGGACCTCGCGGGCGTCACCGGCCTCGACGATCAGCCCCACCTTGGTGCGGGTCTTCTCTCGGACGAGGTGGTGATGCACGGCCGAGGTCAGCAGCAGCGACGGAATCGGTGCCAGCCGCTCGCTCGACTCGCGGTCGGACAGGATGACGATGCGCGCGCCGCCGTCGATCGCCGCGGAGACCTGCGAACGAATGATCTCGAGCGAACGACGTAGTCCCTCACCGCCTTCGGCGACCGGGTAGAGGCCGCGGACCACCACGGAGCGCAGTCCGTCCTGGGTGCCGTCGTCGTTGATGTGGACCAGCTTCGCCAGCTCGTCGTTGTGCAGGATCGGCGACTTCAGCACGATCTGCCGGCATGCTTCGGCACTGGGCTGCAGGAGATCCCGCTCGGGTCCGATGGTGCCGCCGAGGCTGGTGACCACCTCTTCCCGGATGGCGTCCAGGGGCGGATTCGTCACCTGGGCGAACAGCTGGGAGAAGTAGTCGAACAGCATGCGCGGGCGGTTCGAGAGCACGGCGACGGGCGTGTCGGTGCCCATGGACCCGATGGCCTCGGCGCCGGCCTTGGCCATGGGAGCGACCAGCATGGTCAGTTCCTCGGTGGTGTAGCCGAAGATCTGCTGACGGATCAGCACACGGTCGTGCGTCATGTGGACGTGCGGGCGCTCGGGCAGGTCGTCGATCTCGACGAGACCCTCGTCGAGCCACTCCTGGTAGGGGTGCTCGGCGGCGAGCTCGTCCTTGATCTCGTCGTCGCTGACGATGCGGCCCTGCGCGGTGTCCACCAGGAACATGCGGCCGGGCTGCAGGCGAACCTTGCGCACGATCTTCGACGGCTCGATGTCGAGGACGCCGACCTCGGACGCCATGATGACCAGGCCGTCCTCGGTGACCCAGAGACGGCTCGGACGCAGGCCGTTGCGGTCGAGGACCGCGCCGATGACGGTGCCGTCGGTGAAGCACACCGACGCCGGTCCGTCCCACGGCTCCATCAGAGTCGAGTGGTACTGGTAGAACGCCCGGCGAGCCGGATCCATCTTGTCGTGGTGCTCCCACGCCTCGGGGATCATCATCAGCACGGCGTGCGGCAGGCTGCGACCGCCGAGGTGCAGGAACTCCAGCACCTCGTCGAAGCGCGCGGTGTCCGACGCTCCGTGCGTGTTCACCGGGAAGATCTTCTCGAGCTTCTCCGGGCCACCGAAGACGTCCGACTCGATGAGGGCCTCGCGGGCACGCATCCAGTTCTCGTTGCCGGTGACGGTGTTGATCTCACCGTTGTGCGCGACCCGGCGGAACGGGTGTGCCAGCGGCCAGGAGGGGAACGTGTTGGTGGAGAAGCGCGAGTGCACCAGACCGAGGGCACTGACGACGCGCTCGTCCTGCAGATCGAGGTAGAAGCCTCGCAGCTGCGGCGTCGTGAGCATGCCCTTGTAGACGATGGTCGACGGCGACAGCGACGGGAAGTACACGGACTCGCGTCCGGGACCGTCCTTGCCGGGGCCTTCGAGGCCGAGCTCGTGCTCGACGCGCTTGCGCACGACGAACGCGCGGCGCTCGAGATCGATGCCGGACAGTGCACGGTCGGGAGCGGCGACGAACAGCTGGCGGAACGTCGGCATGGCGTCGCGCGCCAGCGCGCCCAGGGAGGCGTCGTCCGTCTCGATGTCGCGCCAGCCGAGAACCTCGAGGCCCTCCTCGGTCACGACACGCTCGACACCGGCGACAGCCTCGGCGGACGCGGCGCGCGCCTGCGGGAGGAACGCGATACCGGTGGCATAGGAACCCTCGGGCGGCAGATCGAAGTCGACCACGGCGCGGTAGAACGCGTCGGGGACCTGGATCAGGATGCCGGCACCGTCACCCGTGTTGGGCTCGGCACCCGCAGCGCCGCGGTGTTCGAGATTGATCAGCGCCGTGATCGCCTTGTCGACGATGTCGCGGCTCCGTCGGCCGTGCATGTCGACCACGAACGCGACACCGCAGGAGTCGTGTTCGTTGGCGGGATCGTAGAGGCCGCGCGCTGATGGGTACCGGTGTCCGGGAAGCTGCATGTGTCTTGCCTAACTGACGAGTCGAGCCAAGATCCGCGAGAGCGCGGCCACGTCCGAGATTCGACGCGAGCCACCGCGGGGCGATGCGAGAGCGGGTTCACCGTTGAACACGCACTCCGATGGGGCTCCGGCCACTCTCGGACAACGATCCGTTCCGAGGTGGTGACCGAGTGTTTTCGGGCAGGGGCGATCCTTGTGGGTCGACCCCGCAGCTGAACGATAAGTCAGGAACCGGTCGAATTCACAAATCAGGGCATCCTCATTCGGGCCTGACCTGGTCGTTCCCCCGGCGGTGTGGGTGTGTGCGCGACGTTGCGCGGTACCTCGGCGTTCGTTCACGAGAATACTCCGGGAGCGCACGAGCTCGACGTCGGAGATCTCACACCGAGACGTACGTCCGATGAAAGACTACTGGCCGTAGCGATTTCTCGGCTACGGCCAGTGTGGTGGGCGAAGGGGGACTTGAACCCCCACGTCCCGAAGGACACTGGCACCTGAAGCCAGCGCGTCTGCCATTCCGCCACTCGCCCGAGCGACAGGACGAGATTAACACGACCCGTCACTCGGGCAGAAATCCATACCGTCGGTCCGGGTTTCCGGTCCCGAGGCGGGGCCGGGAACCGGTTCCGGGCGTATAGCATGGATCGGTAGTCGCACGACGGAAGGACACGCGAGGCCGCACGGCCTGCGCGGACGTCGGCGGCGTGGACGCCTCGGGGACGGTTCCAGCATCATGAGTCTCCGACGCACGGACGCAGTACCGATGTGAGACGCAGTACCGACGAAGACGGAGAAGGAGGGTGTCATGGGAGTGGTTCAGCGATTCGAGAGAAAGCTGCAGAGTGCTGTCGGTGACGCCTTCGCTCGCGTCTTCGGTGGCGGTGTGGTGCCGCAGGAGGTCGAGGCGGCCCTCCAGCAGGAGGCCACCATGTCGGTCCGCACGCTGGACGGCGGACATCTGCTGGCACCCAACGCCTACGTCATCACCATCAGCCCGTCGGATCACGACAGGCTCGCGTCCGACCACGACCTCACCACTCGCGCCTTCTCACGCCATCTCCAGGACTTCATCACCGACCAGGGATGGCAGACGTACGGGCGCGTGGTGGTCCGCTTCGAACCGTCCACCACACTGCACACGGGACAGTTCCGCACGTCGGGAACAGTCGATCCCGACGCGTCACCCCAGCAGAGCGCTCCACCTCACCAGTCCACTGCACAAGACCGACCGTCGTCGACATCAGGAGCCGGCCCCATGACCCAGAACTCAGGGACTCAGAACCAGGGCGACGAGCCCGACCGCGACAACGATCGGCCCGCATCGGGCGTCGCCGCCCGTGCCCCTCGCAACGGCAGCGCGTACCCGTCCGAGGCGTACGACCCCGAGGCGTCGGGCCGCGTCGACCCGGCGGCGGAGAACCGGGTGCGCCCGCCCCGCGCGTACGGCGACTCCGAGCAGGACGCCCGCGGCTACGGCCGCCCGCCCGCCGGTCAGGAGCAGGGCGGATACGGACGCGCACCGTACGGACAGGGGCACGATCAGCAGGGCTACGGCCAGGCCGGGTACGACCAGCAGGGGTACGGCCAGGCCGGGTACGACCAGCAGGGTCACGAGCAGGGCGGCTACGACCAGGGTTACGGACGCCAGCCGCAGAACCGCGCCCCCTACGACTCGCGTGCCTACGGCCAGCAGCCTCCCGCTCAGCAGCCGTACGACCGCCAGGCCTACGGACAGCCGGCGGCGGATCCGCGCGGTCACGGCCGTCCTCAGTACGACCAGGGTGGACCCGATCCCCGCGCCTACGGCCAGCAGGGCTACGGCCAGGCCGGGTACGACCAGCAGGGCTACGACCAGGGCGGCTATGACCAGCGCGGGTACGACCAGGGTGGTTACGACCAGCGCGGCTACGACCAGGGCGGGTACGACCAGCGCGGCTACGACCAGGGCGGCTACGACCGGTCGGGCTACGACCAGCACGGTCAGGACCAGCACGGTCAGGACCGTCAGCAGGCGTACGGCGACTACGACCAGCGCGGCTACGCCGACGGTGGCCAGGCCGCACAGCCGCGGGCGTACGGCGCTGCGGCGGCGTACGACCAGCCGGCCACACAGGGCTACCAGCAGGTCGCGGACGGGGACGACTACGACCGCCCGGCCGCGTCTCGCGGGCTCGCCGCCACCCTGCAGCTCGAGGACGGCAGCGGCCGTCACTACCAGCTGCGCGAGGGCGGCAACGTCGTCGGTCGCGGCCAGGAGGCCCAGTTCCGGCTCCCCGACACCGGCGTCTCGCGTCGGCACTTCGAGATCCGCTGGGACGGCCGGGTGGCCATGCTGTCCGACCTGGGTTCCACCAACGGCACGACCGTGAACGGTGCACCGGTCCAGGACTGGCAGCTGGCCGACGGCGACATCGTCCGTGCCGGACATTCGGAGATCCTCGTCCGCATCGTCTGACACGACCGGACCGGCGACGGGTGCGGCGGCCGACACCGGCCGTCGGCGCCTGCCCTTATGATGCTCCGAGACGGGACGTCCCCGGGCGACCGAGAAAGCCGTGACCCGGCTTCTGGTGACACGAGGAGGTGACACGCTGTGCAGGGATTGATTCTGCAGCTCACTCGAGCTGGCTTCCTCCTGATCCTGTGGTTGTTCGTCTGGGCAGTGCTGCGCACCCTGCGGTCGGACATCTATGCGGCCTCCGGGCTGCGGGTGGCACCGCGCTCCCGCACGTCACCGGTGTCGCTGCAGGGCCGCAAGGCGAAGGTGGCCAAGCAGCTGGTGGTCACGCAGGGTTCGCTGGCCGGTACCCGCATCACGCTCGGGTCGCAGCCGGTCCTCATGGGTCGGGCGGACGACTCGACGTTGGTCCTCACCGACGACTACGCGTCCACGCGCCACGCACGGCTGTCTCCTCGCGGGGGTGACTGGTACGTCGAGGATCTCGGTTCGACCAACGGCACCTACCTCGACCGGGCCAAGGTCACGACGGCGGTGCGCGTCCCGCTGGGCACGCCCGTCCGCGTCGGCAAGACCGTGATCGAGCTGCGCCCGTGACACTGGTTCTCCGCTACGCCGCGCGCAGCGATCGCGGTCTCGTGCGATCCAACAACGAGGACTCGGTCTACGCCGGTGCGCGCCTGCTCGCTCTCGCCGACGGCATGGGAGGGCACGCCGCCGGTGAGGTCGCGTCCCAGCTCATGATCGCGGCGCTCGCCCACCTCGACGACGACGAGCCGGGAGACGATCTCCTGGGCAAGCTCGAACGGGCGACGCGCGAGGGCAACGCCACCATCGCCGAGCAGGTCGAGGAGGATCCCGAGCTCGACGGCATGGGAACGACCCTGACGGCGATCCTGTTCGGCGGCAGAAAGATCGGGCTCGTCCACATCGGCGACTCGCGTGCCTACCTGCTGCGCGACGACGAGCTGACGCAGATCACGCGAGACGACACGTTCGTCCAGTCCCTGGTCGACGAGGGCCGGATCACGGCCGAGCAGGCGCACTCGCACCCGCAGCGGTCGCTCATCATGCGCGCGCTCACCGGTAACGAGATCGAGCCGACGCTCACGGTGCGGGAGGCCCGCGCCGGGGATCGGTATCTCCTGTGCTCGGACGGCCTGTCCGACGTCGTCAGCAGCGAGACCATCGCCGACACGCTCCGCGAGGGCGAGAACGACGAGTGCGCCGATCGGCTCATCGAGCTGGCGCTGCGCAGCGGTGGCCCCGACAACGTCACCGTCGTCGTCGCCGACGTCATCGATCTGGACTACGGCCAGTCGCACCCCATTCTCGCCGGAGCCGCGTCGATGTCCGACGAGGAGGACGCGCCGCCGCCGAACACGGCAGCCGGCCGCGCCGCCGCCATGCGGCCGCCCCGCACCACCCCGAAACGTGTCGTGACACCACCGCCCGTGCCGGAGAAGAAGTCGCACAAGCTCCGGTGGTCACTCGCCGGCCTCGGCGTGGTCGCCCTTCTCGTCGTCGGTCTCGTCGTGGGATGGCAACTGCTGCAACGTAACTACTACGTCGGAACCGACGACGGTCGCGTGGTGGTGATGCGCGGAGTCTCCGGTTCGGTGCTCGGCTTCTCGCTGCAGGAGGTCGATCTGGTCGGCTGCGTCCGCGACGGGGCCACGGCCACCGAGGACGCGACGGTCGAGCTGCGCGCTCCCGGCGACGCCGACTGCACGATCCTGGGTGTCGACGATCTCCAGCCCTCGGCACGCGAACAGGTGCGCTCGGGTCTGCCGTCGGGCACCCTCGACGACGCGCGCACCCAGGTGGCGCGACTTGCGTCCGGTGACCTGCTGCCCCCGTGCACGCCGCCGGCGAGCGCCACCACCACGCCGAGCGCCACCCCCGAGGCCACGCCTGCTCCCACGGCCGCACCGCCCGCTCCGGACCCGGCGGTGCCCGTCGATCCGGCGGCTCCCGTGACCACCACGATCGAGCCCACCCCGGCACCGACGCCGACGCTGGTGGCGGGCCAGACCTGCAGGACGGGTTCGTGATGTCCGCTCCGAACCTGCCGACCCCGAACCGGCCCACCCCCAGCC
>NZ_JABUEI010000014.1:0-78994 GCF_019836145.1 Rhodococcus sp. BP-241 | reverse complement strand
GGGCGTGGTGGGGATCTGGGGGCCGAGACCACCCTCGGTGGGGCGCGGTGGGGGGATCGACACCCACGGGTCCCTGAACGGCATCAGCGCGGCACCCGTGGTGGGTGCCGCGCTGATGTGTCACAGCATCGGTGTGAGAGGCGCGCTGCCCCTCACGCGAGAATCGGAGCGATCGATGTGACCGCTCCGGTCTCTCTCATTCCTGGTCGAACCGTCGCTTGAAACGATCCTCCATCCGCGAGGAGAATCCCTTGCGAGGACCTCGGCGCGGTGCGGAACCGGAACGGCGCGGGCCGCTTCCCGGTGCCGGCGGGTTGTCGCCCTCGGACTGCTCGGACTGGGGCGCGGTGGGCTTGCGCAGCAAGAGCAGAACGCCGGAGCCGAACATGAACACGAAGCCGACGAGACTGATGATCGGGAATCCACCGGGCTTGAACGGGAGGGCCACGCCTGCAATGAGCAGAATGAGGCCGATCACGAACAGAGCGACGGCCTGAAAACGACGCCGCGTGGATGCGGCTCGAATCCGTCCGCCGCGCACGGTCGACGCGAACTTGGGGTCCTCGGCATAGAGAGCGCTCTCGATCTGGTCGAGCATGCGCTGCTCGTGCTCGGAGAGTGGCACGGTACCTCCCCCGGCACTGGATGGTGGCTCTCACTTCTTGGCCAGAAGTGAGAGGTAGCCGATCGGTCCGGCTACCTGTTGTCGATGATACGAGCAGAATCGGCGGCGAGCCACCTACCTGCACCACCAGTATGCGAGAAAAAGTCGCATCGTGGTGGCGACCAGGTCTACGCGGGCACCGCGACCGCGTCGGACCGCGAGGTCACACGGTCCTCGACGCGGTGCAGAAAGCGTCCCACCTGCGAGAAGAACTCGTCCGCCTCGGCCGCGTCGAGCCGATCGGCCGAGCCCGCCTCGATGGACGCACGCAGAGTGGAATACGCGGCGAAGTACGACGCCCACTCCGTGAACTCCGGCGCAGCCGTCCGCATGCGCACCCAGGCGCTGCGGGACGCCCCACGCTTGGGCACCGGATCGACCGCGTCGAGCAGGGCGCCGGCACCGCGCAACGCGGCGACGTAGGACTCGAGGAACATGTCGGCCGCCGACGGTGCACCGGCCGCGTCACCGAGAATGGCGTCCGCACGACGCAGCAACATGCGGGCGCGGGCGTGCGTGCGCGACGGCGCCGCGGAGGCATCGAACGAGACCACCGTGCCGTTTGTCATCGTCTCACCACCCTCCGTGCGGTCTGCAGAGCTGCGGCGTGCCGCAGTGTGACCACCCGTGCTCCGAGCCATTGCGCTACCTCCCTCTCCGACACGTGAACCGATCGGCGTCCCACGTCCTTCTCAACACCGTCGGCCTGTCGGTTACTCCCCTGAGCGGGCCGATCGAGCGCGATGTAAGCATGGAGGTCGGACATGTTCTCCGGACCGTCTCGAGCGATCGACCCGATGTCGGGCCGATCGACCCGAGGTCGATTCGTTCGAACGCGTGTTCGATGACTTCACTGTAGCGCGGACGTCCGACACGATGCGAGGGATCGAGGTGAGTACCGTTCACGACGCCCGAGGCGGCCCCTCCGACGAGGGCATTCGTCTGATCGAACTCACCCCGCAGGACATGCGCCGACGGTTGACCGAAGCCCTGTCCGTCTACGTCGCCGCGATGGGCTACCCGCGCGGAACCGAGTTGCATCGGGCGCCGATGTGGGCGGAGCACATCCTGCGGCCGGGGTGGGGCGCGGTGGGAGGAGTCTCACACGACGACCACCTGGTGGCGATCGCCTACTGCTATCGCGGAGCGCCACATCAGTGGTGGCATCAGCAGGTCCGCGACGGAATGCGACGAGCGGGGTGGTCCGCCGAGAACGCCGAGCGGGTCCTCTCGGACTACGTCGAGTTGACCGAGCTGCACGTCTCCCCCGAGGCTCAGGGGCACCGTCTCGGCGAACGGCTCCTGCTCGCGCTCATGGCGGGCCGCCGGGAGAGTTCCGTGCTGCTCTCCACCCCCGAGGTCACCGGCGAGGACAATCGAGCATGGCGTCTCTACCGGCGGACGGGGTTCCAGGACGTCGTGCGCCGATTCCACTTCGCCGGGGACGCCCGACCCTTCGCGGTGCTCGGCCGCGAATTACCCCTGACACCCGGGACCGGACTCGGTCTCGACACCACCACAGAAGAGGGGCCGACCACGTGATCGATGCCGCCGTCGTCGGATCGGGTCACAACGCACTCGTCTCCGCCGCCTACCTGACCGATGCCGGATGGTCCGTCCGCGTCCTCGAACGAGACACTGTCGTCGGAGGCGCGGCCTCCACGGTCGAGCGCTTCCCCGGCCACAAGGTGGATCGGGGCTCGTCCGCGCACATCATGATCCGGCAGACCGGCATCATCGAGGAGTTGCGTCTCGCCGATCACGGCCTGCGCTATCTCGACTGCGACCCGTGGGCGTTCGCGCCGCCTCCGCCCGGCACCGACGAACCGGGCATCGTGTTCTCCGTGGATCTCGACGCCACCTGTGCCTCGATCGAGGCGGCGTGCGGACGCAAGGACGCGGACGCGTACCGCGCGTTCGTCGCACTGTGGGGGCCCCGCAGCGCACGTGTCATGAAGTCGTTCGGGAGTCCGCCCACCGGGAGGGCTCTGCTGTCCTCTTTCTGGGGCATGGACGCGAGCGACGGTGCGGCGGCCCTGTCCCGCGAGTTCCTCGCGTCGGGCGACTCGCTACTGAACCGGTGGTTCGACAGCGAGCGACTGAAAGCGGCTCTCGCGTGGTTCGGCGCCCAGTCCGGTCCGCCGATGTCCGAGCCCGGCACGGCCCCGATGGTGGCCTTCAACGCTCTGATGCACACGACCCCGCCCGGCCGCGCCGTCGGCGGCAGCGGCGCGCTGAGCGTCGCGCTGCAGACGAAGATCGAGGCCGACGGAGGCACCGTCACCCTCGGTGACGCCGTCGTGTCGATCACGCGTGTCGGAGACGGATGGTCGGTCCGCACCGCGAGTGGCGAGGAGGTGCGCGCACGCACGGTCATCGCCGGGTGCCACATCCTGACCACGCTCGACCTCCTCGACGCCGGCGGTTTCGACACGGCGACGACGGAGTCGTGGCGACGGCAGATCGACGTGGGGCCGGGCATCGGCATGGTGGTCCGCGCGTCGACGTCGTCGCTGCCGCAGTATCCCGGCGCTCCCGGCGTCGAGTCGTCCAGCCGCGGACTGCAACTGCTGGTACACGACCGGGCCCAGCTCCGTCGGGCGCACGGAGCGGCATCGGCAGGCGATCTCCCGCCGGCGCCGGTGGTGCTGGCCATGAGCTTCAGCGCGGTCGACCCATCGATCGCGAAGCCCGGCGAACACCAGGTCTCGCTGTGGTCGCAGTGGCACCCGTATCGACTGGCCGACGGTCGGAGCTGGCGAGGCGGCAGCCCCGAGGTGGCGGAACTGGAGGGTGATCGGATCGTCGCCGAGGTGGACAAGTACGCCCCCGGCTTCGCCGACAGCATCCTGCAACGGCACACCCAGTCCCCGTGGGACCTCGAACAGGAACTCGGGCTCGTCGGGGGCAACGTGATGCACGTCGAGATGTCACTGCACCAGATGATGATGTGGCGCCCCATGCCGGCGCTCGCGGACATGACCGTGCCCGGAGCCCCGTCGTTCTTCCTGACCGGCGCCTCGATGCACCCCGGCGGCGGTATCTCCGGATCCAGCGGCCGCAGTGCCGCCCGGCTCGCGATCGCCGAACGCGCGGGCAATCCTCTGAAGCGCGTGGCGTCGCGTCTGGGCGCCGCTCTCCCGGGCCGCCGATGAGGTCGGGAGACACTCTCCGCGCGTCGGGGCGAGCCACACCCGTCGCGGTGGGCTTCGCCGTCGCGGCCGTCCTCGCGCAGATCAGTTACCCGCTCGTCTCGGGCGGCGTCAAGGACGCCGTGACGTTCTGTGTCGTCGCTCTGCTCGCCGCCGCCTGCGTCACGCACGCGGCGAGCGCACGCGGGGCCGGGTGGGCCACGCTCATGGTGCTGCTCACCGCCGGGATCGGTCTGACGGCCGAGATCATCGGCACGCGAACCGGCATGCCCTTCGGGTGCTACGAGTACGCGCAGGACCGCATCGGACCCTCCCTGGCCCACGTGCCGGTGGTGGTTCCGTTCGCCTGGACGGCCGGCCTCTACCCGGTGTGGTGCGCCGCCACCGTCGTCGCGCAGCGGATGCGCCGACCGGTGCCCACCCGCGTGGGACTCACCACCGTCGGCGTCGTGGGGTGGGATCTGTATCTCGACCCTCAGATGGTGGCCGACGGTCAGTGGACCTGGTGCAGTCCCTTCGCTCCCCTGCCCGGGCTCGACGGCATCCCGTGGACCAACTATGTGGGATGGCTGCTCGTCGCGGCGCTCATGGCCGTCGCCATGGAGGTCCTGGGGCGGTCACCGATGCGCACGCCCACGGTGAGCCCGCTGGTGCCGTGGGGGCTGTTCGTGTGGACGTGGCTCGGCTCTGCTCTCGCCCATGCGGTCTTCCTGCCGGACCTCGGTTGGTCCGCTCTGTACGGCCTCGTCGCCATGGGCGTCGTCGGTGTCCCCTTCCTCCTCGCCCTGTCCCGACCCCGGTCGGACATCGCTCGCGACGCGCCACGCCGCGCCGACCGACCCGTTCACTGACGGTGTCGCGGCGCCCTGGCACGATGACCGCTGTGCCCCACCCCGCTGCTCCTCGCACGTCGCCGCGCGTTCCCGTACCGCGCCGCGTGGTCTCCGTCCTCGTGCTCGCCCTGCTGACGGTTCCGCTGCTGGCCGGGTGCCTCCGGGCACAGGTGTCCATGGGCGTGTCCTCGAACGACCGGGTGTCCGGCCGCATCGTCGCCGCGACGGTGCCGACGGCCGAGGGTGACACCGGACCGGGCATGGAGGTCCCCGACAGCCTGGGCAGCAAGATCCGGGTGCAGCCGTACGACTCGGACGGGTACGTCGGCAGCGAGGCGCTGTTCAACGACCTCACGTTCGGTGACGTGCAGCAGCTCGCGGCCTTGTCCGACCAGTCGGTCGGCCTCTACCAGCTGTCCCTGGTCCGCGCGGGTGACCTCGTCACTCTCGCCGGCCAGGTCGATCTGAGCTCCGTACCCGCCGAGGGCAGCGACGTGCAGTTCACCATCGCCTTCCCCGCCCGTGTCACCACCACCAACGGCGCCCGCGAGGGCGACAACGTGGTGTCCTGGAAGCTCCCCGCCGGCGAGCGCAGCACCCTGCGCGCCGAGGTGCGCTACTCGGATCCGAACACGCGCAGCTTCGCCGGGTGGGCCGGCATCGTCTTCGGTGTCACCGTGGGTATCGCGGCCATCGTCGGCGGCATGGCCTACGTCGCCCGCGACGCTTCCGGCGGACGCCGACGCGATGCGGAGTCGGCCGGCCGCCGGTGACCGCCCGGCGCCGAGCCCGGAACGCGGTCCGAGTCGGCTCTCTCGCCTCGATCGCCACCGCGGGCATCGCCCTGATCAACGCCGCGACCGCACCCCGCGTGCTGCCCTCGTCCGCGGCGACGGTGCGGGCCGGTGAGCGCATCACGGTCTGCATTCCTGCCCGTGACGAGGCAGACCGTCTCCCCGACCTGCTGCGGGATCTGCTGGCTCAGCGCTCCCGGTCCGCGATGACCGTGCTCGTGCTGGACGACGACTCGTCCGACGGGACCGCGGACGTCGCCCGGGCCGTCGTGGGGGACGATCCGCGTTTCCGGATCCTGGCGGGCCGCACCACCGAGCCGGCCGACGCGCCGGGAATGGGCAAGTCCCTCGCCTGCCTCGACCTCGGCCGCCGCGCGCTCGCGACCACCGATCCGACCCTCGTCGTCTTCCTCGACGCGGACGTGCGATTGCATCCTGATGCACTGGACGCCGCCGCGTCCGTTCTCCGCGAGCACGACGTGGCCATGCTCTGCCCGTGGCCCGCGGAGACGGCGGTGACGACGATCGAGCGGGTCGTCCAGCCTCTGCTGTCGTGGTCGTGGTCGGTGACCCTCCTCGTCCGGGCCGCCAATCGAGGCCGTCGGCCGTCGATGGGCGTGGCCAACGGGCAGTTCCTCGTGCTCGACGCACCGTCCTACCGCGTGGTCGGCGGACACGAGTGCACACGCTTCGCGGTGGCCGACGATCTGACGCTGGTGCGGCACGTCCGCTCCCGCGGTCTCCCGACGGCAGTGGCGTACGGCGGGCGCGTCGCGACGTGCCGCATGTACACCGACGCCGCGCAGGTGCGTGCCGGTCACGCGAAGTGGCTCTGGTCCCAGTTCGGCGGCGCTGCAGGCACTCTCGCCGTCTCGGCGATCGCCACAGCCGTATGGGTCCTGCCACCGATCGCGATGGCCGCGCGCGGATCGACCCGCCGGTGGGGAGTCGCCGGGTACCTGGCGGGATGGGTGTCGCGCATCGCTGCGCGGCGCGCGGAGGGCAGCGACGACTCGCTGGCCCGCGACGTCGTCACCTCGGCGCTGCACCCACTGTCCATCGCGGCGGGCTCGGCGCTGCTGGCCTCATCGGACCGGGGACGCCGCCAGGGCACTCTCGTGTGGAAGTCGCGCGTTCTGGCCACCCGGCACTGATCCGGTACCGATCCCACCCGTGCCCTCCGGAACCGGGCGGGCGAGCCCGAGATTGCCGACGACCTCACTGGTGGCCTTCGCGAAGTTCAGCGTGATGAAGTGCAGGCCGGGGGCGCCCTCGGCGATCAGTCGCTCCCCCATCTCGGTGGCGATCTCGATGCCCACCGCGCGCACGGCGGCCCGGTTCTCGTCCGGGTCGGACCCGGCCGCGGCGGACAGGCGCTTCTCGACGGATGCGGGCAGCGCAGATCCCGACAGCTCCATCGCACGCTTGACGCTGCGCAGCGACGTGATGGGCATGATCTCGGGGATGATCGGCTTGGCGCCCTGCTCCGGATCAAACGCGGCGACACGGTCACGCAGGCGGAGATAGTCCTCGACGTCGAAGAACATCTGGGTGATCGAGTACTCGGCGCCCGCACGCAGTTTCGCGACCAGATGGCGGGTGTCGTGGTCGAGATCGGGCGCGCGGTGATGTCCCTCGGGGAACGACGCGACACCGACGTGGAAGTCGCCCAGCTCGCAGACCAACCGCACCAGTTCCTCCGCGTACTCGACGCCGTCCGGATGCTTCTCCCACGGACCCAGCGGATCGCCGGGAGGGTCGCCGCGCAACACGAGAATGTTGGAGATGCCGCGGTCCGCGTAGGCCCCGACCATCGCGCGCAGCTCGGTGCGGCTGTGCCCCACGGCCGTGAGGTGGGCCACGGGCAGCAGGTTGGTGACCTCCGCCAGCTCGCCGGTGACCCGCACCGTGCGATCACGCGTGGATCCGCCCGCCCCGTACGTCATGGACACGAAGGCGGGATGCATCTGCTCGAAGGTGCGCACGGCACGCCACAGGCGGTCCTCGGCGGCCTCGTCGCGAGGAGGCGAGAACTCGACGGAGAACGGAACACTCCCGTGCGCCGCGGAATTCAACCGGTCGATCACCGACGGAGTGCGGCTGACCCGCGCGCGGGAGGATTCGTCTGTCACGCCTCACAGCATAGATTCCCGCGCCGACCTGCTCGGGCCCCCAGGTCGTCCGCACCGGCGCCGTGTCCGAATACCCGGATAGAGTCGGGGGTGCCAGGACGCTGCGCCCGAGACCCGACCGCATCCCGACCGACTGCCTGCGGACACCGTCCGCCGCCCCGAACACCGGAGGAAACTCTGTCCGCCGCACCGCACAGCCCCGCCGCCCACCGACCGCTCGACGTGGAGTCCGCCGCGGACGACCGTGATCAGTGGCCGCTGGGGACGTTCGTCGATGCGGTCGAGACGTCCCTGCGCGATTTCGTCGCGACGCAACAGGCCACGGTCGACTCGGTCGGTCCCATCTACACCGACGCCGTGGCAGAGCTCACCTCCTTCGTCTTCCGCGGCGGCAAGCGGATCCGCCCCGCTTTCGCGTGGACGGGCTTCCTGGGTGCGGGCGGCGATCCGCACGCCGCTGAGGCCGACGCCGTCCTCGACGTGTGCTCCGCCCTCGAATTCGTTCAGGCGTGCGCGCTGGTGCACGACGACATCATCGACGCGTCCTCGACCCGTCGCGGATTCCCCACCGTCCACGTCACCTTCGCCGAACGGCACCGCGCGGCCGGGTGGCGCGGGAACTCGGACAAGTTCGGCGAGTCGGTCGCGATCCTGCTGGGCGACATCGCGCTCTGCTGGGCCGACGATCTCGTCCGCGCGGCGGCACTGGACTCCGCCACGTCGGCACGCCTCGCTCCGGTGTGGTCCGCGATGCGCACCGAGGTGCTCGGCGGACAGCTGCTCGACATCGCCGTGGAGGCCAGTGGAGACGATTCCGTCGAGGCCGCGCTCCAGATCGACCGCTACAAGACGGCGGCCTACACGGTGGAACGCCCTCTCCTCATCGGCGGCACGCTCGCCGGCGCCGGCCCCGACCTGCTGGAGGTCTACAGCACGTTCGGTGCGGACATCGGCACCGCCTTCCAGCTGCGGGACGACCTGCTGGGAGTGTTCGGGGATCCGTCCGTGACCGGCAAGCCGTCCGGCGACGATCTGCGTGAGGGCAAGCGGACGGTGCTCCTCGCCGCAGCCCTGGACGCGGCGGACGAACGCGATCCCGCCACCGCGGCTGCTCTGCGCGCGGGAATCGGCACGGACCTCTCCGAGGCTGCCGTCGACGACCTGCGTGCGCACATGATCGATCTCGGTGCCGTCGACGACGTCGAGCGCCGCATCACCACACTGACCGACAGCGCCCTGGCGGCGCTGAACGCGTCCGATGTCACCGAGGACGCCAAGAGGCGGCTCACGGCCATGGCCTACACCGCCACCAGGAGAACCTCATGACGCATGCCACCGTGTCCGGACCCACCGATCACGTGATCGTCGTGGGCGCCGGTCTGTCCGGCCTCGCCGCGGCGCTCCACCTCCGCGGCACCGGTCGCGAGGTCACCGTGATCGAGAAGTCCGACACCGTCGGCGGCCGGGTGGGTTCCGTTGCGGCGCCGGGCTACCGCATCGACACGGGCGCGAGCGTTCTCACGATGCCCGACCTGATCGATCAGGCGCTCGCCGCGGTGGGTGCGACCCGCGAGTCCACCACGCCTCCCCTGCGTCTGACACCGTTGCATCCGGCGTACCACACCCGTTTCGCCGACGGCACCACCATCGACGTCCACTCCGATCCCGAGCGGATGATCGCGGAGGTCGGCGAGAAGTGCGGGCCGGACGAGGCTCGGCGCTACCGCACGCTCCGCGCGTGGATCGGATCGATGTTCGACGCGGAGTTCGACCGCTACATCGACGACAACTTCGACTCACCGCTCGACCTCGTGGGCGAGCGCAGGGCGCGAGCGAACACGCTGACCCTGCTGCGTCTCGGGGGGTTCGGAAAACTCGGAAAGCGGATCGACAAGCTCATCGACGACCCGCGACTGCGCCGCATCTTCACCTTCCAGGCTCTCTACGCCGGTGTCGCGCCCGCCAAAGCTCTCGGGGTCTACTCCGCGATCTCGCACATGGACACGTCGTTGGGTGTGTCGTTCCCGGACGGCGGAATGCAGTCGATCGCGAACGCGATGGCCAACGCGTTCGTGAGTGCGGGCGGCACGCTGCTGCTCTCCACCGGCGTGGCCGCCATCGAGAAGGGCGGGACCCGCGCTCGCGCGGTGGTGACCGAGAACGGCGAGCGGCACACGTGCGACTCCCTGATCCTCACGCCGGATCTCCTGGTGACGGATCGCCTTCTCGCCACCGCCGGCATCACGGTGCGCCGCAAGATCCGGGCGTCACCGTCCTGTGTCGTGGTGCACGGCCGCGTGCCGGTGGACGTCACCGCGCGGTGGTCGTCCCGCTCGCACCACGTCATCGACTTCGGGCACAACTGGAACGAGACGTTCGAGGAGCTCACCGCCTCGCGCGGGCGCGGCACACTCATGTCGGACCCGTCGTTGCTCATCACCCGGACCTCGCTGACCGATCCGGCTCTGCGCGTCACGCACGACGGCGTCGAGCAGGAGCCCATCTCGATCCTCGCGCCCTGCCCCAATCTCGACAGCGCGCCGTTGGACTGGTCCGCCATCACCGACCCCTACGTGCGGGAGATCCTGCTCGAGATGGATCGCCGCGGTTACACCGGCGTGTCCGAGCACCTCGAGATCGACCACATCGACACGCCGGCCACCTGGCTCGCGCAGGGGATGGTCGCGGGAACCCCGTTCTCGGCGTCGCACATCTTCCGCCAGACCGGCCCGTTCCGGCGCCGCAACCTGGTCAAGGGCATCGACAACGTCGTCCTCGCCGGGTGTGGGACCACCCCCGGAGTGGGTGTGCCGACGGTGTTGATCTCGGGTCGACTGGCCGCCGAACGCATCGATCCGTCCGTGCGTCGCTCGGCCCGTGTGGCCGTCTGACGGCGGGCCGGTTCGTCTTCCGGTCCGGAGCCTCTAAACTCACGTGAGTTCAGCCCGGCTTCCGCACGGTCGCCGGCATGTCGCGTCTTCCGGGGAGGAACATGACGACGTCCTCCCCACTCCGGGCCGCGGACGCCACCGACGAGTCGTCGTGGCGATCGACACGACGGTTCTTCGGGGGACGCGCAGGCCGCGCCACGTTGGTGGGTCTGGCCGGGTCCGCGCTCATCACCTTCGGCGGTTTCGGCTCGGGTGCCGTGCGCCGTCGTGACCCGCTGCTCGAGGCGATGCACCTGTCCTGGCTCCGCTTCGGGCACGGACTCGTCTTGTCGACCGTCATGGTGTGGATCGGCGTGCTGCTCATGATCGCCGCGTGGGTCCGTCTCGGACGCGCCACTCTCGGTCACCGGACCACGGTGCGGCAGCTGCGCTGGGTGGTGCCGCTCTGGATCGCGCCGCTCCTGCTCGCGGTCCCGATGTTCAGCCGCGACGCGTACTCCTATCTCGCACAGGGCGCCCTCCTCCGGGACGGGTTCGACCCGTACGCCGTCGGTCCCGTCGCCAATCCCGGTGTGCTGCTGGACAACGTGAGCAACGTCTGGACCACCACCACCGCGCCCTACGGCCCGCTGTTCCTCCTGCTGGGCGAGGGCATCACCTCGCTCACGGGCGACAACGTGATCGCCGGGACGATGCTCCTGCGCCTGACCATGCTGCCGGGGCTCGCCCTCACCATGTGGGCAGTCCCCCGCATCGCCCGACACTTCGGCGCGGATCCTGCCGTGGCCCTGTGGCTGGCCGTGCTCAATCCCCTGGTCCTGATCCACCTGATCGGCGGCGTCCACAACGAGATGCTCATGGTCGGTCTCATGACGGCCGGCATCGCCGCCGTCCTCGACCGGCACCACGTCGCCGGGATGGGGCTCGTCGCGGTCGCCGTGGCGATCAAGGCCACCGCGGGCATCGCGCTGCCCTTCCTGGTGTGGATCTGGATGCTCCACGAGCGCGACCGGCTCCGCACCGAGAACGAGGCGCGGGCCGAGCGTGGTGACCCGCCGCGACGCCAGCACGTCCTGCTGGTGTTCGCGAAGACCGCAGGTATCGGTTTCGCCGTGTTCGTCGCGGTGTTCGTCGTCGCGTCCCTGGTGGCCGGCGTCGGCATCGGCTGGCTGACGGCGCTCTCGGGCTCGGCCAAGATCATCAACTGGCTCTCGCTGCCGACCATCCTCGCCCACCTGGTCACGGTCTTCACCGGGTGGTTCACGGGCGCTCGGCTCGGCCCCGTGCTCGAGGTGACCAGGATGCTGTGCGCGGTGGCTCTTGCCGCGATCCTGGCCACGGCGTGGTGGCGATCGCGCCACTCGGAGCGCGGCGCACTGCTGGGCATCCTCGTGTCGCTGGTGGCCATCGTGATCCTGTCCCCGGCCGCTCTCCCCTGGTACTACTCGTGGCCTCTTGCCGTCGCCGCAGGTCTCACCATGTCGGCGACCACTCTGACCGTGCTGGTGGGCCTGTCCGCCTGGCTCATGTTGGTGTTCCAGCCGGACGGGTCCATCGGTCTCTACACGTTCCCGCACGTCGTGCTGGCGACGTTCGCCGCAGTGGTCGCCGCGCTGTCGCTCCGGACGGTCGATCCCCTCCGCCTACGGGCCGTCACACACCCGGAGCACGAGAACACGTTCGTCCCGGCCCCGCGCGTCCGCGCCGAGACCGCCCGCCCGGACCAGCCCCGTCCGGACCAGCCCAGCCAGGAGTTGACCGAGTGACCGATCTTCCCGAGGCCTACGCGCTGTGCCGGGACGTGGCGGCCGAACACGGCAAGACGTACTTCCTCGCCACCCGCCTGCTGCCGACCGACCGTCGGCCCGCGGTGCACGCGCTGTACGCGTTCGCACGCATGGTCGACGACATCATCGACGTCGACATGATCGCCGAACGCGGCGACGACACGGCGGTCGCACTCGACCTGGCGCTGCTCACCCGCATCGAGGAGCGACTGAACGAGGGTCTCGCCTCGACCATCGCCCCGCCGACGTCGGTCCCGCCCGGACCCGACCGGCGCAACGAGCTGATCCTGGCGGCCCTGTTCGACACCGCACGTCGCTACGACATCCCGTCCGAGTACTTCACCGCCTTCATGACGTCGATGCTCATGGACGTACCGCACTCGGCGATCTACAAGGATCGCTACGCCACCATGGACGAGTTGTCGACGTACATGTACGGCTCCGCCGCCGTGATCGGGCTGCAGATGCTCCCCGTCCTCGGCACCGTGTGTCCGGTCGAGGAAGCCCGCCCGACGGCGTCCGCTCTCGGCGAGGCCTTCCAGGTCACGAACTTCGTTCGCGACGCGGGCGAGGATCTCGCGCGCGACCGCATCTATCTGCCCGGCGACGTGCTCACCGCCTACGGCGTCGACGAGGACCTGCTGTGGTGGTGCCGCCGTACGGACTCCGTCGATCCGAGGGTCCGCCGCGCTCTGGCCGACATCATCGCCACCACCCGCGCGCTCTACCGCACCGCCGAGCCCGGCATCGCCCTGCTGGAACCGCGGGCGCGCGAGGGCATCCGGGTCGCGTTCGCGCTGTACCAGGACATCCTCGAAGCCGTGGAGAACGACGGTTACCGGTCGTTGTCCGTCCGCTCTCGCGTGGGCACTCCTCGGCGCGCTCGTGTCGCCGCGACCGCGGCCGGTCGAGGTCTTCTCGTCAGAGCCGGAGAACGGCTCCCGCGGCCCGGGTCACGCGCCGCCTGATCCGATCGAGCGCTAGAAGGCCATGGCCTGGGCGCGGCGGATGATCTCGCGGGCGTGGTCGCCGCGCAGCACGTCGGCCGGCATGCCCGGCAGACTGTCGTCCGGGGTGAAGAGCCACCGCAGAATCGACGGGTGGTTGTAGCCGCCGTCGAGCAGAACCGCGATCGCACCGGCGAGGTACTTGATCGGCTCGCCGTCCTCGCCGACGAACTTCGCGGGGATCGAGACCACTCGATCGCGGCGCACCGCGATCAGCTTGTGCTCACGCACCATCTGGTAGAGCTTCGTCACGGGGACGCCCATGATCTCGGCGGCGTCGGGAATCGCGATCACGGCCTCGTCGGCAGGCAGGACGTCGTCGCAGTAGGGAATGGCACTCACGCGGTCAAAGGTAGTCACGGCCCGCCGCCAGGACAATTCGCCGACGCCCGCCTCCCGCGCCGTGTTCCCGCACACGTGACTGCTACCTCATCCGTCACACTGGCTACCATCGAATGATCGGCATCGATCGATGCGAGAACACGACAGGAGAGTGGACGCAGGTGACAACGTCAGGTCCGTCGCTGCTCGGCGTGCTGCTGGACCGTCGTTACCGCGTCGACGCGCCGATCGCCCGCGGCGGTATGTCCACGGTCTACCGGGGTCTGGACCTGCGTCTGGACCGGCCCGTGGCCATCAAGATCATGGATCCCCAGTTCGCCGCCGACCCCGAGTTCGTGCGTCGCTTCGAGTTCGAGGCGCGCGCGGTCGCCCGGCTCAGCCACCCGGGTCTGGTCGCCGTCCACGATCACGGTCGCGACGGTCAGCACGCCTTCCTGGTCATGGAACTGGTCGAGGGCGGCACGCTGCGCGAGTTGCTCCGCGAACGCGGACCGATGCCCCCGCACGCCGTCGCCGCCGTTCTCCAACCGGTGCTCGACGGACTCGCGGTCGCGCACCGCGGTGGCCTCGTGCACCGCGACGTCAAGCCGGAGAACGTGCTGATCTCCGACGCGGGCGAGGTCAAGATCGCCGACTTCGGTCTGGTGCGCGCCGTGGCCGCGTCGACGACGACGTCCAACAGCGTCATCCTCGGCACTGCCGCCTACCTCTCCCCCGAGCAGGTGACCACCGGATCGGCCGACGCGCGCAGCGACGTGTACTCGGCGGGCATCCTGCTCTTCGAACTGCTGACCGGACGCACGCCGTTCCAGGGAGACACCTCCCTCTCGATCGCGTACCAGCGCATCGAGAACGACGTTCCGCCGCCGAGCTCGGTGATCGCAGGGGTGCCGCCCCACTTCGACGCACTGGTGCGCGACGCGACGGCGCGGCGGCCCGAGGAGCGGTTCCGCGACGCCGGCACGATGGGCGACGCGGTGCGCTCGGTCACCAGGACCCTCGCTCTGCCCCACTACCGGGTGCCGTCCCCGTCGCGGTCGGCCGAGCATCTGAGCGCCGAGACGCTGAACGCTCCGCGCCCCTACGCTCCGCAGGCTCCGCGTACTCCGGAGACGGAGATCGTGTCGGTCCCCGCGGACGACTTCTCCGCCGCCTCCGACCGCGGGCAGCCGTCCACCGGCGGCGTTCAGCACACGCGGATGGTGACCACCGCGACTCCCCGCGGCGCCGACGAACCGCGGTCCACCGCCGCCGAGCCGGTGGACCGGAAAGCCTTCGCGTTCCCGGACTTCGACGCGGACAAGCGCAGGTCGCGTCGAGTCGCACTCACGTGGCTCGCGATCGTCGTGATCGTGGCGATCCTGCTCGGCACCGTCGGCTGGTGGGCCGGGTCCGGCCGCTTCACCGCGGTGCCGGCGATCGACGGGCTCGACCGATCCACCGCCGTCTCCGCCATCGAGGCGGCCGATCTCTCGGCGACCGTCGAGGGCCGCTACACCGACAGCGATCCCGTGGACCGATTACTCGGAACCGATCCTCCCGCAGGGTCACGGATCGCCCAGGGCGAGACCGTGACCCTTCTCGTTTCTCAGGGCAGGCCCACAGTCCCGGCCCTCGGGAACGCGGACTCGACCACGGTGGAGGCGGCACTGCGGGAGCGGACGTTCGTCCCCGTGGACGGCGGTGACGCCTTCAGCAGCGCCGCACCCGTCGGTGCGGTCGCTGCACTCGACCCCGCGCCCGGGACGGTCCTGCCGGTGGGCAGCGAGGTCCGGGTGGTGACCAGCAAGGGCGCTCCCCCCGTCGACGTTCCCGACGTCCGGGGCGAGACGGAGCAGCAGGCGCGCGCAGAACTCGATCGGGTCGGCATCACTGTGGCGACGGTGGACTCCGTCTTCGACGAGGACGTCGACGGTGGCCGTGTCATCGGGACCGACCCGGCGAGCGGCACGTCCGTGACCGCGGGATCGACCGTCACGCTGCGGGTGTCGACGGCCGTGGAGGTGCCCTCGATGCTCGGACGTACCGTCGGCTCGGCGCGGTCGGAACTCGAACGCCTGGGGCTCACCGTGGTGGTGCGCCAGGTCGCGCAGACGGATCGCTCGCTCGTCATCGCCCAGTCGCCCGGTCAGGGCGACCGAGTGCAGAAGGGCAGCACGGTCACTCTGACCGCGCTGCCCTGAGTTCTGCTCCGGCGATCAGCCGCGCAGCATCTCCGCGACGAGGAAGGCCAGCTCGAGGGACTGCTGCGTGTTCAGTCGCGGGTCGCAGGCCGTCTCGTACCGTCCGGACAGATCGAGGTCCGAGATGTCCTGGGCGCCGCCGAGGCACTCGGTGACGTTCTCACCGGTGAGCTCGACGTGGATGCCACCCGGGTGCGTCCCGAGCTCGTTGTGCACCTCGAAGAAGCCCTGGACCTCGTCGACGATGCGGTCGAAGTGGCGCGTCTTGTAGCCGGTGGACGCCTCGTGCGTGTTGCCGTGCATGGGGTCGCACTGCCAGATGACCTGGTGACCGGTGGCCTGCACCTTCTCGATGATGGGCGGCAGCAGGTCCCGAACCTTGCCGTTGCCCATGCGCGAGATCAGCGTCAACCGGCCGGGCTTGTTGGTCGGGTCGAGCCGCTCGACGTACTCGACGGCCATCTCGGGCGTCGTGCTGGGACCGATCTTCAGTCCGATGGGGTTGGAGACCAGCTCGGCGAACGCGATGTGCGCGCCGTCCAGCTGCCGCGTGCGGTCGCCGATCCACAGGAAGTGTGCCGACAGGTCGTAGAGCTTGGCGTGCTCGTCGTCGTTGTCCAGACGCAGCATCGCGCGCTCGTAATCGAGCACGAGCGCCTCGTGAGAGGCGTAGATGGTGGCCTGGTGCAGGTTCGGATCCGTGACGCCGCACGCGTCCATGAACTTGAGACCGTTGTCGATCTCGGAGGCGAGCTGCTCGTACCGGGCACCGGCCGGCGAGTTCTGCACGAACTCGCGGTTCCAGTCGTGCACCTTGTGCAGGTCGGCCATGCCGGCGCCGGTGAGCGCGCGCACCAGGTTCATCGCGGCGCTGGCGTTGGCGTAGGCGCGGACCAGGCGCGACGGGTCGTGCTGGCGGACGGCGTCGTCGGCCACGAGGGAGTTGACCATGTCGCCGCGGTAGGACTTCAGGCCCAGAGCGTCCACGTCGGAGGAGCGGGGCTTGGCGTACTGGCCGGCGATGCGCGCGACCTTCACCACGGGCATCGACGCGCCGTAGGTGAGCACGACGGCCATCTGCAGCAGCGTGCGGATGTTGCCCTTGATGTGGGGCTCGGTGTTGTCGACGAAGGTCTCGGCGCAGTCACCGCCCTGCAGCAGGAACGCCTCGCCGCGGGCGACGGACGCGAGCTTCTCCGACAGCGCCTCGACCTCGCTGGCGACCGTGATGGGCGGCACGCTCTCGAGGACCTTGCGCATGGCCTCCGCCTGATCGGCGGGCCAGCTGGGCTGCTGCGCCGCCGGCTTGGCCAGCGCCACGTCGAGTTGCTCGCGCATCGACTCGGGCAGCGGGGGAAGCTCGGGCAAGCGTTCGATCGGAACGTCGACAGTCCAGTTCACGCGTACAGAGTAGTCGCCCGCTCCGACGGCCGGGACCAGCGGTGTGTCACTCCCGACCGGACCACGCTCTCGCGGCCTCGACGGCCCGGAACTTCGCGAGATTGTGCCGGGCGTCGGCGAGCGCGTCGTGCGAGTCGTCCGGCACCGGCGGCAGCGCGGGCGACCCGTGCTCCTCCCAGTACTGCTTCAACTCCCGCGTGTACCGCGGCATGATCCGCGGGAGCGCCGTCATCGAACCCCACAGCTGGCACAGCGCGACGTGGTCGTACGCCGCCACCCAGGCCCACATCTCGACGGTCGGTCCGACGGTGCCGTGCGGCGCCGACACGAACTCGAGAATGTCGTCGCGGATGCGGCTGCGCGAGCGCCAGAGCGGCGACGAGAACGGCGGGAGCTTCGGCAGGACGTTGCGGCGGACCCAGGTGCCCGCGCGCTCGGGATCGAACTCCGTGGACACGGCGTAATATTCACGCCCGTCCTCCGCCACGATCCCGATGGACACCAGATCGATCGTGCGGCCGTCCTCGATGAACTCGCAGTCGTAGAAGTAACGCACGTCTGCGAGCCTAGGTCACCGAAAGGATCCACCCCGACCATGACGTGGACTCTGCCGTCCGCCCCTCCCTACACCGGGCCGGGGGCGTCGCTGCCCCGACCGGTCGCCGTGATCGCGAAGGTCGCGGTGTGCGTCGGGCTCGTGGCGGGCATCGCGTTCAACGTGGTCGGTCTGCCCCCGCTGCGGGAGTGGGGTGCGATCTACCGGCTCGACCTCGACGTGTACCGCATCGGTGGCCGCGCTCTGCTCGACGGCGTGAATCTCTACGGAGTCCTGCCGCGCACCTCGGTGAACATCCCGCTGCCGTTCACCTATCCCCCGATGGCCGCGGTGTCCTTCGCGCCGATGGCGGTCCTCCCGCTGCCGGCGGCCTCGTTGATCATGACGGCGATGACGATGATCCTGCTCGCCGTCACGGTGGCGGTGTGCCTGCGCTCTCTGGTGCACCTGTCGGCCGGGACGACGGCGTGGGTCACGGGCGGCATCACCGCGATCGCGTTCGCGCTCGAACCGGTGTGGTCCACCCTCGACTACGGGCAGATCAACGTCGTGTTGATGTGCCTCGTCGTTCTCGACGTCCTGCTGAAGCGCACCCCGTGGCCGCGCGGTCTGCTCATCGGCTTCGTCACGGCCATCAAGCTCACGCCGGCGGTGTTCGTCCTCTACTTCCTGCTGCGCAAGCAGTACCGGGCGGCCGTGGTCACCGGCCTGTCGTTCCTCGGGTTCACGGCACTCGGATTCGTCGCGACGTTCCGCGACTCGGTGCAGTACTGGACCGAGGTGCTGCTCGACTCGGACCGCATCGGCGGGCCGGGGTACATCTCGAACCAGTCCCTCACCGGGATGCTCGCGCGGCTGGGTCTCGCGGACGGCCCGCGGACGATCGTCTGGATGGTGTGCAGCGCCGTCGTGGGGCTGGTGGCCCTCGTCGCGATGCGACGCGCTCTGGCGGCACACGAGTACCTGCTGGCCCTGTGCGTCAATGCCGCTCTGGGCCTGCTGGTCTCACCGGTGTCGTGGTCGCATCACTGGGTGTGGACGGTGCCGATGCTGATGGTCCTGGTGCACGTCGGCGTGACGCGGCGCGCCCCCGCACTGGTGGCCCTCGCCGTGATCGGCGCAGTGCTGCTGCACTATCCGTCGCACTGGCGCCTCGCGCCCGGACGCTGGAACGGCCTGGGCTGGCCCCTGTGGGACCAGATCCAGGCCTCGTCCTACGTGTGGTGGGGACTGGTGTTCGTGATCGCGGTGGCGGCGGTGCCGCTGCGCGATCGACGCAGTCCCGAACGCCCCGGGGTGACCGCCGAGGCGGTCTGACTCAGCCCGCGCGGGTGTCGGGGATGCGCGCGGCCTCGGTCGACGGAGCCGGATCCACCACGGGGGCGGGCGTCTTCTTCATGCTCGCCGCGTACACGTCGACGTACTGCTGACCACTGAGCTTCATGAGCTCGTACATCACCTCGTCGGTGACGGCGCGCTCGACGAACCGGTTGCCGGCCATGCCCTCGTACCGCGAGAAGTCCAGCGGCTTACCGAACTTCACGCCGAGCTTGGTGGGGCGCGGAATCCGCGAGCCGATGGGATTCATCTTCGCGGTGCCGATCATCGCGACCGGAATCACCGGGACGCCGCTCTCGAGAGCCAGACGCGCCATACCCGTCTTGCCCTTGTAGAGCCGATCGTCCGGCGAGCGCGTGCCCTCCGGGTAGATACCCAGCACCTTGTTCTTCGCCAGCACGCGCAGTCCCGCGTCGAGCGCGTCCTGCGCGGCGGAGGCACCGGTGCGATCGATCGGGACCTGTCCCGCCGACGAGAAGAACCACTTCTGGAAGCGGCCCTTGAGGCCCTTGCCGGTGAAGTACTCGCTCTTCGCGAGGAACGTGATGCGACGCGGCACGACCAGGCATGCGTAGAACGAATCGAACACCGCCTGGTGGTTGCTGGCGAGAATCACCGGCCCGTCGTCGGGGATGTTCTCCAGGCCCTCCACGCGAGGACGGCCCATCACCTGCAACACCGGCCCGAGAAGGACGTACTTGAATATCCAGTACCACATGCCCGACATGCCTTTCTCGAAGTACCCGCGACCCGCACCGCGATGCCCGCGGCCCGCTCGGACATCTCGTGGGCGTAACTGTACCGGGGCTTTATGACACCAGCCACAGTTCGAGCGTCAGCTCGGACACATCTCACACCGCCGTCATCACCCGGCCATCGGCCGGACACGAATCCCTCCGCCGAACCGGTCAGGCGCGTGCCGCGCCCACCTCGACGCGCGCCAGCTCGGCCGCGCCGATCATGCCCGCGGCCTCCCCCAACTGGGTTCCGCGTATCCGGGCGAGGGGCCGGTGGCCGGCGCCCGTGATCTGCGCGGCGTAGTGCTCACGGGCGGTGTCCAGGAACAGCGCGGACGACGTGGCGACGCCGCCGGCGATGACCATCCGGTCGGGGTCGTAGACGTCCGACACCAGCGCCAGTCCGATGCCGAGCCACCGTGCGAACTCGGACATCGTCTCGATGGCCACCAGGTCACCGTCCTGCGCGGCGTTGGCGATGCGTCGACCGGTGAGGGATCCGGGATCGAGGAAGGCCTCACGCGCGAGCACCGTCGATCCCCGCGGGTTGGCGGCGAGGAGCTCGATCGCCGTGTCCACCAATGCGGTACCGCTGCAGTAGCGCTCCCAGCAGCCGCGCTTGCCGCACGCGCACTGACGCCCGTCGGGAACCACCTGCAGGTGGCCGAGTTCCGGCGCGATGCCGTAGCTGCCGCGGTAGAGCTTGCCGTCGATGAGGAGTGCGGCGCCGATGCCGGTGCCGATCGCGATCATGACGACGTTCCCACCGCCCGCGGCCGCACCGAAGCGGTGTTCCGCCCACGCGGCGGCGTTGGCGTCGTGCTCGAGGATGACCGGGATGCCGAGGCGTTCCGTCATCTCTCGCGCGACCGGGCGGTTCACCCACGGCAGGTGGGGGGCGAAACGCACGACGGTGCGGTCGGAGTTGATGAACCCGGCGACGGCGAGACCGACGGCCGCGATGTCGTGGCGGCTCGCGAGTTCACGCACGGCCCGGTCGATGCCGTTCTCGAGTGCGCGGGAGGACTGCGGCGTGGGCGCCTGGGTGGAGTCGAGCACCTGGCCGTCGACGTCGACCACCGACGCGCGGATGCTGGTGCCGCCCACGTCGATGCCGATGGTCAGAGGCCGGCTGGACCGGGACTGGGCGCTCACGTCTGCGGCATCCTCACGTGGTGGCGGGCGACCGGTGTCACCGGTCGCGATCGGGTCTGCGTGCCGGGTCGGGTTCACGCGTCCTGGTCACCGTAATCGGCTGGTAGCTCGCGGGGCGAACGACGGGTGGCGCAGCGCCCTCCGGCGCGTCGGCTCGTTCCGCGGCGCCGGGCGTGTGTCGCCCCGAACCGTGGGTCTGCAGGAAGTCCCGGAGCACGTCGATCAGACCGTCCATCTCACCGGTGACCAGCGTCAGCAGATCGTGGCGTTCCCCGCGCAGGGCGGCGGCGAGAGCGCAGAACGGGCACCAGGAGCAGCCCTGCCACTCGGGCGCGTCCTCGGTGTCGAGGCGGCGCAGCACCGGCTCGACCCGGTCGATGAGCAACTCGGCCAGCACCCGGAGCTCGGCCGCCAGGTCCCGCCGGCCCTCATCCATCGCCGGACTCCCCCGGTACGTCCGTCTTCTGCAGGTTCTCCGGCCACAGCGCCGGGTCGGGGGCGAAGGTCACGGACAGCACGCCGTCGTCGACGCCGGCACCGGTGACCACGCACCGACGCAGCACCGACGCCAACCGCAGTCGTCGTCGACTGCCCTGCGCACTCACGATCACGTCGTCCTCCACCCGACCCACCGCCACCGAGTCCGTGTCGACGAACGGCAGCGGGACGTCCATCACGTACACCGAGTCCAGGCCCTGCCCGGACTCGTGCCGCACCCGCGGCGACAGCGCGGGCAGCGCGCCGCCGTGTCCGGCCGCCACCTGCCCGTTCAGGTCGGCCGCGACGGCCCCCAGAGCAGTCGACCCTACCGGCTCGGTGGGCTGGGCCGACACGACGTCGACGCGGAGGTCGCCCACCGCGCCGCGGAACTCCGCCAGCGCCGCGCGATGCTCCGCGTGCGCCCGGTCCATCCAGAACACGCCGGGATGCGTGCCCAGCACGGACGACGGCGCCCCGGCCCCGAGGTCCGGGATCACCCCCACGGCCACCACACGATCGACGCGGACGCCGTGGAAACTGGTGACGGCCACCAGCTCTCGCGCCGTTGCGAAGGACCGCGCGGTCGGACGCGAGACTACGACGGCATAGGTCCGTCCGTCGTCCTCGAGCACGGCGGTGACCGACGTCGCCGCCGCCACGACACGATCGACGAGCTCCACCAGGACGGCCGCGCGGACGTCCTGGCCCGTCGAGGCCACGACGCGGGCATGACGTGGCCAGATGCGTTCGACGTACCCCGCGACAGCTCCGGGGGTCGCGACGATCTCCCGCCAGGACATCGGTCCGGGGCAGTCGACGATCACGTCGTCCCACTCGCCGCTGTCGGCGACGCGCACCACCTCGAGCAGCGCGGTGAGCGGCTCGGCGCCCGGCAGCGACGTCAGCTCCTCGGGATCCGGCAGCGTCGGACCGGCGCCGTGGTCGTGGCGTCCGGCCATCGCCAGAGCCGTGGTCAGCAGGCGGTACTGCGATTCGAGAACGGCCGAGGGGTCGATGCGCAGCACCTCGACGGCGACGTCGGGCACCAGGTCCGACGGATCCGCGCCGTCGACGGACGCGAGAAGCACACGCCGACCGGCGCGGTGTGCGTCGACGGCCAGGGCCGCGGCGACGGTGGACTTGCCCGCACCGCCGGCTCCGACGACGAACGTGATCCGCGCGGCGGTCTCGGGAACGCGATCGCTCAGCCTTCGACTCGCTTCTTCAATTCCTTCAACGCGGTGTCGGTGATGACCTTCTCCGCCTTGCGCTTGAACAAGCCGATCATGGGAATGGCGAGATCGACCGTCAGTTCGTAGGTCACCTCGGTGCTTCCGGCACCTTTCTCGGTGAGCACATAGGACCCGACCTGGGACTTCTGCATCTCCCCCGCGACGAGCGTCCACGACACCGCGGTGCCGTCCGGCCGCCAGTCGTACTCGAGCTCGTAGGTGTCCTTGACCATGCCCGCGTCGAGCACGAACCGGACCCGGCGAGCCCGGCCGGACTCCCCCTCCTCGAGGATCTCGACCGACTTGGCCGCGGTGACCCATTCCGGATACCTGGGGAAATCGGCGATGACCGCCATCACCTCGTCCGGCGCCGCTCCGACGACGATCGATTTCGTGGTCTTGTCTGCCATGGAACTCGTTCCCTCCGCGCCGCGTGCCGTCACCTGATCGGCGTCCGTGTACCCACATGATCGACCGTCCGGTGGCACCGCCCGAACGGCGGGGTCGGTTCCTGTCGCCGCGAGTACCCGCGAGTCAGGACCGAAGCCCCGGGACCGGCGGTTCTCCCGCCGCCCGCCCGGCCTCGAGGAGCGCCTTGATCTCGAACGACATCTGCTTGCCCAGTACTCGTCGGCGGTGGGTGGACGGTTCCTGCACTCCGTCGGTCGGCTCCGCGTGCAGGAAGTAGTGGAGTACGACGCCGTCGAGCATCGGCTCGAGCCACACCTCCATGGTTCCCCGGAGCTGTCCCGCGACGACCCATCGGACACCCTTCTCGGCCCGGTCCTCCTGGACCGTGACGGTGAGACCCGGGAACCAGGCCCGCCATCGACGGGTGTCCGACACGAGCGCCGCGACGTCCTCGGCCCGCGCCGCGACGAACGTCTGGTCGGCGACCTGCACACTGCTCATGCGGACCAGAATCCCACGTGCCCTCGTCGACGGCGTCGACGACCTCGGTCGACGAGCACGTGCCGGTGACATCCGGGGAATGGACAGGATTACTGTGAAGCCTCGTCCGAAACCGCTACGACATCGGAGGAATCCGTGCGCGAGTTCACCGTCCCGGCACCATTCACCATCGAGGACGACGCGTCGGTGGTCGACGCCGTGTTCGCGCACGAGAAGACTCGGCCCGACGTCGTGGTGTACCGCCGCGCCACCCGCGACGGGTGGTCGGACGTCCGCGCAGCGGACTTCGCGGCCCAGGTTCGCGCGGTGGCCAAGGGGCTCATCGCATCCGGCGTGAAGCAGGGCGACCGGGTCGCCCTCATGTCGTCGACCCGCTACGAGTGGCCCCTGCTCGACTACGCGATCTGGTCCGCCGGCGCCGTCACGGTTCCGGTGTACGAGACGTCGTCGTCGGACCAGGTGCGGTGGATCCTCGAGAACTCGGGCGCC
Organism: Rhodococcus sp. BP-241; assembly: GCF_019836145.1. Classification (NCBI taxonomy): domain Bacteria; kingdom Bacillati; phylum Actinomycetota; class Actinomycetes; order Mycobacteriales; family Nocardiaceae; genus Rhodococcus; species Rhodococcus sp. BP-241. The sequence continues at coordinate 54,909 of NZ_JABUEI010000014.1, read as the reverse complement.
GCCGCGATGATCGCCGAGACGGTGGCCCACACGAACATCCTCACCGACATCCTTCCCGTGCTGCCGGGTGTCGCGACGGTCCTGCAGATCGACGCCTCCGCCGAGCGGCCCGGCGCCATCGACGTCCTCACCGACGCCGGTGCCCAGATCACCGACGCGACGGTGGCCGACCGCGTCGCGGCGCTGCGCTCCTCGGACCCGGCGACGCTCGTCTTCACCTCCGGCACCACGGGACGGCCGAAGGGCTGCGTGCTCACGCACTCCAACCTGATCGCCGAGTCCCGCGGTATCGCCGCCAGTTCCATCGGCCGCATGCTCACCGAGGGACGCACCACCCTGATGTTCCTGCCGATGGCCCACGTGCTGGCACGTGCGGTGTCCATCGCCGCCTTCGACCAGGGCGCGACACTCGGGCACACCCACGACATCCCGCACCTCGTCGACAACTTCGGCTCGTTCCGACCGCACTTCATCCTCAGCGTCCCGCGCGTGTTCGAGAAGGTGTACAACACCGCGCGTCAGAAGGCTCACGGCGACGGCAAGGGCAAGATCTTCGACGCGGCCGCCGACACCGCCGTCGCCTACAGCGCGGCGCGGGACACCGGTGGCCCGTCGATCGTGCTGCGCGCCAAGCACGCTCTGTTCGACCGTCTGGTCTACGGCAAGCTTCGCGCAGCGCTCGGTGGGCAGTGCGAACTCGCCATCTCGGGCGGCGCCCCGCTGGGTGAGCGCCTCGCGCACTTCTACCGCGGCATCGGTGTGACCATCTACGAGGGTTACGGCCTGACCGAGACCACCGCTGCGGCAGCGGTGAACACGCCGGACGAACAGCGCATCGGCACCGTCGGAAAGCCGTTGCCGGGCAACGCCGTCCGCATCGCCGACGACGGCGAGATCCTGCTCAAGGGCGGCGTGGTCTTCGAGGGCTACTGGAAGAACGACGACGCCACCGCCGAGGCGCTGACCGACGGGTGGTTCCACACCGGCGATCTCGGCGCCGTGGACGAGGACGGCTTCATCGCCATCACCGGGCGCAAGAAGGAGATCATCGTGACGGCGGGTGGCAAGAACGTCTCACCCGCCGGCCTCGAGGACTCGCTGCGGGCCAGTGCGCTCATCGGTCAGGCCATGGTCGTCGGTGACCAGAAGCCGTTCATCGGCGCGCTCATCACCATCGACCCCGACGCATTCCCCGGCTGGAAGCAGCGCAACGGCAAGGACGAGGGCGCCACCGTCGCCGACCTGACGAAGGATCCCGACCTCGTCGCGGAGATCGATGCTGCCGTGGCCGAAGCCAACAAGACGGTCTCGCACGCGGAGTCCATCAAGAAGTACCGGATCCTGCCGGCGGACTTCACCGAGGAGGGCGGCGAGCTGACCCCGACGATGAAACTCAAGCGCGCCGTGGTCCAGAAGTCCTACGCGAGCGACATCGAGGCCATCTACAGCAAGTGAGCCAGTCGGGCGGCGAGGTCGTCCCACCGCCACTCGGTGGAGACGAACTCGCGTCCCGCGGCCCCCATCGCCGCGGCGCGGTCACGATCGGACAGCACGTCCACGACGGCGCGCCGGACGTCGTCGACCGAGGTGCCGTCGACGGTTGTGCCGGTGACGCCCTCGACGACGGTCTCCGGCGCTCCACCCGACCGGCCCGCGACCACCGGCACGCCGGACGCGGACGCCTCGAGGAACACGATGCCCAGGCCCTCGACGTCCAGACCGGCACCGCGGGTGCGACACGGCATGGCGAACACGTCGGCGAGGGTGTGGTGTGCCGCCAGTTCCTCGGCCGGCACCGACCCCGTGAACACGACGTGATCCGCCACCCCGCACGACTGCGCCAGAGCCCGCAGGGTGTCGCCGTACGGACCGCCGCCGACGACGACCAACACGGCCCCGTCGATCTCCGCACGAATCCCCGGTAGCGCCCGGATCAGCATGTCCTGTCCCTTGCGCGGCACCAACCGCGACAGGCACAGGACGGTCGGCCGATCACCCAGGCCGTAGCGCGCGCGCAGTGTCTCCCGTGCCGACGTGTCGGGCGCGAACACGGTCGAGTCGACCCCCGGCGGCACGTGTTCGAGGGCCGCGTCCGCCCCGAAGGCCGCGGCGAATCGGCCGCGCGTGTAACGGCTGACGAAGGTGACGACGTCCGCCGTCGAGCCGATACGACCGAGCACCTGCCGCGCCGCCGGCAGCATCGACCAGCCCACCTCGTGACCGTGGGTGGAGGCCACGACGCGCTCGGCTCCGGCACGGCGCAGGTGCGGTCCGAGCACGGCGAGCGGAGCAGCGGCCCCGAACCACACCGTGTCGCACTGTCGGTCGGCCACCAGCCTGGCCGCCCGACGGGCAACGTCCGGTGTCGGAAGCATCAACGTCGTCGGGTGCCGCACCACCTCGAAGGGCTGCTCCGCGTCGAACCGCACGTGGGAGTCGCCACGCCACCGCGGTGCGTAGACCACCAGTTCGTCCGCGGGCAACAGCTGGGCGAAGGTGTGCAGATACGACTGGATGCCGCCGCGCCGCGGAGGAAAGTCATTGGTCACCAGCAGCGTTCGACGCATGGGACCACCGTAGACGGAGACCGCCGTCAGCTCTGCCCGGCGGCCTGTTCCGCCACCCACTGCCCCCACTGCGCGAGGAAGTCGACGGTGCCGAAGCCCAGCGTGGCCGAGAAGACCGAATCGGTCACGGTGGGATCGGTCGGTCCGGCCGCGAAACGGTCGTACAGCTGCCGGAGCACCGGCTCCCCGAACCGGTCGGCGACGAACGAGGCCACCGACCAGGCGGACTCGTACGCGATCGATCCGCGACTGCCACCCGCGGCGAAGTCCGAGTCCTCCGGGAGGACCCTGGGCGGTCCCGCCGCGCGGACCACGGCCGCGAGGGTGGGCGCGATCTCGTCGAAGGACAGTCCCGAGCCTCGATAGCCCGAGTAGTCGGCGAAACCCTCGAGCATCCACAGGGGCGCGTCCTCCCCGGTGACCGCGCGCATGGCCACGTGGGTGAGCTCGTGGCGCAGCACGGTGCAGCGGGTCGAGTCGGTGAGCCGGTCCGGCGCAGTCGGGCCGAAGACGATGCGCTGGCCGGTGACCAGGCCCCCGCGGACCGGATCCGCGATCGTCGAGGCCGCGACATCGGTGGACGTGAATCCGTCTGCCGCACTGATGAACTCGGCATCGGAACCGGTGACCGTCAGGACCGCGCGGCGAGACCATCCGAGCCCGGCGAACTCGGTCACGGCCGCCACCGCGGAGGGCAGCTCCGCCGCGAGGTCGTCGATGAAGGCGCGCTGCGCCTCGTGACCCACGACGAGCGACGTGGTCGACCCGGTGGCGACTCGCTCCGTGACCACCGGCCCGAAGTCCCACGGGCCACGCCACGTGGTGCGCCCGTACTGCGGCAGGTCGGCATCGGAGACCAGACGCCACGTGTCGCCCCGACGAGCGACGACGAGTGCGATGTCGCGACTCGTGGAACCGATGTCGGCGTCGGCCCAGGCGTAGCGCAGTGCGACGTTCGGCGCCCACACCTCGGTGGCCGCGAGTGCATCCGCCCGATCGACCGGCACCGGAGTCTCCGGACCCGGAGTGAGCTCGTAGCCGAAGTCGGACAGCGGCAGACCGCGCAGCGCCTGCGCGCGGGCGATCTCGCGATCAGCGAATCCCGGGTCCGCGTCGGAGTCGATCAACTCGCGCAGCGCGGCCTCGTCGTCGGAGCGGAGTGCGGCCGTCCAGGAATCGAGCAGTGCCGTGACACCGACGGTGCGGGCGTCCGGGCCCGCAGTCGTCGTGGGCGTCTGCTCGTCGGGTGCCGACGGCGAACACGCCACCAGAAGGGAGAGAACCAGGCCCAGCGCCGCCAGGGCGCGGACCGTCAGTAGCGGCGAGCGCCGTAGAAGGGCCACGATGCCATCGACTCGACACGAACGGGAACACCGAAGGTCGATGCATGGACCACGTTGCCGTTACCGGCGTAGAGACCCACGTGCGATGCGTCGGGATAGAACAGGACCACGTCGCCGGGCTGGAGGTTCGCCTTGTCGACGGGGGTGCCGCCGGCGGCCTGCGCCTGACTCGACCGCGGGAGAGTCTTACCGATCTGCTTGTAGGCCCACACCACGAGGCCCGAGCAGTCGTACCCGTCGGGGCCGGTCGCACCCCACACGTACGGCTTGCCGATCTGCGTGAACGCGGCCGACAGTGCTCCGGCCTGCGATCCCGGCGGGAGGGCGCCGAGGATGGCGGAGGGATCGAAGCCCGGCGGGAACGCGGCGCCGGCCAGCCCCTGCTTCTCCGTGTCGGACAGCGAACCGAACGCGGCGACGACATCGGCGATCTCGCTCTGCAGACGGCTCTGCTTGCCCTGCAGGTCGTCGCTGACAGCCTTCGCCTGCTCCGTGGCCACCCGGGCCGCGTCGGCGGACTGCTGTGACGCCGCCTCGGCTGCCGCTGCGGCGTCGCTGGCCTCCCGGAAGGTGCCGACGGTGGCGGCCGCGTCGGTGGAGATGATGTCGAGAGCGGACATCTGGTCGAGCAACTGCTGCGGGGAATCACTGACCATGACCGCGAAGAGCCGGTTCGTCCGAGCGCCCTGGTAGTTGGCACGGGCGATCTTGTCGACGGCGGGCCGCACCGTGTCGATCTGCGCCGTGGCCGCGTCGAGGGCGGCACGGTCGGCGTCGTGTCGAGCGTCCGCCTCCTGCTGGGCGGCGAGCTTCGCGTCGAGCTCGATCTGGGCGTTGTGCATCGCCTCGGTGGTCTGCTCGGACTCGCGCGAGAGATCGGTGAGCTTCGTGACCGCCTCGGAGGCGGACGCGCCGGGAACCGGGTCGGCGCCGGCGGGACCGGCGGGGAGGACGGCGATCGCCGCTGTCATCGCACTCGCGATCACCAGTCCACGCAGTCTCGTACGAGAAGTGGGACGAACGCGGGGGTGGACCGATGACGGCACGATGAACGGTTCTCCGATCTGGACGAGTCCGGGTCGCTCGGCGGCGCGGATGATGGCCGAGGACGTCACGGAAAGATTACGACGCGAACGATGATTCTGTCCACGAAGCCCGAGAACCCGTCGAAAACGGCGGATTCACCGACTGACGCCGCACGGAACCGACCGGGAGATCGGTTTCGTGCGGCGTCAGGGTGTCGAGCGAAGGTGTCGCTGCGTCAGGCGTAGCGACGTGCGCCGTCGAAGGGCATCGACGACAGCGGAGCGATCTTGACGGGCTGGCTCTCGGTGGACGCGTGGACGACGTTGCCGTTGCCCACGTACATGCCGGAGTGCGAGCCGCCGTAGAAGGACACGACGTCGCCGGGCTTCAGATCCGCCTGCGAGACGGGCACGCCGGCCGCGGCCTGGTCGTAGCTCGTGCGGGGAAGCTCGATACCGGCCTGCTGGTACGCCCACTTCATGAGACCGGAGCAGTCGAACGCACTGGGGCCTGCGGCTCCGTAGACGTACGGTGCGCCGACCTTGCTCTCGGCTGCCTGCACGGCGACCTGCGCGGCGCTGGACTGCGGTGCGGCCGGGCCGGGAAGCGCGGGGACCTGCGGCATGGGGGGAAGCTGGCTCAGGATCTGGTCCGGGACCTCGAAGGTGCCGATACCGGGGATCTCCACCGGTGCCGCGAAGGCGGGGGCGGCGGGGATGGCGACAGCGCCTGCGGTGAGCGCGCCGGCGACGAGAACGTTGCGGACCGGCCGCGAGGCAGTGCTGGGTTTGCGGTGTTTCGCCACGAAAAGATGTGCTCCGTTTCTTCCTGATATCCGCCGACCGAGTTAGCTGACGGGTTCGGGCTGGGAAGATCAGCCCTACCCGACGAGCCGCTGGTGCGACTGCGACGGGATTCACCCCGGTGTAACGGTGGGTTCCCGGTACGACCACCCGGAAGAGGTGGCCGATTAGGCGGTGACCTTGCGGCGCAGTCCCTGGTGGCTCTGCTCGACTCCGCAATGTCTCGGAAAGATTACGAAACGGCATCCCCGATGTCGAGCCCAGCCGACTCGTGTCGCGAAACGATCACGGTCCGACTCACCCCGCGGCGTGCTCCGGCCCCGCAGCGGGTCGGTCGTGGCCGGTCTCCTGCGGTGAGGGAATTTCTCTGCCTACCAACCGCAACCGGGGCACCAACCCGCTTTCCGCCAGAACGGCCATCGCCTCCTGTTCGTCCTGCTCGAGACGCATTCTGCGCGTGGCGAAGGGGGTGTCACGCGGGCCGCCGGCCGACGCCGCGGGCATGCCCGGCACCCCCAGCAACACCGAGACGACACAGTCCGAACACGCGTCTCCGCGCACGGTGCACTCGCCGCAATCGACAATCATGTGATCTCCGTCTCATTGTGGTTCACGGTCTCTCGCCGTGATGTTCAGCCCGGATCACACCCGATCCGACGCTCGATCACGCCTCGGAAACGGACGCTAACGACGTGCACCGACACGGCGTGCTCGTCGTGGACGGACCGGGTTCCTGTCGGTGGGACCACCTACGGTGACGCACGTGACTGATGGGGCGACTGTGGTGTCGGGGCATGCACGCGGTGTGCAGCTCGCATTCGACGAACTGGACCAGTCGTTGCGGGACACGACCTTCGTGGTGGTGGACCTCGAGACCACCGGAGGCCGACCGGGCGAGGACGCGATCACCGAGATCGGTGCCGTCAAGGTTCGCGGCGGCCGGGTGATCGGTGAGATGGCGACGCTCGTGGACCCGGGCCGGTCCATTCCGCCCGCCATCGTCGCGTTGACGGGCATCACCGGTGCGATGCTTCTCGACGCCCCTCGTATCGAGCGGGTCCTTCCCACCTTCGTCGAGTTCGCCCGCGGCAGCGTGCTGGTGGCGCACAACGCGCGCTTCGACACCGCGTTCCTCCGCGCGGCGGCGACGCGAATGGATCTGGCGTGGCCGTCGTTCCGGGTGCTGTGCACCGTCACGCTCGCCCGGCGGGTGCTCACCCGTGACGAGGCGCCCTCGGTCAAGCTGTCCTCGCTCGCCACCCTCTTCCAGGTGTCCACCAGGCCCACCCACCGGGCTCTCGACGACGCACGGGCCACGGTCGACGTGCTGCACGGGCTGATCGAACGGGTGGGCAACCAGGGCGTCCACAGCTACGCCGAACTCGTCGACTACCTGCCGACGGTGTCCTCGGCGCACCGCGCCAAACGCACGCTCGCGGCGGGCCTTCCGCACGCCCCCGGTGTCTATCTCTTCCGCGGACCGTCCGACGAGGTGCTCTACGTCGGCACCTCGCGCAACCTCCACCGCCGCGTCCGGAACTACTTCACGGGATCCGAGACCCGCGGACGCATGAAGGAGATGGTCGCCCTCGCGACCCGGGTCGACCACGTCGAGTGCAGCCATGCCATCGAGGCCGGCGTGCGCGAACTGAGGCTCATCAGTGCGCACACGCCCCCGTACAACCGTCGATCGAAGTACCCCCGCAAGGGCTGGTGGCTGACCCTGACGAGCGAGGCGTTCCCGCGCATCTCCATCGTCCGGACACCGGCGCCCGGCGCGCTCGGACCGTTCTCCGTTCGCGGGGCGGCCGCCGAGGCCGCCGCTCTCGTCGCCGAGCACACGCGGTTGCGCTCCTGCACCCACCGCATCGCCGCCTCGGCGGTGCACGACTGTTCCACCGAGGCCGTCGGTGGATGCACGGCGGCGACGGCGAGCCCGCTCACTCCCGAGGAGTACGCCGACGCGCCCGTCGCCTTCCGCGCTCTCACCGAGGGTGCCGACGCAGCGGTGCTCGATGCCGTCGCCGCCCGGATCGACGCACTGTCCGAGGATCTGCTCTTCGAGTCCGCGGCCCGCCTGCGCGACCGCGCGGCCACCCTGTTGACGGCCCTGCGGTCGGTGCAGCGGCTGCAGGCACTCGCGGCCATCGAGCAGTTGATCGCCGCGCGCCGCGCCGACGACGGCGGGTGGGAGTTCGTCGTCGTCCGGCACGGACGTCTCGCCAGTGCCGGTCGTTCTCGCCGCGGCGTCGCGCCCATGCCCGTGGTGGAAGCACTCGTCGCCGGTGCGGAGACCGTCGTGCCGGACGCCACTCCCCTACGCGGTGCCACGCCGGAGGAGGTGGCGCTGATCGCGCGGTGGCTCGAGTCGGGTGGCGTCCGCATCGTCGACACCACGGACGGATGGTGCGAACCGGCGCACGGAGCGGGGCGATGGGCACAGTGGTGCGCCGCCGTGCGCGACGTCGGACGCCGCGAGAAGGAACGCACGATGGCCTGGGGATGACCGCACGGCCGAGAACTAGGCTGACCCGCAGTTCGCCCTCTCACGACAGTTCGGAAGGTTCACCATGATCACCGCCATCGTTCTGATCCACGCCGAGGTGCACTCCATTCCGGAGACCGCGCGTGCCGTCGCCGACGTACCGGGTGTGTCCGAGGTGTACTCGTGCGCCGGCGACGTCGACCTGATCGCCGTGGTCAAGGTGCGTACGCACGAGGAGATCGCCGAGGTGATCACCGAGCGCGTCAACCGCGTCACCGGCGTGGTGCGGACAGACACGCACATCGCGTTCAAGTCCTACTCGAGCGCCGACGTCGACGCGGGCTTCTCCATCGGCGAGTGACTCAGGCCGACGTGAACGCCGCCCACCGCGTCAGCAGGGTCTGAGCGGCTCCGTCGTCCACCGCGGCGGCTGCCGTGGTCAACGCACCGGCCATCGCGTCCTCGAGCGAACCGTCGACGCCGCGGAACGCCGCGATGGCACCTGCTGCATTGAGCAGCACCGCGTCCCGCACGGGGCCTCGTTCGCCGCCGAACACCCGACGCGCCACGTCCGCGTTGTGTGCGGCGTCCCCGCCTCGGAGGGCGTCGAGGGACACCCGCTCGATACCGAGATCGCGTGGATCGAGCACCGCGTGGTCGACGACACCGTTCCGGACGATGCGCACCGAGGTGGTCGTCGACGTGGTGATCTCGTCCAGCCCGTCGTCGCCGCGCACCACGAGGACGGAGTTGCCGCGCGCCGCGAACACGCCCGCGACGACGTCGATGAGATCGTCGAACGCGCATCCCACCAGACCGGCGCGCGGACTCGCAGGGTTCGTCAGCGGCCCGAGGACGTTGAAGGCCGTGGGGATGCCGATCTCCTTGCGAGGCGCCGCAGCGAAGCGCAGCGCCGGGTGGAACACGGGCGCGAAGCAGAACCCGATGCCCAGCTCGGCGACACTCGCCGCGACCCGCTCCGGCCCCTGGTCGATACGCACGCCCAGCGCTTCCAACACGTCGGCTCCGCCGCTCTTGGACGAGGCGGCCCGGTTGCCGTGCTTGACCACCCGGATTCCCGCGGCCGCCACGACCACCGACGCCATCGTCGAGATGTTCACCGTGTGGGACCGATCGCCGCCCGTACCGACGATGTCGACGACGTCGTCGTCCACGGGCACGCGCTTGGCGTGGCCGAGCATCGAGTCGGCCAGTCCGCGCAGTTCGTCCGACGTGGGGCCCTTCATCTTGAGGGCGACACCGAAGGCAGCGATCTGGGCCGCGGTGGCGTTGTCCGACATGATCTCGTCCATCGCCCACGCCGTGTCGGCACCCGTCAGGTCCTGGCGTGATGCCAGGGCCCCGAGGACCTGTGCCCATGTACGCGTGCCATCCCCAGCGCTCATGAGCGGGAAGCCTAGTGCTCCGGCGATGCGTCCTCGGCAGCCGGCTGGAGGGCGTCCCAGCCCAGTACCACCCCGTCGCGCCGTTGGGCCAACCCCGCCATCCGTGAACGTTCCTGCGAGCAGTGCAGCGCGTCGAGCACCTGCACCCGCTGCAGCACCAGGACGGTCGCGTCGGAGACACCGCCGGGCAGATGCCCGGGAGTCTGCGCCATGGGACCTGCGGTCGCCTCGCTGTATCCGTCCTGCGCCGCCACCGACACCGCGTCGGCGATCTGATCGGCGGGGAGGAGCAGGTGGTGGCGCAACACCACGTCGTCGTCCGCGGACCAGAGGGGGTCCGTGTGCGCCGCGCGCTCGAGGGTCGTCGAGCACGCCTCCACGTCGTCGAAGCACGACGCGACCACGACGAGGTCGGTGCGAGTGGGGTCGAGGGGCTCCGGAGCCGCCCGGCCGAACAGCCGCTGCCACCACCGTGTCCGCCCACGACCAGAGCCCGAAGTCATGTCACGACAGTGCCAGATGCCGCTGGAACCGGTCCCGGAGTCGCTCGGGAGGCATCGAGTCTGAAGCTCGGGTCGAGACTCCGGCGTGCGGGATACATCACGGGCGCGGGGGTCGACGGAACCCGGTCCGACGTGCACAGACGAGTACTATTGAACAGAAAGTCCAGGAAGACGGGCCGACCGGACCACGAGGAGGCATTCTGTGTCACGCGCGCGCGAACGATGCTCGACTCGCCAATACCGCCCCGGCTATGCCATCCGTACTACGACGAGTCATACTTCTCGATGTGACGAGCGCAGTAGGTACTTCGGGATCCGCCATCACCCAGCGTGTCCACTCGCTGAACCGACCGAACATGGTCAGCGTGGGCACCATCGTGTGGCTGTCCAGCGAGTTGATGTTCTTTGCCGGCCTCTTCGCGATGTATTTCGTCGCGCGGGCTCAGGCCGCTCCCGGCCAGTGGCCGCCGGAGCCGACCGAGCTCAACCTGACGCTGGCCGTCCCCGTGACCGCGGTGCTCATCGCATCGTCCTTCACCTGCCAGCTGGGCGTGTTCGCCGCCGAGCGTGGCGACGTGTTCGGACTGCGCCGCTGGTACACGATCACTCTGGCCATGGGCGCGTTCTTCGTCGCCGGCCAGGGCTACGAGTACTACCACCTCGTTCACGAGGGCACCTCGATCTCGAGCAGCGTCTACGGCTCCGTCTTCTACATCACCACCGGCTTCCACGGCCTGCACGTGATCGGCGGTCTGATCGCCTTCGTCTTCCTGATCGCCCGCACCCTGGTCAGCAAGTTCACGCCGGCTCAGGCCACCGCCGCCATCGTCGTGTCGTACTACTGGCACTTCGTCGACATCGTCTGGATCGCGCTGTTCGCGACGATCTACTTCATCCGCTGACCGAGCAGGCGTCGAATACCCGATGACAGCCTCATCGGTCGCATCCGACAAGCCGTCCCGACACGACAAGGGATACAGATGAGTTCCTCTCCCCCCGCCACTCCCGACGACGACGGCACTGTCGTGTCCGCCGGTACGCCAGACGCCTCGGCGACCAAGGCGCGTCGCAAGCGTCGTACCCGTCGCCGGGTCAGTGGCGCCATGGCGCTGTTCATGGGTCTCGTCGGCGCGGGCTTCCTCGCCGCCGCCCTCACCCCCGACGCCCAGGTCGCCACCGCGCAGGAAGACAGCGCGGCCATGGTGCGCGAAGGCCAGCAGATCTACGACACGTCCTGCGTGACGTGCCACGGCGCCAACCTCCAGGGTGTCCAGGACCGCGGACCGTCCCTCATCGGCGTCGGCGAAGCAGCCGTCTACTTCCAGGTCTCCTCCGGTCGCATGCCGATGGCGCGCAACGAGGCCCAGGCCGAGCGGAAGCCCCCGAAGTACAACCAGTCGCAGGTCGACGCTCTCGGCGCCTACATCCAGGCCAACGGCGGCGGACCCACGGTGGTGCGCACCGACAACGGTGAGATCGCGCAGGACTCACTCCGTGGCGGCGACATCGCCCGCGGCAGCGAGCTCTTCCGCCTCAACTGCGCGTCCTGCCACAACTTCACCGGTCGCGGCGGCGCGCTGTCCTCGGGCAAGTACGCACCCACACTCGACCCGGCGAACGAGCAGCAGATCTACCAGGCGATGGTCACCGGCCCGCAGAACATGCCCAAGTTCTCGGACCGCCAGCTCACGCCCGAAGAGAAGAAAGACATCATCGCGTACGTCAAGTCCTCCTCCGAGACGCAGCCTCCCGGTGGATACGGACTCGGCGGCTTCGGCCCCGGTACGGAAGCCATCGCCATCTGGGTGGTCGGCATCGGAGCGGTCGTCGCAGCAGCACTGTGGATCGGAGTGAGGTCATGAGCGACGACAACCGCAAGGACGACGGCGTGCCCGGCGATCCGAACAAGTTCCCCGAGGGCTTCGACCCGGACCGCAAGTACACGGACGAGGAACTGGCCGCCATGAGCCGCGACGAGCTCGTCGCACTCGGCACCAACCTCGATCACGTGGACGTGGCGTTCCGTCGCGCACGCTGGCCCGTCCCCGGAACCAAGGCCGAGAAGCGCGCCGAGCGCAGCGTCAGCCTCTGGTTCTTCCTCGCGGGTGTGTCGGCCGTGGCCTTCATCGCCATCTACCTGTTCTGGCCGTGGCAGTACGCCGGCATGGGCGAGGACAGCTACGGGCTGTACAGCCTGTACACACCGCTGATCGGTCTCACCATGGGTCTCGCGATCATCGGTGTCGGCGTCGGCGCCGTGCAGTTCACCAAGAAGTTCATCCCCGAAGAGGTGTCCATCCAGGACCGCCACGACGGTGGATCGAGCGAGGTGGACAAGAAGACGGTCGTCGCCGAACTCAGCGACTCCTTCGACACCTCCACGCTGGGTCGACGCAAGATGATCAAGCGCAGCCTCGTCTTCGGCGGCGGCGCGCTCGGCGTCATGTCGATCCTCCCGCTCGGCGGTCTGATCAAGAACCCGTGGGCCGAGGGCGACGAGTCCTCGCTCTGGGTCTCGGGTTGGACGCCGAACTACGAGGGCGAGACCGTCTACCTGCGTCGCTACACCGGACGCGTCGACGACATCGTTCTGGTCCGCCCGGAGGATCTCGACGCCGGCGCCATGGAGACCGTCTTCCCGTTCCGTGAGTCGGAGCGTGGAAACGAGGAGGAGCTCTCGCACGCACTGAAGGGCATCCGCAACGCGGTCATGCTCATCCGTCTGCGCACCGAGGACGCCGACCGCACCATCAAGCGGAAGGGCCAGGAGAGCTTCAACTACGGCGACTACTTCGCCTACTCGAAGATCTGCACCCACCTCGGGTGCCCCACATCGTTGTACGAGCAGCAGACCAACCGGATCCTGTGCCCGTGCCACCAGTCGCAATTCGACGCGTTGGAGTACGCCAAGCCGATCTTCGGACCGGCCGCCCGCGCTCTTCCGCAGCTGCCCATCACGGTCAACGACGAGGGCTACCTCGTCGCCGCGGGCGATTTCATCGAGCCGCTCGGACCCGCCTACTGGGAACGTCCGGCCGGAGTACACGAGCAGGAGAGCGCTTCTGCTGCGTCGTCATCGGAAGGTTCACGATGAGTCCATCCATCGCCACGCTCGCTGCGAAGCAAGCCGAGGACGTCGACTCCCGCTATCACCTCTCAGCGGGTATGCGTCGTCAGATCAACAAGGTCTTCCCCACCCACTGGTCGTTCCTGCTGGGTGAGATCGCGCTGTACAGCTTCGTCATCCTGCTGCTGTCCGGTACGTACCTGACCCTCTTCTACGACCCTTCCATGACGGAGACCACCTACCAGGGCGCCTACGCTCCCCTGCGCGGTGTCGAGATGACCAAGGCGTACGCCACCACGCTGGACCTGTCCTTCGAGGTGCGCGGCGGTCTGTTCATCCGTCAGATCCACCACTGGGCAGCTCTGCTGTTCGCCTGCTCGATCATCGTGCACATGATGCGCATCTTCTTCACCGGTGCGTTCCGTCGCCCGCGTGAGGCGAACTGGGTCATCGGCTCGCTGCTGCTCATCCTGGCGATGTTCGAGGGCTTCTTCGGCTACTCGCTCCCCGACGACCTGCTGTCCGGTACCGGGCTGCGCGCCGCGTTCTCGGGCATCACGATCTCCATCCCGGTCATCGGAACGTGGATGCACTGGCTGATCTTCAACGGTGACTTCCCCGGCACGCTGATCATCCCGCGCCTGTACGTCGCGCACGTGCTGCTCCTGCCCGCCATCATCCTGGCGCTCATCGCAGCTCACCTCGCGCTCGTCTGGTACCAGAAGCACACGCAGTTCCCCGGCCCCGGCCGCACCGAGACCAACGTGGTGGGTGTCCGCATCCTCCCGGTCTTCGCGGTCAAGTCCGGCGCCTTCTTCGCCATGACCTTCGGTGTCCTCGCGGTCATGGGTGGAGTACTGCAGATCAACCCGGTGTGGGCCCTGGGCCCGTACAACCCGTCGCAGGTCTCGGCCGGCTCGCAGCCCGACTTCTACATGATGTGGACGGACGGCCTGGCTCGACTGTGGCCCGCGTGGGAGCTCTACATCGGCAACTACATGATCCCGGCCGTCTTCTGGGTCGCCGTCATCATGGGTGCGGTGTTCGCGATCATGATCGCGTACCCCTGGATCGAGAAGCGCTTCACCAAGGACGACGCTCACCACAACCTGCTGCAGCGTCCCCGCGACGTTCCGGTGCGTACCGCGGTCGGCGCCATGGCGATCGCCTTCTACGTGGTCCTGACGCTCAGCTGCGTCAACGACATCATCGCGTACAAGTTCTCGATCTCCCTGAACGCGATGACTTGGATCGGCCGCATCGGCCTCGTGGTCCTGCCTCCGATCGTCTACCTGCTGACCTACCGCTTCTGCATCGGTCTCCAGCGCAGCGATCGCCAGGTGCTCGAGCACGGCATCGAGACGGGTGTCATCAAGCGTCTGCCCCACGGCGCTTACGTCGAGATCCACCAGCCCCTCGGCCCGGTCGACGATCACGGCCACCCGATCCCGCTCGAGTACCAGGGTGCTGCGATCCCGAAGAAGATGAACAAGCTCGGTTCCGCCGGCAAGCCCGGCTCGGGCAGCATCTTCACTCCGGACTCGGACGAGGAGCACCGGCTGCACGAGCGTCTGTCGCACGAGGGTGAGCACGATCAGCTCACCATGCTCCGCACCTACCAGGCGAAGATCCTGTCGCAGGGCAACGGGCACTCGAACGGCAACGGCTCGTCCAACGGCCACTCGAACGGCAACGGCTCGTCCAACGGCAACGGTCACGGACCGGAGTCCAACGGGCACTGAGCGACCCGCTGAACGGTAGAAGAGGCGCCACCCACTCGGGTGGCGCCTCTTCTCGTCTGTCCCCTCCCCCACCGCTCGTTCCCGCACCCGTCGTCGCTCGGCGAGGCGGGGTGTCAGCGCAGTCCGAGATCCGCGCCGGCGGATCGGGATGCCACCCACCCCTCTTGTGTGCAGTGATCCGCGCCCACCGCGGATCACTGCACACGAACGCCCCGCTCCAGCAGATCCGGTGCAGTGGACCGTGTGGAGCGCGGGCTACTGCACTGGATCCCACCGCTCCGCCGAGGCGAGGAACGGCAACAGCGCGTCGACGAGGTGGTGCGGGGCCTCCTCGGCCATGTGGTGTCCCGAATCGATGCCGTGCCCCACGACGCCCGGCGCCCATGCACGCCAGATGGTCAACGGGTCGCCGTACAACTCCTCGAGGTCGTCCCGTGTGGACCACAGCACCTGCACCGGCACGGCCAACGTCCTTCCCTGCGCTCGGTCGGCGCGTTCGTGGTCGGCGTCGACAGTGAGTCCCGCTCGATAGTCCTCGAGCATCGCGTGTACGACATCGGGATCGTGGATCGCCGTCAGCCACTCACGGTGGTTCTCCACTCCCATGAGGGCCGGATCGCCGCGGTACCACGAAGAGGGATCGGCAGTGATGGCGCGCTCGGGGAGGTCGGGCTGGGCGTAGAAGAACCAGTGCCACCATCGGGTCGCGAATCGACTGTCCGCCCGGTCGAGGTGCTCGCTGACGGGATGCAGTCGAGCAGGGACAGCGCGGCCACGAGGCTCGGGTGGTCGAGGGACAGGCGCAGGGCCACGTAACTTCCACGGTCGTGACCGACCACGGCGAAGCGTCGGTGCCCGAGTGCGGCCATCACCTGCACCATGTCCGAGGCCATCGCCCGCTTCGAATGTGCGGAGTGGTCGGGTGTCGGCGCCGGGCCCTGCGAGCGGCCGTACCCGCGCAAGTCCGGGCAGACGACCGTATGTCCTGCGTCGACCAGCAGTGGGGCAACACGGTGCCACGTCGCCGACGTACGCGGGTGCCCGCGCAGCAACAGCACCGGGAGATCGCCCGCGCCGCAGTGCCGGGTGAGGATCGACGCGGCCTCGACCTCGATCATCGATTCGTCGAAGTTCTCGAACACGTCGTCATCATCGCGCGAGCGGCCGGCAGGGCACCAGTTCCCGCACCCTTCCTCGCGTCACGCATGCGTGTTGCTCGGCAAGGCGACGTGCGACGTGCGACGTGCGACGGCGCAGCGTGGGTACGGGAACACCCGGGGGCGCGAGAAGCCCACCAGAGGGGCGCAATCCCACCCCACCGACGCCGAACGCCCCCGACCACAGGCCGGGGGCGTTCGGGGTGGAGCTGTGTCAGTGCTTCTCGGGTCCCACGTGGTACTCGAAGACCAGTCCGGCTGCGGCGGCGATGATGGCGAGGGCGCCGACCGCGAGCATCCAGGGCTCGTAGAACGCGAATGCCAGGGCCATGAAGGCGGCGCATCCGGCGAGGATGATGGGCCAGAAGCTACCGGGGCTGAAGAAGCCCAGGTCGCCTGAACCGTCGGCGATCTCCGCGTCGTCGTAGTCCTCGGGACGGGTGTCCAGTCGACGAGCGACGAACCGGAAGTACGTTCCAACGATCAGCGTCAGGCCCGCCGAGAGGGCGATGGCGGTGAGGCCGGCCCACTCGATGCCGGTCCGCGAGAAGCCGGTGAACACGCCGTAGAGGATTCCGACGAGGATGAAGAACCCGGTCAGGATCTCGAAGAGTTTCGCTTCGATCTTCATGGGATGTCAGTTTCCTTCTGCCACGGTCGCAGCCTTGACGGTGCGGTCGGTGTTGAACGGCGAGGTGGAGGTCGCGCGAGGCTCTTCGCCGATGGACTCCAGCGCCTGAGCGTTGGTCTGGCCGTCGCGACGCGCCGCCATGTAGTTCTCGAAGGCCTCGGGGCTGACCGCGCGAACCTCGAAGTTCATCATCGCGTGGTACGTGCCGCACATCTCGGCGCAGCGCCCGACGAAGGCACCCTCACGCTCGATCTCGCTGATCTGGAACACGTTGTCGGAGTTGTTCTCGTCCGGGTTCGGCATGACGTCGCGCTTGAACAGGAACTCGGGAACCCAGAACGAGTGGATGACGTCGGAGGACGCGATCTCGAACTCGATGCGCTTGCCCGTGGGCAGCACGAGGATCGGGACCTCGGAGCTGGAGCCGACGGTCTCGACCTCGTTGTAGTGCAGGTAGGACTGGTCGGACTTCTCGCGGCCGAAAAGGGGGCCCGGCTCCTCACCCTCGGGGGTGCCGGCCTCCTCTGCTGCCTGCTCGCGCTCCTGGTCGGTGCCGTCGTACAGCGGCTGCCCGTCCTTGAGGTCGACGGTGCGGTAGCCGAACTTCCAGTTCCACTGGAACGCGGTGACGTCGACGACCACGTCGGGGTTGTCCTGCTTCTCCTGGACGTAGTTCTGCACGACGACCGTGAAGTAGAAGAGGACGGCGATGATGACGAACGGCACGGCCGTGTAGAACAGCTCGAGCGGGACGTTGTACGCGGTCTGGCGCGGGAACTCCGGCGAGTCCTTCTTCTTGCGGTGGAACGCCACCGTCCAGAAGGTCAGGCCCCACACGATGACGCCCATGATGAGCGCCGCGATGACGGACCACGTCCACAGCTCGCGCATCCGCTCGGCCTGCGGCGTGACGCCCGACGGCCATCCGAATCGAAGTACGGAATTGTCGATGCCGCAGCCCGACAGCACCACGGCGGCCACTGCAAGAGAGGCCACCAATCCGACTCGTCGTGTCGTCCGACGACCGGATCCACCACCACGCTGCGCCACGATCACGCCTTCCTGATTGCCAGATGGAGAGTACGAGAACCGTCCGGACGAGCCACCGAAGTCGCTCACACGCACGAGGTACTCGTGTACTACGCAGCGTAGACCAAAGCGGGCTCGGTTCTCGTGTCGGGTCGGGTGCGAGTTGGGCGGCGACACCGGGCCCGGCCGGTCACTTCGGCGTTCCCGCCGCACTGCGGCATACTCGGACCGATGCGCGTCGGGCCGTCGAGGTCCCGGCGACGCCTGTGACCAGGCCCGCTACCGGGCCGACACCCGAACGAAACGAGGCGTACCGACCGTGTGTGGACTGCTGGGACTGCTGACGTCGAACGCATCCGCGGAAGATGTCGTCGATGCCGTCGGCCACGCGTCGCACTGCATGCGACACCGCGGGCCGGACGAGCCGGGAACGTGGCACGACGACGATCTGGCGCTGGGCTTCAACCGGCTCTCGATCATCGACATCGAGCACTCGCACCAGCCGCTCCGCTGGGGCCCCGCGGAGAGTCCGGAGCGCTACGCGCTGGTGTTCAACGGCGAGATCTACAACTACCTCGAACTGCGCGAGACGTTGGCACGCGAGCACGGCGCGACGTTCGCCACCGAGGGTGACGGCGAGGCCATTCTCGCCGCGTTCCACTTCTGGGGCGACGACGCCGTTCGACGCCTGCGGGGCATGTTCGCCTTCGCGCTGTGGGACACCGAGAAGCGGGAACTGTTCCTCGCGCGTGACCCGTTCGGCATCAAGCCGCTGTTCTACTCGACAGGCGCCGCGGGCACCGCGTTCGCGAGCGAGAAGAAGAGCATTCTCGAACTCCTCGAGTCGTTGGGCGTGTCCGACGAGCTCGACCCCCGCGCCCTGGAGCACTACACGGTGCTGCAGTACGTGCCGGAACCCGAGACGCTCCACGCGGGCATCCGTCGCCTGGAGTCCGGCTGCACCGCTCGCCTGACTCCCGGCTCCGAGCCGACCGTCACTCGCTACTTCCGGCCGACGTTCCCGGTGCGTCCCGTCCCGTCGGGCACCGAGGCGGCGCGCTACCGCGAGATCGCCGAGGCGCTCGAGGACTCCGTCGCCAAGCACATGCGTGCCGACGTCACCGTCGGCTCGTTCCTGTCCGGCGGCATCGACTCCACGGCGATCGCCGCGCTCGCCATGCGGCACAACCCGGATCTGGTCACCTTCACCACCGGTTTCGAGCGTGAGGGCTACTCCGAGGTGGACGTCGCGGCCGAGTCGGCCGCCGCGATCGGCGCCAAGCACGTCATCAAGGTCGTCGGGCCCGAGGAGTTCGCCGCGGCGATCCCCGAGATCGTCTGGTATCTCGACGATCCGGTGGCGGACCCGGCGCTGGTGCCGCTCTACTTCGTCGCCAAGGAAGCACGTAAGCACGTCAAGGTGGTGCTGTCGGGCGAGGGTGCGGACGAGTTGTTCGGCGGCTACACCATCTACCGGGAGCCGTTGTCGCTCGCACCGTTCGAGAAGCTGCCACCCTCCCTGCGACGCGCCGCCGGTCGACTGAGTGAGCGCATCCCGGAGGGCACCCGCGGCAAGAGTCTCCTGCACCGCGGGTCGATGAGCCTGGAGGAGCGCTACTACGGCAATGCGCGCAGCTTCAACGATGCGCAGTTGCGGTCGGTGTTGCGCGAGTTCCGGCCCGAGTGGACCCATCAGGACGTGACGGCGCCGATCTACGCGCAGTCCGCCGGCTGGGACCCGGTGGCGCGGATGCAGCATCTGGACCTGTTCACGTGGCTGCGCGGCGACATCCTGGTGAAGGCCGACAAGATCACGATGGCCAACTCGTTGGAGTTGCGCGTGCCGTTCCTCGACAACGAGGTGTTCCGGGTGGCGGAGCAGTTGCCGCTGGAGCAGAAGATCACGAAGTCGACGACGAAGTACGCGCTACGCAAAGCACTCGACGGCATCGTGCCCGATCATGTGCTCAACCGCGCGAAGCTGGGTTTCCCTGTGCCGCTTCGGCATTGGCTGCGTGGCACCGAGCTCTTCGACTGGGCGCACCAGCAGATCGCCGATTCCCAGACCGATCACCTGCTCGACAAGGCCGCGATCACCCGCATGCTGAACGACCACCGCGAGGGACGCAGCGATCACAGCCGCCGGTTGTGGACCGTGCTCATCTTCATGGTGTGGCACGGCATCTTCGTCGAGAAGCGCATCGTGCCGGCCATCGCCGAACCCACGTACCCGGTTCGGCTCTAACCGGCAGACGCGAACTACTGCGGGAGGATCGCGGCGATCTCGGCCGCGGCCTCGTCGCCGTACGCGTCGGTGAGGCGCTTGATCGCGTCGTCACGGACGAGCGTCCATTCCTGGGTGCCGGTGGTCTCGAGCACGAGCACCGCGATGAACGATCCGAGCTGGGCGGCGCGCTCGAGGCCCAGCCCGTTGGCGCGGCCGACGAGGAAGCCGGCGCGGAACGCGTCACCGACACCGGTGGGGTCGACCTTGCTGGTCTCCGGGACCACGGAGACGCGAATGTCCGTGCCGTCGGCGCCGACGATCTCGACGCCGTTCTTGCCGAGCGTGGTCACGCGCAGCCCGACGGTGTCGCGGATCTGGCGTTCGGTCAGCCCGGTCTTCTGACGGAGGAGGCCCCACTCGTACTCGTTGGTGAACAGGTACTCGGCACCCTGGATGAGCTCGGTGGCCTGCGTTCCGTCGAGGCGTGCGAGCTGCTGCGACGGATCCGCGGCGAAGGGGATGCCCAGTTCGCGGCACTCCGCCGTGTGGCGCATCATCGCGGCCGGGTCGTTGGCGCCGACCAGGACGAGTTCCAGGTCGCGACCCTCGGCCACGGTGTGGACGGAGATGTCGCCGGCCTCGGTCATCGCGCCGGGGTAGAACGAGGCGATCTGTGCCATGTCCTCGTCGGTGGTGCAGACGAAACGCGCGGTGTGAGCCGTCTCGGAGAGGGTGACGGCGGAGCAGTCGACGCCGTTGTCCTCGAGCCACGTCTGATACTCGGCGAAGTCGGGACCGACCGAGCCGACGAGCAGCGGTGCGCCGCCCAGAACACCCATGGCGTAGGCGATGTTGCCGCCCACCCCGCCCTTGCGGATGACGAGGTCGTCGACGAGGAAGCTCAGCGAGACGTGTGCCAGCTGATCGGCGAGGAACTGGTCGGCGAACCGACCGGGAAACCGCATCAGATGGTCGGTAGCAATGGAGCCGGACACCGCAATGGTCACGTCCGAGGGCCTTTCGCAGCAGGTGGAGGAGAACTGCTGTGAACCTTACCCGGGTGACGAGTGGGTGAACCCCATCAGACGGACGCCCCGGGACGACGCACCCCGGACACACGTCGTCCCCGGCACCCACGCAGGGTGCCGGGGACGGCGGGAGACTACTCGGGACTCAGTTGAAGGAGTCACCGCACGCGCACGAACCCGTGGCGTTGGGGTTGTCGATCGTGAAGCCCTGCTTCTCGATGGTGTCGACGAAGTCGATCGATGCGCCCTCGACGTACGGCGCGCTCATCCGGTCCACGGCGAGCGTGACGCCACCGAAGTCCTTGACCAGGTCGCCGTCGAGCGAGCGGTCGTCGAAGAACAGCTGGTAGCGCAGCCCTGCGCACCCGCCGGGCTGAACCGCGATGCGCAGCGCCAGGTCGTCGCGGCCTTCCTGATCCAGCAGTGCCTTGGCCTTGGACGAGGCCGCTTCGGTCATCAGGACGGCGTGCGTCTCGGTGTCGGTGGTGGTCACGTCACTGGTGGCGACGTCGTTCTGCACAGTCATGGGTTCTCCCTATCGTTCGTGCCCTCTCGGCGACAACGCCGGCGAACACAGTCAACGGTACTCCCGACCCCGCTATTCCACACGATCGCCGGGGCGGTCACGCCCACGAGCCGGTGCGGGCGACGTCCGCGGCGAGGCCGGTCAGCTGGGCACGCGCGTCCGACATGGCGAGGTCGACCGATCCGGCGAAATCGGTCACCGAGTGCGCCGACTCGATGCCCGCCGCGCGCATGTCGTCCTCGCCCAGACGCACCTGACCGGCGAGGACCACCGTGCGCACACCGTGCTCGCGAGCCGCCCCCGCGAGAGCGGTCACCACCTTTCCGCGCAACGACTGCGAGTCGAACTTCCCCTCGCCCGTCAGCACCACGTCGACCGTCGGCATCACCTCGTGGCGACGGGTGCGCTCGGCCACCAGATCGGCCCCGGACGTGCGGGTCGCTCCCAGCGCGAGCAACGCGGCGCCCAGGCCACCGGCCGCACCCGCCCCCGGCAGGTCCGCCACCGCGCGCTCTGCGACGCGATCGAGCTCGACGCACCAGTCGGCGTTCCGCTCCTCCAGGACACGCACGGTGTCCGCGTCCGCACCCTTCTGCGGTCCGAACACCGCGGCCGCACCGGCCGGACCCAGCAACGGATTGTCGACGTCCGTGGCCGCGACGAGGTCGACGTCCGCGAGAGCCGCGACCGCCGCGTCGGGTCCCCCGAGAGCCTCGATCATGCCCGCGCCGCCGTCGGTCGAGCTGCTGCCACCGAGACCGACCACCACGGTGGTCGCACCACGGGTCAGCGCCTCCGCGACGATCTGCCCCACTCCCCTGCTGGACGCCGCGACGGCCGACTCCGGATCCGGCGAACGACCGAGCAGTCCGAGACCGACGGTCTGCGCGACCTCCACGTAGGCGGTCGCGCCGTCGAGCAACCAGCGCGCGGTCACGACGTCGCCGAGGGGTCCGGACACGGTCGACTCGATCACCTCGCCGCCGTCGGCCGCGAGTGCGTCGACGAACCCGGGTCCGCCGTCGGACTGGGGCGCGAGGATCAGCTCGTCGTCGCGCGCGCTCGACCACCCCGCCGCGATGGCGTCGGCTGCTTCGGCCGCGGTCAGGGTGTCTCCGAAGGAATCGGGGGCGATGAGAACGCGCATCGGAACACTCTAACGAGGAGCGTCGGTCGTGAGAGCCCACGACTGCGGTGTTCGCGTGGTGGTGAACGTCGAATAACCTGTGGGGGTGAAGCTGCCCTTCGGTAAGTCGAGTGAGAAGTCCGACACCCAGACCCCCGTCGACCACGAGTCGACGAGCCTGGACGAGAGCACGGCGCAGACCCGCGGCAACGTCAGCCTCGGCAAGGGCCGTCCGACGCCCTCCCGGCGTGAGGCCGAGGGCCGCCGCCGCGGCCCGGTCGCACCGGCACCGCTGACGGCCAAGGAGGCCCGGGCGCGACGCAAGGCGACGCGGGGCAGCAAGGACGAGCGCAAGGCCGCCTCGGCCGAGCGTCGCGCGAAGGCCGCGGACCAGCGTGCCCGCATGATGGCCGGCGAGGACAAGTTCCTCCTCCCCCGCGACAAGGGCCCCGTCCGCGCCTACGCGCGTGACCTGGTCGACTCGCGTCGCAACTTCGTCGGGCTCTTCATGCCGATGGCCCTGATCCTTCTCGTGGCACTGTTCCTGAGCCCCGAGGTGCAGTCGATCGTCACGCTCGCGCTGTTCATCATGATGATCTTCATGGGTATCGACGGCTATCTGCTCGGCCGCCGCGTCAACAACAAGGTGCGGGACCGTTTCCCCGAGACTCCGGACGGCGGCTTCAAGCTCGGCTGGTACTCGTTCGTCCGCGCGTCGCAGGTCCGCAAGATGCGTGCCCCCAAGCCTCGCGTCGGCCCCGGCGACGCGGTCTGAGCGCACCCGCGGTGACGCGCACGCTCGTCCTCGGAGGTGCCCGGTCCGGCAAGTCCGGCCATGCGGAGTCGTTGCTGGCCGGTCACGCCGAGGTCCGGTACGTGGCCACCGGGCGGCGGAACAGTGCGGACGCCGATTGGGACGCCCGCATCGACACGCATCGACGGACGCGGCCGGAGCACTGGTCCACGGTCGAGATCACCTCGTACGCGGCACTGTCCGAGGCCCTGCGGGACGACGTGCCCACACTGGTCGACGACCTGGGGACCTGGCTCACCGGCGCGCTGGACGATCTGCGCGCGTGGGACTCGCCGCGAGGCACGGTGGTGGGGGCGGTCGACGACCTGGTGACGGCCGTCGACCGGTTCGAGGGTCCGCTGGTGCTCGTCTCCCCCGAGGTGGGTCTGGGCGTGATCCCGGAGTCGCGGGCGGGCAGACTCTTCCGCGACGAGATCGGTGCCGCGAACGCCCGTCTCGCGCAGGTGTGTGACGCGGTGACGTTGGTGGTGGCCGGGTTGTTCGTCCCCCTCAGCCGACCGAGTGACCGACCCACCGACCGATCGAGAGGCACGTGGTGACCGAGAGTTCCGCACTGTTCCGTCCGGTGGATCCACCCGACGCCGAGATCGCCCGCGAGGCGAGAGCCAGGCAGTCGTCGTTGACCAAGCCCGCGGACTCGCTCGGCCGTCTCGAGGACCTCGCCGTGTGGGTCGCGTCGTGCCAGGGCGTGAGCCCTCCGCATCGGTTCGCTCGGGCTCGCGCCGTGGTCTTCGCCGGCGATCACGGCATCGCCCGCGGTGGGGTCTCCGCGTACCCGCCCGAGGTGACGGCGCAGATGGTCGCGAACATCGCCGCCGGCGGCGCCGCGATCAACGCGTTGGCGACGGTGTCCGGTGCGACCGTGCGAGTGGTGGACATCGCGGTCGACGCGGACACCGACGACTCCGTGTCGTCGCACAAGGTGCGTCGCTCCAGTGGGTCGATCGACCGCGAGGACGCACTGTCGCAGGACGAGGTGATCGCCGCCCTGACAGCGGGCCGCGACATCGCCGACGAGGAGGTCGACGGCGGCGCCGACCTGTTGATCGCCGGCGACATGGGCATCGGCAACACCACCCCCGCCACCGTGCTGATCGCTGCCGTCACCAACACCGAACCGGTGGCGGCGGTCGGCCGCGGTACCGGCATCGACGACGCGGGGTGGATCCGCAAGACCGCCGCGATCCGTGACGCCCTGCGGCGTGCGCGTCCCGTCACCCGCGACCCGATCGCACTGCTGCGCACCGTCGGCGGCGCCGATCTCGCCGCGATGACCGGCTTCCTGGTGCAGGCCGCGGTGCGTCGCACACCGGTGCTGCTCGACGGCGTCGTCGTCACGGCGGCGGCACTGGTCGCGAACGATCTCTCGGTCGGCGCCTCGTCGTGGTGGCTGGCCGGCCATCGGTCGACGGAACCGGCACACGCCTTGGCGCTCGCACACCTGCGACTCGATCCCCTGCTCGACCTGTCGATGCGCCTCGGCGAGGGCTCGGGGGCGATGGTCGCGCTGCCGATCCTGTCCGGTGCCGTCGCGACACTCGCCGACATGGCGACGTTCTCCGATGCCGGAGTGAGCACGCGGCCCTGATGTTCCTGGACCCGGTGCGCCTGGCGTTCTCCTGGCTGACGGTGCTGCCGGTGCGTGGTCCGGACGCCGTCGATCGCGACGACGCACGTCGCGCGATCGGGATCGTCCCGCTCGTGGGCCTGGCGCTGGGCGGCGCGGCCGCACTGGTGGTGTGGTCGTGCGCCGCAGCCGACCTGCCGCCCCTGCTCGCGGGACTGCTGGGCGTCGGCATCCTGGCGCTGTTGACCCGCGGAATGCATCTCGACGGGCTCGCGGACACCGCGGACGGACTCGGGTCCTACGGCCCGGCCGAGCGTGCGCTGGCGATCATGAAGTCCGGGTCCACCGGACCGTTCGGGGCCGCGACCCTCGTTCTGATTCTCGGCGTGCAGGCGGTGGCCATGGGCGAACTCGTCTCTCGGGGAGACGCTCTCGCGATCGTGGTCGCTGCCGTCGTGTCCCGGTGCGCCGTCGTGATCGTGTGCCGCCGCTCGGTGCCCGCCGCCACCGGCAGTGGCTTCGGCTCACTCGTCGCGGCGTCGCAGTCACCCGCCGTGGTCACCCTGTGGGTCCTCGTGGCACTCGCCGCCGGGCTGCTCGCCGTCCCCGGCGTCCCGCTGCAGGGAGTGGCAGCCGTCGCGGTGGCACTCGCTGCCGTCACTCTGCTCGCCCGGCACTGCGTTCGGCGATTCGGCGGTCTCGTCGGTGACGTGCTCGGGGCGAGCATCGAGCTGACCACCGCCGTGGTGCTCGTGCTCTGCCTCGTCGGCTGAGCGATCAGTCGCGCAGCGTGCTCATCCAGCCGTGGGTGTCGGCGAAGGTTCCGCGCTGGATTCCGGTGAGTGTGTCGCGCAGCGCCATGGTGACCTCGCCGGGCTCTCCGGTACCGATACGGAAGTCGCCCTCGGCCGACTTCACGCTGCCGACTGGGGTGATCACGGCTGCGGTGCCGCACGCGAAGACCTCGGTGATCTCGCCCGACTCCGCCTTCTTCTGCCACTCGTCCGTGGAGATCTTGCGCTCCTCCACGGCGAAGCCCGCGTCCGTGGCGAGCGCCAGCAGCGAGTCACGCGTGATGCCGGGCAGCAGCGAGCCGGACAGGGACGGCGTGACCAACCGCGCGTCGGGTCCGGAGCCGAAGACGAAGAACAGGTTCATCCCGCCCATCTCCTCGACGTAGCGGCGCTCGAGCGCGTCGAGCCACACGACCTGGTCGCAGCCCTGGTCCGCGGCCTGCGCCTGGGCCAGCAACGAGGCCGCGTAGTTGCCCGCGAACTTCGCGGCGCCGGTGCCGCCCGGCGCGGCGCGCACGTACTCGGTGGAGAGCCACACGCTGACCGGCTTGACCCCGCGCGGGAAGTACGCGCCGGCGGGCGAGGCGATGAGGAGGTAGCGGTAGGAGGACGACGGGCGCACGCCCAGCCCCGCCTCGGTGGCGAACATGAACGGCCGCAGGTAGAGCGCGTCCTCGCCGCCGGCGACGGGCACCCACTCGTGGTCGACGGCGAGCAGCTGCTCGATGGACTCGCGGAACAGCTCCACCGGCAGGGCCGGCATCGCCAACCGCGCGGCCGAGCTCTGCAGGCGCTCCGCGTTCGCGCCGGGGCGGAACGACGCGAGACTGCCGTCGGGCTGTCGGTAGACCTTGAGACCTTCGAAGATGGCCTGGCCGTAGTGCAGAACCATGGCCGCGGGATCCATCGGGAACGGCGCGTAGGGCGTCACCACCGCGTCGTGCCACCCGGTGCCGGCGTCGTAGTCGATGGCCACCATGTGATCGGTGAAGTGCACGCCGAACCCGGGCGCCTGCAACACCGCTGCCCGCGCTTCCGCGGTGGCGGGCGACGGGTGCTCGTGACGCGTGAATTCCAGGCCAGTCATGCCGAACACTCTAAAGCAGCGTGGTGTGGCATCTCACCGCACGTGCGCCTCGACGAACGGCGGCCTGACCACCTCGCACGCGATCGCCCGACCACGCACGTCCACGTCGACCGCGTCACCGATGGCGACGCCCGCCGCGGTGTCGAGCAACGCGAGCGCGATGCCCACCTTGAGGGTCGGCGAGTAGGTGCCGGACGTGGTCGCACCGACCGGTTCTCCGGTGCCGACCGAATTCCCCGGGCGCAGGACGGTCAGATCCGGACGCAGCACACCGCGTCCGACGGCGCGGAGGCCGACGAGGGTGCGGGGTGCGCCCGCCTCCTTCTGCGCCACGAGGGCGTCGCGTCCGCGGAACTCGTCCTTCTTCCAGCCCACCGCCCAGCCGCAGCGCGCTTCCAGCGGACTGATGTCGACGGACAGCTCGTGCCCGTGCAGCGGGTAGCCCATCTCGGTGCGCAGTGTGTCGCGCGCTCCGAGACCGGCGGGCTCGCCGCCCACCTCGCGCACCGCGCCCAGCAGCGCCTCGAACAGCGACGCGGCCGTGTCCCACTGCGGCAGCAGCTCGTACCCGTGCTCCCCCGTGTAGCCGGTGCGACAGACCCGTACCGAGCCGGATCCGAACGCGACGTCCTCGAACGCCATGTAATCGAGGGAGGACGGCAGCCCGACGGCGGCGAGGACGTCGGCCGACCGCGGTCCCTGCACGGCGAGGACGCCGTACTCCCGGTGGGCCGAGCGGACCTCGATGCCGGCCGGGGCACCCTGCGCGAGCACCTCGACCACGGCGGCGGTGTTGGCCGCGTTGGGCACGAGGAACACCTCGTCGTCGGACACGAGGTAGGCGATGAGGTCGTCGACCACTCCGCCGTTCTCGGTGCAGCACAACGTGTACTGCGCCTGGCCGGGCCCGATGCGGTCGAGCGCGTTGGTCAGCACCGAGTCGACGTACGCCGCGGCACCGGGACCGGAGACGACCGCCTTGCCCAGGTGACTCACGTCGAACAACCCCGCGGTGGTGCGCGTCGACGTGTGCTCGGAGACGGTGCCCGCGTACGACACCGGCATCGTCCACCCGCCGAAGGGGGCGAACGTGGCTCCGAGGGCGACGTGCGCCTCGTGGACCGGACCGTGCAACAACTCTTCGCTCATGGTGGGGAACGCTAACTCAGACGAGCCCGGTGTCGGGGTCGGCATACGATCGACTGCGTCGCTCCACCCTCACCGACCGTCCCCGACCATCAGGAGCAGCAGCACGTGAGCAGTCAGTCGCAGCGCACACTCGGACCCGAACTGGTCCTCGCCGGAACCATCGACAAGGCCGTCGAGGTCGTCGTCGTCGGACTCGAGAAGACCGACGACGGTGTCCGCATCGTCGGCGAGGACTTCCTCGGGAACGCCGCCGCAGACGTCCTCGCCGCGGTCACGGCCCTCGGCGCCACCGGCCGGGCCGATCAGGTCACCCGCGTTCCCGCACCCTCGTCCCTGCCCGCCGCCAGCGTTCTCGCCGTCGGTCTGGGCACCGCCGCCGAGCGCACCGACGACGTGCTGCGTCGTGCGGCCGGATCGGCGGCGCGCGCGCTCACCGGCATCGGCCACGTCGCGACGACCCTGTCCGCCGTCGGCCTCGCCGCCGCCGCGGAGGGCCTCTACCTCGGCGCCTACCAGTTCAGCGAGTACAAGCAGAAGTCGGCGCCCAAGGACGACGCGACTCCGATCACGCGGGTGGATCTGCTCGTCGGATCGCCGCGCGACAAGCAGGCTCGCGCCGAACTCGCGCGCTCCGAGGCCGTCGCCGAGGCGGTCGCCACCGCGCGTGACCTCGTCAACACGCCCCCGAGCCACCTCTTCCCGGCCGAGTTCGCCGAGCGCGCCCGTGCCCTCGGGACCGAGGCCGGCCTCACCGTGCAGGTGCTCGACGAGAAGGCACTCGAGCGCGGGGGCTACGGCGGCATCGTCGGCGTCGGCAAGGGCTCGTCCCGCCCGCCGCGTCTGGTCCGGCTGTCCTGGTCCGGCGGAAAGAAGAAGTCCCCCACCGTCGCTCTCGTCGGCAAGGGCATCACGTTCGACACCGGCGGCATCTCGATCAAGCCCGCGGCGGGCATGGAGAACATGACCTCGGACATGGCCGGCGCGGCCGCCGTCGTCGCGACGGTGGTGCTGGCGGCCAAGTTGAAACTGCCGATCGACGTCACCGCGACGGTGCCGATGGCCGAGAACATGCCGTCGTCCACGGCGCAGCGTCCCGGCGACGTGCTGACCCAGTACGGCGGCACCACGGTCGAGGTCATCAACACCGACGCCGAGGGCCGCCTCATTCTCGCCGACGCCATCGTGCGCGCCTGCGAGGACGAGCCGGACTACCTCATCGACACCGCGACCCTCACCGGAGCGCAGATGGTCGCCCTCGGCACACGCACCCCCGGTGTCATGGGCACCGAGGTGTTCCGCGACCGCGTCGCCGCCATCTCGCAGCGCATCGGCGAGAACGCCTGGGCGATGCCGCTGCCGGCCGAACTGCGACCCGATCTCGACTCCCGCGTCGCCGACCTCGCCAACGTCACCAACCACCGGTGGGGCGGCATGCTCGCGGCCGGGCTCTACCTGAAGGAGTTCGTCGCCGAGGGCGTCCAGTGGGCGCACATCGACGTGGCCGGGCCGGCCTTCAACACCGGCGGGCCGCACGGCTACACGAGCAAGGGCGGCACCGGTGTCCCGGTGCGCACCATGATCTCGGTGCTCGAGGACATCGCCGAGCAGGGCTGACCCGCTCGCGCGAGCGGGGAGCTCAGGCTCCCTGCTCGCGCCTCCGGATGATCTTCTGTCGGGCGTCGTGGTCCCGCATCCGCTGGGGATACCCGGTCTTGCGCACGTCGTAGACCGGGATCTTCAGGTCCTCGCCCAGCTTGCGCGCGCCCTTCTCGCCGCCCACCGCGCGGCGGGTCCACTGACCGTCGTTCGCGATCAGCACCACGGTGATCGGAGTGACCGTCGTCTCCGGTTCGACGTAGGCCTCGACGCCGATGCGGGCGGCCGTCCAGTCGGCGAGATGCGCTCTGTCGGACGAGGACGCTCCGCCTCGGGATCGACTCGGGCGCTTGAATCTGTCGAACAGTCCCACGGTGTCTCCTCCATCCGCCGAGCAGTGCACGCGACTCTCGCGTGCACGAAATACACTCAATCCGGTCCACACCATCATCCGGACGGCACGCCGACCCCACCGAGCGCGAACCGTCTCACGAAGTGACAGGATGATCGGGCATCGCGTGAACCATCTCACGGTGCGCGTCACCCGTTACCGGCACAACTCGCCGCGAGAACGGTGCGACGCGGCCACAATGGTCCACGTACCGCGACCGGCTAGACACCACACCCGCTAGCGACCACGAGCCGCTACACCCGTACTACAACTTGTCGAGGAGTCAACAGACATGACCTTCTCCGTCCAGATGCCAGCTCTCGGTGAAAGCGTCACCGAGGGGACTGTCACACGGTGGCTGAAACAGGAGGGGGACACGGTCGAAGTCGACGAACCCTTGCTCGAAGTCTCCACCGACAAGGTGGACACGGAGATTCCGTCTCCGGCAGCGGGTGTCCTGACCAAGATCGTCGCGCAGGAGGACGACACCGTCGAGATCGGCGGTGAGCTCGGTGTCATCGGTGACGCGGACGAGGCACCGTCCGACGGGGACGACTCGAGCAGCGACGACTCGAGCAGCGACGAAGCCGACGCAGGCCCGTCCGACGCCGCCGAGCAGGCGTCCGTCGAGGGCGAGAGCGAGGCCGACGCGCCCGCACCCGAGAGCGACGACGACGGCGGTGCGAGCAGCGGTTCCACCGGTGGCGGCGACGGCACTCCCGTCACGATGCCCGAACTGGGCGAGTCCGTCACGGAGGGCACCGTCACCCGGTGGCTCAAGGCCGTCGGCGACGAGGTCGCCGTGGACGAGCCGCTCCTCGAGGTCTCCACCGACAAGGTCGACACCGAGATCCCGTCCCCGGTCGCCGGCACTCTGCTCGAGATCAGCGCCGAGGAGGACGACACCGTCGAGGTCGGCGGCCAGCTCGCCGTCATCGGTTCCGGTGCTCCCGCGAAGAAGGAGCCCGCGCCCGAGCCCGAGCCCGAGCCGGAGCCCGAGAAGAAGCCGGAACCCAAGGCCGAAGCGAAGCCCGCCGAGAAGCCCGCCAAGCAGGCCGACCCCGAGCCCGCCGGCGAGGTCTACACGCCGGAGCCGAAGTCCGAGAGCAAGTCCGAGAACTCCTCGAAGTCCGAGTCCGAGGCGCCTGCAGGTGACTCGAACGCAAGCGGTTCCAGCCCGTACGTCACTCCCCTGGTGCGCAAGCTCGCCACGGAGAACGACGTCGATCTGAACTCCGTCAAGGGCACGGGCGTCGGTGGACGCATCCGCAAGCAGGACGTCCTCGCCGCAGCCGAGGCGAAGAAGGCCCCGGCCGAGGAGAAGGCCGCTCCGGCTGTCGCAGCTCCCGCCGCGTCCGCCAAGCCCTCGGCACCGTCCACTGCCGGCGTGCGGCCCGAACTCGCGCACCTGCGCGGTTCGACGCAGAAGATCAACCGCATCCGGCAGATCACCGCCAAGAAGACCCGCGAGTCGCTGCAGACGTCGGCGCAGCTCACGCAGGTGTTCGAGGTCGACCTGACCAAGGTGGCAGCACTGCGCACCCGCGCCAAGGCCACGTTCAAGGAGCGCGAGGGCGTCAACCTGACGTTCCTGCCGTTCTTCGCGAAGGCCGTCGTCGAGGCGCTCAAGGTTCACCCCAACGTGAACGCGAGCATCGACGAGGAGAAGAAGGAGATCACGTACCACGACGCCGAGCACCTGGGCATCGCGGTGGACACCGAGCAGGGCCTCCTCTCCCCCGTCATCCACAACGCGGGCGACCTGTCGCTGGCCGGCATCGCACGCGCCATCGCGGACATCGCGGCACGGGCACGGTCGAACGGCCTCAAGCCGGACGAGCTGTCCGGTGGCACGTTCACCATCACCAACATCGGCAGCCAGGGCGCCCTGTTCGACACGCCGATCCTGGTTCCGCCGCAGGCCGCCATGTTGGGCACCGGGGCCATCGTCAAGCGCCCGGTCGTGGTGACCGACGCCTCGGGCAGCGAGTCCATCGGTGTCCGCTCCATGGCGTTCCTGCCGCTCACCTACGACCACCGTCTCGTCGACGGCGCCGATGCGGGTCGCTTCCTGACCACCATCAAGCACCGCCTCGAGGAGGGCGCGTTCGAAGCCGACCTCGGCCTCTGACGCTTCTTCGGTAATCTCGGAAGTCCCCGACACTTCGCAGCCCCGACCTCCGGGAATCTGTGACCTGTCGAACGAGGGGGCACTCGCTGCACACCGTGCAGTGGGTGCCCCCGTCGCCGTCCCAGGAGGCAGTCACTCGTGCGCATCGTCATCGCAGGTTCGTCCGGACTCATCGGCACGTCGCTCGTGGCGGCGTTGCGCAGCGGAGGGCACGACGTCTTCCGCCTCGTCCGCCGTGCACCCGCGGGACCGGACGAGATCGGCTGGGATCCCACCGCCGGATCGCTCGACCCGGAGGCGCTGAAGGGCGCCGACGCCGTGGTGAACCTGTGCGGTGTCGGGATCGGTGACAAGCGGTGGACCGGCGCGTACAAGCAGGCCGTCCGCGACAGTCGCATCGTCCCCACAGAGGTGATCTCCCGCGCCGTCGTCGAGGCGAAGGTGCCGACGCTCGTCAACGCCAGCGGCATCAACTTCTACGGTGACACCGGCGACACCGTGGTCGACGAGACGGCGCCGGTCGGTACGGGCTTCCTCGCCGAGGTGTGTCGCGACTGGGAGGACGCCACGTCCTTCGCGGCCTCGAACGGCGTCCGGGTGGTGTTCCTGCGCAGCGCTGCCGTCCTGTCCCGGCACGGCGGCATGATGGGCAAGCTCCGCCCGCTGTACCTCTTCGCGCTGGGCGGTCGGCTCGGCAGCGGCCGCCAGTACTTCCCGTGGATCTCACTGACGGACGAGGTCCGGGCGATCGTCTTCACCCTCGAGAATCAGGACATCACCGGACCGGTCAACCTCCAGGGGCCCGCACCGGTGACCAACGCCCAGTTCAACAGCGCCATGTCGCGAGCGGTGCATCGCCCGGCACCGTGGATGGTGCCCGGGTTCGCGATCTCCGCGATCATCGGCGAGTTCGCGAACGAGGCCATCCTGCACAATCCGCGAGCCATCCCCGCGGTGCTCGAGAAGCACGGATTCACGTTCGAGCACAACACCATCGGAGAGGCGCTCGCGGACACCGTCGGCTGACCCGGCGGCGTACTCTTCGATGTCATGATCACCCGCTCCGCCCGCGCCGACTCCCGGCCGATGCTCGTGCGTTCGCTCGGCACGATCGACTACCTCGACGCTCTCGAGATCCAGCGCGAGGTCGCCGGCCGTCGTGCCGAGAACGTCGGCGCCGACGAATTGCTGCTTCTCGAGCACCCCGCCGTCTTCACCGCGGGTCGGCGTACGGCTCCCGAGGATCGGCCGCGCGACGGCACCCCCGTCATCGACGTCGACCGTGGCGGCAAGATCACCTGGCACGGTCCCGGGCAGCTGGTCGGCTATCCCATCGTGCGGCTCGCGGAGCCCGTCGACGTCGTTCGGTACGTCCGGCTGATCGAGGAAGCACTCATCGCCGTGTGCACCGATCTGGGCCTCGAGGTCGGGCGTATCGACGGCCGTTCCGGCGTCTGGCTCGCGGCCGGCGAGGTGCGCGGAGCCCGAGATTCTGGTCCGGGACGGCAGCCCGAACGCAAGGTGGCTGCCATCGGGGTCCGCGTGCAGCGGGGTGTGGCTCTGCACGGCTTCGCCCTGAACTGCAATGCGTCCCTGGAGGGCTTCGGCACCATCGTTCCGTGCGGTATCGCGGACGCCGGCGTCACCACACTGTCGGACGAACTCGGCCGCGACGTGACCGTCGACGAGGTCACTCCGGCGGTCACGCAGCGCATCCTGGACGCACTCGACGGTGCCCTGCCGTTGGCGGTGCACGATCTGGACAGAACGCCCGTCGCACCCACGCCACGCTTCACCACGGTGAACTTCGGCGGATGACCCCCCGCGAGTAGCATCGATGCGGTGACCGTCGCACCCGAGAACTCTCCTGCACAAGCTCCGAACGGACGCAAGCTTCTCCGCCTCGAGATCCGAAACGCGGAGACCCCGATCGAACGCAAACCGTCGTGGATCAAGACCCGCGCGAAGATGGGCCCCGAGTACTCCGAACTCAAGGGACTCGTCAAGCGCGAGGGACTGCACACGGTGTGCGAAGAGGCCGGGTGTCCCAACATCTACGAATGCTGGGAAGACCGCGAAGCCACGTTCCTCATCGGCGGTGAGCAGTGCACCCGTCGCTGCGACTTCTGCCAGATCGACACCGGCAAACCTGCCGACCTCGATCGGGACGAGCCGCGCCGCGTGGCCGAGTCGGTGCAGGCGATGGGTCTGCGCTACTCCACCATCACGGGTGTCGCCCGCGACGATCTCGAGGACGGCGGCGCCTGGCTGTACGCCGAGACCGTCCGTGAGATCAAGCGCCTCAACCCCAACACCGGTGTCGAGCTGCTGATCCCCGACTTCAACGCCGACCCCGACCAACTGGCCGAGGTCTTCTCCTCGCGCCCCGAGGTGCTCGCGCACAACGTGGAGACGGTGCCGCGCATCTTCAAGCGCATCCGTCCCGCGTTCCGCTACCAGCGCAGCCTCGACGTCATCACCGCGGCGCGCGACGCCGGCCTGGTGACCAAGTCGAACCTGATCCTGGGCATGGGCGAGACCTACGAGGAAGTCACGCAGGCGATGCAGGACCTGCACGACGCCGGCTGCGACATCCTCACCATCACCCAGTACCTGCGCCCGTCGCCGCGGCACCATCCGGTCGACCGGTGGGCCAAGCCGGAGGAGTTCGTCGAGCACTCCAAGGCCGCCGAGGCCATGGGCTACGCCGGCGTCCTCGCCGGTCCCCTGGTCCGCTCCTCGTACCGCGCGGGTCGCCTCTACGCGCAGGCCATGGCTCACCACGGCCGTGCGATCTCCGAGAACATGTCCCACCTCGAGCACGGCGGCGAGGCGTCCCAGGAAGCCAGCTCGCTGATGGCGCGCCTGGCAGCCCGCTGACCCCACACCCCCAGCGACACCACGCGGCCCGCCGTCCTACCGGATGGCGGGCCGCGCTGCGTCTGCGCCTATCCTGGGAGCCATGGCGAACGGCGGTACAGCAGGCAAGGGCAAGGCCTCGAAAGAGGCGAAGGCCGCGGCGAAGGCAGCACGCAAGCAGGCCTCGAAGGAACGGCGCTCCCAGTTGTGGCAGGCCTTCCAGATGCAGCGCAAGGAGGACAAGCTCCTCCTGCCGCTGATGATCGGATCGGTCGTCGGTATGGCGGTGCTGTTCTTCCTGATCGGGCTGATCTTCGGGATCGAGTGGCTCCTGCTGCCGTTCGGGCTCCTCATCGGTGTGCTCATCGCGTTCGTGATCTTCGGTCGCCGCGTGCAGAAGTCGGTGTACGGCAAGGCCGAGGGCCAGGCCGGCGCCGCCGCGTGGGCACTGGACAACCTGCAGGGCGGGTGGCGTGTCAAGACCGCCATCGCCGGCACCACGCAGCTGGACGCCGTGCACCGCGTCATCGGTCGTCCCGGCGTCATCCTGGTGGCCGAGGGCGCACCGCAGCGCGTGAAGGCACTGCTGGCGCAGGAGAAGAAGAAGACCGCACGCCTCGTCGGCGACACCCCGATCTACGACGTCGTCGTCGGCAACGACGAGGGCCAGGTGCCGCTCTCGCAGCTGCAGAAGTACCTGACCAAGCTGCCGAAGAACATCGACAGCAAGCGCATGGAGACCATCGAGTCACGGCTCTCGGCGCTGGGCGCCCGCGGTGGCCCGGCACTCCCCAAGGGACCGATGCCGGGCGGCGCGAAGATGAAGGGTGTGCAGCGCACCATCAAGCGTCGCTAGTGGCCTCCGGCCCCGTGCGCCTTGTGCGTGTCCAGGGATGCGCAAAAGGCGCACGGGGGGACTACCGGGACATGAGGAGTGCGGTGCCCGTCGCGCGGTCGTGCATGCCGCGGCTGTCGATGTCGGTGATGACGGCGGGCACCACGAAGGCGATGAAGACCTGACGCACCAGCGCGCGCACGACTCCCACGCGGCCCGGAGCGTCGATGCGCGCCACCTGCATGCCCATGCAGAACTGACCGGGCGTGAAGGAGAACAAGCTCACGGACACGAATCCGAGCAGGAACCACACTCCCAGGGTCAGGGTCGACAGGTTGCCCCCGGCGACGCTGCCGCCGAGGAACAGCGCGGACACACCCATCGACATCAGCCAGTCGATGGCCAACGCCGCGACACGCCTCGGTGTCGGCGCGAGCGAACCCGGCCCCACCTTGGGAAGTCCCAGGTACTCGCCCTGGTAGGCCTGCTGCTCGTGGTCACCGTCGGGCAGCGCGGCGGCGGGGCCCGAGAGCCACGATCCGGTCATCCGTGCCATGAGTGTTCTCCATACTGGTGTGAGTGCGGGGCCATTGCTCCAGGATAGGTGTCGCCCCGGCGGGAGGGTCTTCCCACCGGCCACCAGCTGCGACGACGGGACGCGTAACACCGACGAAACACGGACTTGACGGTGAGGCAACACCACTTCCCTACCGTCGGCGTGGCGCAGCTGCCGCACTCACACAGACGTCGCGGACCAGCACTCGACAAGAAGGAGTTCCAGCGTGGATTTCACCACGGCCGAAGAGGTCATCAAGTACATAGCGGATGAGAGCGTCGAGTACGTCGACATCCGTTTCACCGATCTCCCGGGTATCCAGCAGCACTTCTCGATCGCGGCGAAGGCGTTCACCAAGGACACCCTCGAAGACGGTCTCGCGTTCGATGGCTCGTCCGTGCGTGGCTTCCAGTCGATCCACGAGTCGGACATGATGCTGCTGCCCGACTACGGCACCGCTCAGATCGACCCGTTCCGTCACGCCAAGACTCTGAACATGGACTTCTTCGTCCACGATCCGTACACCCGCGAGTCCTACAGCCGCGACCCCCGCAACGTCGCGCGCAAGGCCGAGGAGTACCTCGCCAGCACCGGCATCGCCGACACCGCGTTCTTCGGTCCCGAGGCCGAGTTCTACATCTTCGACTCGGTGCGCTACGACTCCCAGATGAACGGCGCGTTCTACGAGCTCGACTCGAGCTCCGGCGCCTGGAACACCGGCGCCGAGACCGAGGCCGACGGGTCCCCCAACCTCGGCTACAAGGTCCGCCCGAAGGGCGGCTACTTCCCCGTCGCGCCGTACGACCACTACGTCGACATCCGCGACGCCATCTCCACCAACCTGCAGAACGCGGGCTTCGAGCTCGAGCGCGGCCACCACGAGGTCGGCACCGGCGGTCAGCAGGAGATCAACTACAAGTTCAACACCATGCTGCGTGCAGCCGACGACCTGCAGCTGTTCAAGTACATCGTCAAGAACACCTGCTGGCAGCACGGCAAGTCCGCGACCTTCATGCCGAAGCCGCTCTTCGGTGACAACGGCTCGGGCATGCACGTCCACCAGTCGCTCTGGAAGGACGGCAAGCCGCTCTTCTACGACGAGAAGGGCTACGCGGGTCTGTCGGATCTCGCTCGTCACTACATCGGCGGCATCCTGCACCACGCGCCGTCGCTGCTGGCGTTCACGAACCCGACGATCAACTCTTACCACCGCCTGGTGCCGGGCTACGAGGCCCCCATCAACCTGGTGTACTCGGGCCGTAACCGCTCGGCCGCCGTCCGTATCCCCACCACGGGCAACAACCCGAAGGCCAAGCGTCTCGAGTTCCGCGCGCCCGACGCGTCCGGTAACCCGTACCTGTCGTTCGCCGCGCAGATGATGGCCGGCCTGGACGGCATCAAGAACAAGATCGAGCCGCTCGCTCCCGTCGACAAGGACCTCTACGAGCTCCCGCCCGAGGAAGCGAAGAACATCCCGCAGGCACCCACCTCGCTGCCTGCCGTGATCGACCGCCTCGAGGCCGACCACGAGTACCTCACCGCCGGTGGCGTCTTCACCACCGACCTGATCGAGACCTGGATCTCGCTCAAGCGTGAGAACGAGATCGCGCCGGTGAACCTCCGTCCGCATCCGTACGAGTTCCAGCTGTACTACGACTGCTGAGTCACGCTCCACCACGTCGAGCCCGCTCCGGACCCTGTCCGGCGCGGGCTCGCGTCGTTTCCGGGACGATTCGGGAACGATGCGGACACGACTCGACCGAAAGCTGGATTGAAATCCGAACTTTCGGGGTAGACACGGGTGTCCGTTGTGTTCCGGGTGACGATCCACCCGGCCGCCGGACGTCGTGGCACCACCACAGTCGCGTCTCTCCTGTTGCCGAGCGAAGGATCTGCACCTGATGGATGCTCTGTGGGACTTCATCGTCGGCCGCCGAAGGCAGCTCGCGATCGATTCCTATCTTCACGTCTCCGCCGTCGTCCAGTGTGTCGTCATCGCGACCATCCTGGGTGTCGCCATCGGAGTTCTCGTCTACCGCAGTCCCGCCGGCTCCGCCGTCGCCACCGCTCTCGCGAGCACGGTGCTCACCATCCCGTCGTTCGCGCTGCTGGGACTGCTGATTCCCATTCTCGGTCTCGGCGTCAAGCCGACCGTCACCGCGCTGGTGCTGTACTCGTTGCTGCCGATCATCCGGAACACTGTGGTCGGACTCGACGCGGTGAATCCGGCGGTCAGCGATGCGGCACGCGGTATCGGCATGAGCCGAGCCACCGTGTTGCGTCGCATCGAGATTCCTCTCGCGTGGCCGTCGATTCTCACGGGGATGCGCGTCAGCACCCAGATGGCGATGGGCATTCTCGCCATCGCCGCGTACGCCAAGGGCCCCGGCCTCGGCAATCTCCTGTTCTCCGGCCTCGCCCGCGTCGGCAGCCCCACCGCAGTTCCCCAGGCCCTCACCGGCACCGTCCTGATCGTCATCCTGGCGCTGATCCTCGACGGGATCTACGTCCTGATCGGCAAACTCACCACCTCGAGGGGTATCCGTGACTGACACGACTCGCACCACCACCGGAGCAGAGATCGTCCTCGAGGACGTGACGAAGTCCTACCCCAACCAGAAGGCCGCCGCGGTCGACCACGTGTCGCTCACCATTCCCGCGGGTGAGGTCGTCGTGTTGGTGGGACCGTCGGGCTGCGGCAAGACGACGACGATGCGGATGATCAACCGCCTCATCGAGCCCACGTCCGGCCGGATCACGATCGGCGGCAAGGACGCGCTGTCCATCGATCCGAACGAGCTGCGACGCACCATCGGCTACTCGATCCAGCAGGCCGGCCTGTTCCCGCACATGACGATCGCGCAGAACGTCGGCATGGTCCCCGGGCTCATCGGGTGGAACAAGAAGAAGATCTCCGACCGCACCGACGAGATGCTCGATCTGGTCGGACTCGATCCGGGCCAGTACCGCGAGCGCTACCCGCGCCAGCTCTCCGGTGGGCAGCAGCAGCGCGTGGGTGTGGCCCGCGCTCTGGCGGCCGACCCCCCGGTGCTGTTGATGGACGAGCCGTTCGGTGCCGTCGACCCCATCACCCGCGGCCTCCTGCAGGACGAGCTGATGCGCCTGCAGGCCGAGCTGGGCAAGACGATCGTCTTCGTGACACACGACTTCGACGAGGCCGTCAAGCTGGGCGACCGGATCGCCGTCCTGGGCAACCAGTCCCGCATCCTGCAGTACGACACCCCCGAGGCCGTGCTGGCCAATCCCGCCGACGAGACGGTGGCCGGCTTCGTCGGCGCCGGTGCGGCTCTCAAGCAGCTCACCCTCATGCGTGTGCGCGACATCGAGCTCAGCGATGTTCCCGCCTTCGGTGAGGACGAGCCAGTCGAGACGATGAACCGGGCGCTCGGCACCGATCCGGAGGCGTGGGGTCTCATCCTCGACTCCCGGAAGCGGCCCATCCGGTGGACCGACCGTCGTCACCTCGCCGGCGTGGGCAGCCTCCGCGACGTCGGTGTGCCGATCGGTGAGCTCGTGTCGATCCAGTCCACGCTGCAGGACGCGCTCGAGGCCTTGCTCGCCGAGGGCAACGCGACGGCGACCGTGACGGGCAAGCGCGGCGAGTACGTCGGCACCGTCACCATCGAGGCACTGATCGACACCATCAAGACCATCCGTTCGCAGCACGCGCACGACCACGACGACGTGGTCGACGCGGGCGCGGCGTCCGTCTCGGGCGCGTCGTCGTGACGGCGTCGGTCGAGGCGTCCGTCGTCGACGATCCCGCCGACGCAGAGGGCGATGCGAAGTCCGCGGCCAGGGCAGCGCGGCGAGCCGAACGGATCCGTCTGGTCGTCCAGCCCGCACTGGTTCTCGTCCTCGTGGTGGTCACGCTGGTCTACGCCCTCACGCGTGATCTCACGGCGACGCAGGCGGCGACGATCAACGTCGCCACGATCTCCCAGCGCGTTCTCGAGCACGTCCTGATCACGTTCGTCGTGACGGCACTCGTCGTGCTGATCGCGGTGCCCCTCGGAATCATCCTCACTCGCAACGGCTATCGACGACTCGCTCCCGTCTTCATCGGTATCGCGAACATCGGTCAAGCAGCGCCTGCCGTCGGCCTGCTCGTCCTGTTGTTCCTCGCGACCGGCAGCACCGGGTTCTGGGTCGGTGTCCTGCCCATCGCGTTCTACTCGCTGCTCCCGGTGCTGCGGAACACCATGCTGGGGTTCCAGCAGGTGGACGCCAGTTACATCGATGCCGCACGCGGACAGGGCATGTCGGGCTCCGGCATCCTGTGGCGCATCGAGTTCCCACTCGCGGTGCCGTACATCCTCGCCGGCCTGCGCACCTCTCTCGTGCTGGCGGTCGGTACCGCCACGCTGAGCTTCCTCGTCGGCGCCGGCGGCCTCGGCGTGCTCATCGACACCGGGTACAAGCTCAATCAGCCGCTCATCCTCGTCGTGGGCGCCGTGCTCGCGGTGGCGTTGGCGTTGCTCGTCGACTGGTTGGGCGCTCTCGCCGAGGCCTTCCTCGGACCGAAAGGACTGCGCTGATGCGCCGTACCCTGATCGCA
Organism: Rhodococcus sp. BP-241; assembly: GCF_019836145.1. NCBI lineage: Bacteria > Bacillati > Actinomycetota > Actinomycetes > Mycobacteriales > Nocardiaceae > Rhodococcus > Rhodococcus sp. BP-241. Next base: position 13,885 of record NZ_JABUEI010000014.1, on the reverse strand, counting down.
CTGTGCGCGGTCTCCACCCTCGCCCTCACCAGCTGCGGGCTGCAGTCCGGCAGCGCGGTGCCCCTGGCCGTCGAACCCGGAAGCATCACGGCGCAGCCGGGTCTCGAAGGTGCCGAGCTCACCGTCGGTTCCAAGGACTTCACCGAGCAGATCATCCTCGGCTACATCCTGGAGTTCGCGCTCGAGGCGGCGGGGGCGAACGTCCGCGACCTGACCAACATCTCGGGATCCAACAGCACGCGGCAGGCCATGATCAGCGGCCAGGTCGACGTCACCTACGAGTACACCGGCACCGGCTGGATCAACTACCTCGGCAACGAGACTCCCATTCCCGACGCGACAGAGCAGTACGACGCGGTGCGCGACGCGGACAAGGCGAACGGCATCGTCTGGGTCAACCCGGCGCCGATGGACAACACGTACGCACTCGCGATGAACCAGCAGACGGCGCAGGAGACCGGCGTGAAGACGCTGTCCGACTACGCCGCCCTGGTGCAGCGTGATCCCGCCGCCGCGGCGGTGTGCGTGGAGACCGAGTTCAACTCCCGCCAGGACGGTTTCCCCGGCATGGCGGCGGCGTACGGCTTCGACGCGAACGCGGTGAACCGCCAGATCCTGCAGACGGGCATCATCTACCAGGCGACGGCGGACGGCTCGCAGTGCAAGTTCGGCGAGGTGTTCACCACCGACGGCCGCATCAAGGGCCTCGACCTGGTGGTCGTCGAGGACGACAAGCTGTTCTTCCCGCGCTACAACGCGACGGTGAACCTGCGTCAGGAGATCGCCGACCGCTACCCGGAGATCGCGGAGATCACCGCGCCGGTGTCCGCGGCGCTCACCATCGACGCCATCACCGAGCTGAACAAGCAGGTCGACGTCGACGGCCGGGAACCCGCCGAGGTGGCGCGTGACTGGATGGTGCAGCAGGGTTTCGTCACCGCCGGGGCCGACTGACACCGAGGTACACATACTGCACAGAAGACGACCCCGCCCGGCACAGTCGGCCGAGCGGGGTCGTTCTCTGTGCAGAACCGGTACGGGTCAGGAACCGAACGCGCGTTCCACCACGGCCTTGGCCCGACGGGTGACGCGCAGGTAGTTGTCGAGGAACTCCCCCGCGTCGCCACTGGGCCAGCCGGCCACCTGCGCGACGGCCGACAGCACCTTGCCGGGAGCCGGTAACTGATCGGTCGGCTTGCCGCGCACCAGGACCAGCGCGTTACGGGCCTTCGTGGCCGTGAGCCACGCCTGGCGCAGGAGGTCGACGTCGCCCGGGCTCATGAGCTCCGCGGCGCCGATCGCGTCGAGGCACTCCAGGGTCGACGTGTTGTGCAGCGCCGGAATGCGGTGGGCGTGACGCAGTTGCAGCAACTGCACGGTCCACTCGACGTCGGCCAGTCCCCCGCGCCCCAGCTTGGTGTGCGTCTTCGGGTCGGCTCCCTTGGGCAGTCGCTCCGCGTCGACCCGGGCCTTGATGCGCCGGATCTCGCGGACGGCGTCCTCGGAGACTCCGCCCTCGGGGTACCGGATGCGGTCGGCCATGAGCAGGAACCGGATTCCCAGGTCCTGATCGCCGGCGACCTGGTGGGCGCGGAGCAGGGCCTGCACCTCCCACGGCTGCGCCCACTGCGAGTAGTACGCGTCGTAGGCCGAGAGTGTGCGCACGACAGGCCCGTTGCGCCCCTCGGGACGCAGTCCGGTGTCCACCTCCAGCGGCGGGTCCTGGCTCGGCGAACCCAGGAGCTTGCGGACACGATCGGCGATGGCGTTGGCCCACTTGACGGCGTCGCTGTCGTCGGCGCCCTCGGCCGGCTCGCACACGAACAACACGTCGGCGTCGGACCCGTAGCCCAATTCACCACCACCGAGTCGACCCATGCCGATGATGGCGATCGACGCGGGAGCGGTGCCGCCGCGCTCGGCGACGGACGCACGGACCGCCGCGTCCAGGGCGGCGTTGATGACCGCTGCCCACACCGAGGACAGCGCCCGGCACACCTCGGGGACCTCGAGCAGTCCGAGGATGTCCGCCGAGGCGACCCGCGCCAGTTCGTAGCGACGCAGGGACCGCGCCGCCGCGACCGCGCGTACCGGATCGTCGTAGCGCGCAGAGGACTTCAGGATGGCGCCGTACGTCTCGATGGGATCGACGTCGAGCAGTTTGGGGCCGGTCGATCCGTCGGCGAAGAGCCGGATGACCTCCGGCGCGTTGACCAACACACCGCGCAGGTACTCCGACGACCCGAGCACCTGCATCAGGCGCTGCGCCACCGGGCCCTCGTCGCGGACCAGCCGCAGGAACCAGGACTGCTCGGCGACCTCCTCCGACAGCCGTCGGTAGGCCAGCAGGCCCGCGTCGGGATCCGGTGTGTCGCCCAGCCATTCGAGCAGCGTCGGCAGCAGCAGCGACTGGATGCGACCCTTGCGCGCACCCATGCCGACGAGTGCGCTCAGGTGTCCGAGCGCGTTCTGTGGAGCCGAGTAGCCGAGCGCCGAGAGCTGCCGGATCGCGGAATCCGAACTGAGGCGCAGCGAGTCGCTGTCCAGCCGGGCCACCGATTCGAGCAGAGGGCGATAGAACAGCCGAGCGTGCAACCGCCGGATCCGCTGCGCGTTGCGACGGATCTCCTGGCGCAGAACGCCGGTCGCGTCGTGGTTGCCGTCGGGACGCATGTGGGCGGCGCGGGCGAGCCAGCGCATCGCCTCGTCGTCGTCGTCCGGCGGCAGGAGGTGCGTGCGCTGCAGCTTCTGCAGCTGCAGCCGGTGCTCGATGAGGCGGAGGAACTCGTAGGACGCGGTGAGGTTGGCCGCGTCGTCACGCCCGATGTAGCCGCCGGTGGCGAGAGCGGACAGCGCGGCGACGGTACCGCGTTCGTGGAGGGAGTCGTCGGCTCGTCCGTGCACGAGTTGCAGCAGCTGGACGGCGAACTCGACGTCACGCAGGCTGCCGCGCCCCAGCTTGATCTCGCGCTCGCGCAGCTCGGCCGGCACCATCTCCTCGACGCGGCGGCGCATCGCCTGCACCTCGGGGACGAAGTCCTCGCGCTCACTGGCCACCCACACCATCGGCGTCACCGCGTCGACGTAGGCCTGGCCCAGCTCGGCGTCACCGGTCATGGCGCGCGCCTTGAGCAACGCCTGGAACTCCCAGGTCTTCGCCCACCGCTGGTAGTACGCCAGGTGCGAGTCGAGAGTGCGGACCAGTTCGCCCTGCTTGCCCTCGGGACGCAGTGCGGCGTCGACCTCGAAGAAGGCGGACGAGCCGATGCGCATCATCTCGCCGGCCATGCGGGTGGCGAGGGAGTTGGAGGGTTCGGCGACGAAGACGACATCCACGTCGCTCACGTAGTTCAGTTCCTGCGCACCGCACTTGCCCATCGCGATGACCGCGAGTCGGACCGAGCAGGGCCCGTCGGGGAACGTGACGGTGACGGCCACCGACAGTGCCGCGGTGAGCGCCGCGTCCGCCAGATCGGACAGCTGACGACCGACCACCTCGTAGGGCACGACGGGCTCGTTCTCCACGGTCGCCGCGAGATCGGCGGCGGCCAGGATCATGAGGTGGTCGCGGTACGCCGTGCGCAGCGCGATGATGGCCTTGGGTCCGGTCAGCTCGGCCCGGAACACCTGACCGAGGGCGTCGTCGCCCGTCTCCGCGACGGCACCGACGCTCGCGAGCATCGAGTCGCGCAGCTCGTCGGCCGTGGGCAACGACTCCGTGCAGGTGGTGAGCAGGCGCCACTTCTCCGGCTCGGACACCAGGTGGTCACCGAGAGCGCTGGACGATCCGGCGAGAGCGAACATGCGGCCGCGCAGACTCTTGTCGGTGCGCAGGCGGGCGTCGAGGTCGGACCAGTTGTCACCGAGATCCTCGGCGAGGCGCGCGAGGGTGCGCAGCGCGAGATCGGCGTCGGGCGAGCGCGACAGGGACCACAGCAGCTCGGTGCTGTCCTCGTCGGTCCAGCCCAGGAGCGACAGGTTCGCCGGGGCCGACGCCTCGACGAGACCGAGCCGTCCGGGGCTGGGCACGGTGGAACGGGAACTGGGCGGAATCACGGGCGAGCCTCCACCACGGTGTACGAGTCGACCGCCGGGTCGGCGTCAGCGAACGTCGGGTGGACGAACCGCGGGTCGACGAATCTCGGGACGGTGGTGCATTCCGACATGTTCATGGCGTGTCGACGTTACTCGACAGCCCCGTCCACTCGACAATCGCGCAGTCGCGCCGGCCCTACAGACCCAGGTAGGTCTTGAGCTCGAACGGCGTCACGTGCGAACGGTACGACTCCCACTCACGACGCTTGTTGCGCAGGAAGTAGTCGAAGACGTGCTCGCCGAGCGCCTCGGCCACCAGCTCGGAGCCCTCCATGGCGGCGAGCGCCTCGTTGAGGCTGCTGGGCAGCTCCCGGTAGCCCATGGCGCGGCGTTCGGCGGAGGTCAACGACCACACGTCCTCCTCGGCCTCGGGCGGCAGCGTGTACCCCTTCTCCACACCGCGCAGTCCGGCCGCGAGCAGCACGGCGAAGGTGAGGTACGGGTTGCACGCCGAGTCGGGGCTGCGGATCTCGACGCGGCGAGACGACGCCTTGTTCGGCGTGTACATCGGAACGCGTACCAGCGCAGAGCGATTCGACGGACCCCAGGACGCCGCCGTGGGGGCCTCGCCGCCGTGGATCAGACGCTTGTAGGAGTTGACCCACTGGTTGGTGACCGCGCTGATCTCGTTGGCGTGCTCGAGGATGCCCGCGATGAAGGCCTTGCCGGTCTCGGACAACTGCATGGGGTCGTCCGGGTTGTGGAAGGCGTTGGTCTCGCCCTCGAACAGACTCATGTGCGTGTGCATGGCCGAGCCGGCCTGATCGCTGAACGGCTTGGGCATGAACGTCGCACGCACGCCCTCGTCGATCGCGACCTCCTTGACGAGGTAGCGGAAGGTCATCACGTTGTCGGCCATGGACAGGGCGTCGGCGTAGCGCAGGTCGATCTCCTGCTGACCGGGCGCGGCCTCGTGGTGGCTGAACTCCACCGAGATGCCCATGGACTCGAGGGCGTCGATGGCGTGACGCCGGAAGTTCGGCGCCTCGTCGTGGACGGCCTGGTCGAAGTAGCCGCCGTTGTCCGCGGGGACGGGGGGCCGACCGTCGTCGGGCAGTTCCTTGCACAGGAAGAACTCGATCTCGGGATGCACGTAGCAGCTGAATCCGAGGTCTGCGGCCTTGGAGAGCTGGCGACGCAGCACGTGCCGGGAATCGGCCCAGGACGGCGACCCGTCGGGCATCGCGATGTCGCAGAACATGCGGGCGGAGTGCTGCTCGCCCTTGCTGGTGGTCCAGGGCAGGATCTGGAACGTCGTGGGGTCGGGCTTGGCCACGGTGTCGGCCTCGGAGACTCGCGAGAAGCCCTCGATCGCCGAGCCGTCGAAGCCGATGCCCTCCTCGAACGCGCCCTCGAGTTCGGCCGGAGCGATGGCCACGGACTTGAGGTAGCCGAGCACGTCCGTGAACCACAGACGGACGAACCGGATGTCGCGCTCCTCCAGAGTGCGAAGCACGAATTCCTTTTGGCGATCCATGACCGTCAGGCTAGGCACGTTGCATTAAATCCGTGTTACATCGTGAAACCGGTCGCACTTTCTGGACCTCACAGCGCGGTGGCGACGACTGTGAGGTCACGGCTCAGCAGCGCAGACCTGCTGGTGGAGGCATCAGGTCGACGAGGTAGGCGGACACGGCGTCGTCGATGCAGGCGATCCCGGCGAACGAGGCGGTGTGCTGATTTCCCTCGTAGGTGATCAGCGACGAGCCCAGCTGCGCGGCCAGAGCGACCCCGGCCTCGTACGGGGTGGCGGGATCGTCGGTGGTCGAGACCACCACGGTCGGTGCGAGTCCCGGTATCGAGACCGGCCCCGGGTCGGCTGCCGAGGGGACCGGCCAGAAGGCGCACGGCTCGAGCGGCGCGGTGCCGTTGCCCCGGCCGTCGTCCAGGAACGGCGCGGCGGCGCGGAACCGGGCGTCGAGCGCGCCCTCCTCCGCCCGGTCGGTCACCCGCGGATCGTCGACGCACCGCACGGCGGTGAACGCGTCGTTGGTGTTGCTGTACGTGCCGTCGCTCAGGCGCCCGTTGTAGAGATCGGCGAGCGAGAGCAGGATGTCGCCCTGACCGTTCTCCAGCTGAGTCAGTCCGCGCCGCAACGGTCCCCACAGTTCGGTGCTGTAGAGCGCCTGCTGCACTCCGGTCACGGCGTCGTCGTAGCTCAGCGAGCGGGCACCCTCCGGCCCGGTGAGCTCGGTGCTCGCGGGCCGGTCCACCAACGGATCGACCAGGGCCCGGAAGGAACGCACGGCTCCCGCCGAGTCGGTACCGAGTGGACAGTCGGACCGCCCCGCGCAGTCGGCCGCGAAGGCGTCGAACACCGACTGGAAGCCTGCGCCCTGGGCGACCACCTCGTCGGCCGCGTTCGCAGCGGGGTCGAGAGCGCCGTCGAGCACCATCGCGCGAACGTTCTCGGGGAAGAGTTCGGCGTAGGTGTAGCCCAGCCGCGTCCCGTACGAAAATCCGAGATACGTCAGCTGATCGTCGCCGAGCACCGACCGGACGACGTCCATGTCCCGCGCGACGTCGGCCGACGTGAGGTGTTCGAGCAACACCGGATCGTTGCGCTCGGCGCACCGCGCGGCGTAGTCCTGATTCTCCTTCTCGGTCTCGGCGATGCCGGCGGGCGAGGTGTCCACGTCGTTGTCCGCACGCTCGGCGTCGAACTCCCGCGGAGTGTCGCAGCGCACCGCCGGCACCGACGCACCGATGCCCCGAGGGTCGAATCCGATGACGTCGAAGGACGATTCGACGGCGGTACCCCGCGCCACGGTCGCGGTGGAGAGGCCCGATGCGCCGGGTCCGCCCGGATTGACGAGCATCGAGCCCACCTTCTCCCCCGTCGCCGCCGACCGGGACAGCGCCAGCGAGGCGGTGGGCCCGGCGGGATCGTCGTAGTCGATCGGCACGGTCACCCGGCCGCACTGCAGGCTCGGGTCCAGCTCGGACCCGTCGGTCACGAATCCCTCGCACGATCCCCACGTGACACGCTGCGCCCGAAAGGCGTCCAGCGTCGACGGTTGATCGGCACGCGTCTCCGTCGTCGTGACGGGCACGGACCCACCCTCGTCGTCGGTGGGAGTGCCGCCGACATCGGAGCCGCACGCCGCGGCCAGCACTGCGAGAACCGAGAGGGAGACGGCGAGACGGACGGACGCGCGACGTGAGGACACCTCTCGATGGTGGCACGGCGTCGTGTGTGACCAAGCGCACTCGTGCCGCGGAACCCGGCGGTGGCAGACTGAACCCGTCATCACCTCTACCCGGGGACCCGCCGAGCGGGCCTCGAGGACGAAAGGGACGCTCGATGTCTGCTGCTGAGACCCCGCTGTACGGATCCGCACCCACGGGCCGCAAGACCCGCACCCACCACCTGCAGGCGATGAAGGCCTCCGGCGACCGCTGGAGCATGCTCACCGCCTACGACTACTCGAGCGCGCGCATCTTCGAGGAGGCCGGCATCCCCGTCCTGCTCGTGGGCGACTCGGCCGCCAATGTCGTCTACGGCTACGACACCACGGTGCACATCGACATCGCGGAGCTCATCCCCCTGGTCCGCGGCGTGGTCCGCGGCGCCCCCAATGCACTCGTGGTCGCCGACCTGCCGTTCGGCACCTACGAGATCTCTCCGCAGCAGGCCGTCGAGACCGCTGTCCGCTTCATGCGCGAGGGCCAGGCCAACGCGGTCAAGCTCGAGGGCGGCGAGCGTGTCGCCCCGCAGATCGCCGCCATCACCGCCGCCGGTATCCCCGTGATGGCGCACATCGGCTTCACCCCGCAGAGCGTCAACGGCCTCGGTGGTTTTCGCGTGCAGGGCCGCGGCGACGCGTCCGAGCAGCTCGTGGCCGACGCCATCGCCGTCCAGGAGGCTCGCGCCTTCGCCGTCGTCATGGAGATGGTGCCCGCCGATCTCGCCGGCCAGGTGACGCGCAAGCTGACGATCCCCACCGTCGGCATCGGTGCCGGTCCGGAGTGCGACGCCCAGGTTCTCGTCTGGCAGGACATGGCCGGTTTCACCAGCGGTCGCACCGCCAAGTTCGTCAAGCGTTTCGGCGACGTCGGCGACCAGCTGCGCGCCGCGGCGTCGAACTACGCCGCCGAGGTGCGGTCGGGGGCCTTCCCCGCGCAGGAGCACAGCTTCTAGGACTGCGACCCCTGGCGAGCGACGCGGGCGAGCCGGTCGGGGAAGCACCCGGGTGGCACACTCGGGGCCATGATGATGCGACATGGACTCGCCGCGGCGGGTGTTCTGGCAGCAGCGACCGTGACCCTGACGTCGTGCGCAGGCGGGACGGACACCACCACTGCGTCGACGACGACGGCCGCTCCCACGACGACCACGTCGGCGGCTGCGGCCACCCCGACGGTGTCCGAGGATCAGGCTCAGTCGCTGTGCACCGACCTCGAGGCACAGCTGTCGAACTGGCGCGTGCAGGGCCCGACCGTGGGCCGCGGCGGCCTGAACATCCTGGTGCAGACGTGGGCGGCACGCTACGGACTGAACGCCGCGGTGATCCAGAACCGCGGGATCGTCGACACGGCCGCGACCGACGCGTGCTCGGACGTCCGGAGCCAGGTCGTCGACATCCTCGAGATTCCCGATCTCGCGTCGGGCCTCGTGGGGCTGTGACGATGACGGCGCGCCGGTCCCTCTACCCCGAACTCGACCCGCACGACTCGGGGATGCTCGACGTCGGCGACGGGCAGCACCTCCACTTCGAGGTCAGCGGCAACCCCGACGGCACTCCGGTGGTGTTCGTGCACGGCGGACCGGGCGGCGGCACGGGTCCCGATCAGCGTCGCTACTTCGATCCCGAGGCCTACCGGATCGTGCTGTTCGACCAGCGCGGGTGCGGTCGGTCCACGCCGCACGTCGCCGACGGCGCCGATCTCTCCGTCAACACCACCGGACACTCCATCGCCGACATGGAGGTCCTGCGTGAGCATCTCGGCATCGACACGTGGTCGGTGTTCGGCGGGTCGTGGGGATCGACGTTGTCGCTCGCGTACGCCCAGGCGCACCCGCACCGCGTCACGTCACTGGTGCTGCGCGGCATCTTCCTGCTGCGTGAGTCGGAGATCGACTGGTACTACCGCGGCGGCGCAGGACACCTCTTCCCAGAACTGTGGGAGAAGTTTCTCGCCCCGATCCCGGCGGCGGAGCGCGACGGCGACCCCGTGGAGATCTACCACCGACTCCTTCACTCGTCCGACCCGGAGACCGCGCTGAACGCGGCGGTCGCGTGGTCCACGTGGGAGGGCGCCACCAGCACCCTGCTCCCGAAACCGGAACGCGTGGAGCAGAACTCCGAGGCACGGTTCGCACTCGCGTTCTCGCGCATCGAGAATCACTACTTCGTGCACCAGGGGTTCCTGGAACAGAATCAGTTGCTGGCGAACATGGACTCCATCGCCCACATCCCCGGTGTCATCGTGCAGGGCCGTTACGACGTGGTGTGCCCGGCCACGAGCGCCTGGGATCTGCATCGATCCTGGCCGTCGTCGACACTCCACATCGTCGACGACGCCGGGCACTCCGCCGCGGAACCGGGAATCATCCATCACCTCGTCGAAGCGACGGACTCCTTCCGCCGCTGACGAACCGGCCGTTCACCTGCAGGTGGTAAAGATGTCACCATGAGTTCAGGTGGTGCGGATGCGCACACGGAGATCGAGGCCAAGTTCGACGTCGGCATGGACACGCCGGTTCCCGAGCTCACGGGGGCGAAGTCGATCGTGTCCGCGTCCGCGCCGGAGCTGACACACCCGGTCTCCACGTACTTCGACACCCCGGATCTCGACCTGGCGCGTCGACGCATCACGGTGCGTCGACGGACCGGAAGCTCCGACGCGGGATGGCACATCAAGATGCCCGTCTCGTCCGACGAGCGTCTCGAGCTGCGGAGCCCGCTGTCCGCGGGCGGCAACACCGCTCGCGTGCCGGCCGAGGTCGCCGATCGTGTGACGGCGCACGTGCGAGGCAAACCGCTCGTGCCCGTCGCGAGCATCGAGACCCGCCGCATCGTCACCGTAGTGGCCACGAAGCGGCACCAGACCGCCGCGGAGCTGTGCGACGACACCGTCACCGCCCGGAACCTGTTGGACGACACCACTGTTCGCTGGCGTGAATGGGAGGTGGAGCTGATCGACGGTGACCGCCGCACCCTGGAGAAGGTGAGCACCTACCTGCTCTCCCACGGCGCCGACCCCGGTTCCTCACCGTCGAAGCTCGCACGGGCGCTCGGATCCCGCCTGGCGGATCTCCGGACCGGCGATGCCACGCCCGACGGCACCGCCGGGTCCGCGCTGCTCGCCGCCCTGGCCACCGACGTGTCCGCTCTCCTCGCGGCGGATCCGCGTGTGCGGGAGAACGACGACGACGCGGTGCACGCCATGCGCGTCGCCACGCGGCGACTGCGCAGCGTGCTGCGGTCCTACCGCGACCTGCTCGACCGACCGTCCGTCGACGCGGTCCGTGGCGAACTGTCCTGGCTCGCCGACATTCTCGGCACCGCTCGCGACGCCGAGGTGCTGGCGGCCCGCTACGACGCGTCGCTCTCGGCGCTGCCGTCCGACGCTGTGCGCGGTCCCGTGGTCGAGACCCTCGTCGGCACCCAGCGACGGTTGTACACGCTCGCGCACGAGGAGATCGTGCGGGAGTTGAGCGGCGAGCGCTACTTCGCCCTGCTCGACGCACTCGATGCACTCCTGGCAGCACCCACCGTCGGTCCGTCGGACGGCCGCGCGGACAAGGTCTTCCGGAAGGTGCTTCGCGGCCAGTACCGCACGATCGCCCGAGCCGAGGCTCACGCGGCCGCGCTCACCGGCGACGAGCGTGCCGAGGCTCTGCACGACGTGCGCAAGAACGCCAAGAAGCTGCGCTACGCGGCCGAGGCAGCGGCGGGCGCACTCTCGGACGGAGCAGTACGCACGACGGCCGCCGACGTCGCGAAGGCAGCGAAGAAGGTGCAGTCCGTCCTCGGCGACGTCCAGGACAGTGCGGTGTCGCGCGCCACGATCCTGACCGAAGCCGCCTCCGCGGCCGAGCGAGGCGAGGACACCTTCACCTTCGGTGTCCTGTACGCGAACGAGGGACACGACAGCGCGGACGCGCTGGAGCCGCTCCCCCGCGCGTGGACGAAGCTGCGGCGCCGCGCAGCCTCGCTCGGCTGACAACCTGAGCGGCCTACCCGACCACCGACGACCGGCCTCCGGCCTACCCGACGACCGGCCTCCGGCCTACCCGACCGAGAACTCCACTCGCCGGGTCGCGACGTCCACCGGCCCCACCCGCACGGTGACGGTCGTGCCCTCGGCCGGGTCTCCCGAACACCGGCCGACGACGGTGTACTCGGGAACGAAGACCTCGGCGGGCCGCTTGTCGGTTCGTCCGCGCAGCACGACGGCCGAGACGGTGTCGCCGACGCGGTCCGCCAGCACCCTGGCCTCGACGAGGTCGATACACGCACGGTCCACCTTCGACGCCAGCGAATCGCTGCGCCGCATCGCGTCGGGCAGCTCTGCGAACTCGGCGAGCACCCAGTCGGGGACAGCGGTTCCGGCACAGTGAGCGAGACACACCTCGGTGGCGTACCTGTCGACGCGCCGACGTAACGGCGCGGTGACGTGGGCGTACGGGCCACCGATCCCGGAATGGTCCGGCTCCTCGGGTGTCTCACCGTCGAAGGCGACGTACGCGGCGCCGCGCAACAGCGTGGTCGCCTCGGTCATCACGGCGAGAGTCGTGGGAGCCGCCGGGTCCAGGCCGGCAAGAACCTGGCCGGGCGAGGCACCGGTCGGCCACTGCAGGCCCAGTGCCCGCACCACCGCCCGCAGTGCCTCGACGTCCGACGCGCCCGGCGGCGGGAGAGTGCGCAGGATGCCGACCTTCGCCTCGAGCATGATCGCGGCGGCGCACATTCCGGTGAGCAGGGACATCTCGGCGTTCCACGCGTCGGCCTCGGTGCGCGGCGCGATCTCGAGGCGCCATCCGCCGCGGTCGGAACCGTCGGCGACGACCTCCTGTTCGGGCAGCGCGAGCTCGATGGCTCCGCGCTCGACCGCGAGGGCCCGCCGCGCCCGACCGAGATCCTGCAGCGCCGTCAGCGACGGATGCACGGTGCCGGAGTCGACAGCCGACTGCACCTCGGCGTAGGTGAACCGTTGCCGTGAGCGCACCGTCGCCGGCTCGACGTGCCAGGACGTCGCCGTCCCCGCGGGGTCGGTGTCGATGGTCCACAGCGCGGCCGGCCGTACCCGGTCCGGCAGGAGGGACGACGAATCCTCGGACATCTGCCGAGGGTGCAGCGGCACGCTGTCGTCCGGGAGGTAGAGCGTCTGTCCACGGCGGCGCACCTCCTCGTCCAGCACGCTTCCCGGCGTGACGACCGCACCGACGTCGGCGATGGCGTAGTACAGGCGGAAACCCGCGTCGGTGCGGTGGACGACGAGAGCCTGGTCCAGATCCATCGACCCGGGCGGGTCGATGGTCACGAACTCCAGGTCGGTCGCGTCGCGCCGCGTCGGACGAGAGTCCGCCACCGGGACCGCGTCGGGCGGGTACCCGGTCGGCAGGTCGAACTCGGCGCGCACAGCCGAGAAGTCGACACCGTCGACCCGAGGCGCAACGGCCCGCCTCGATACCGACGCGGTCACGAGCGCGCCGATGCGGTCACGAAGACCAGGTGTCGTCGGCGTCGTCCGCGGCCTTGTTACGCTCCGCGGCGATCTCGAGGGCGCGCTCGGCGGTGGCCCTGTCGGGGTAGGGGCCCATGCGGTCCATCGCACCGGCCTCCTTGCCCTGCACGACAGCCTTGTCGCTGATACGGAAGTACCACTGATCGTCGTCGTCACTCATGATCGACAGTGTGCCCCAGATCCGCCCCGACGGAACAGACTTCGCGTTCTGCGGCCTCGTGATTCACGGTCGGCGACGCGCCGACCGCACACACCGCGGGACCAGCGGCCGCGTTACACTTCTCGCATGTCCGGGTACACACGCCGGACCGGAGCCGGACCACGCACCCGATAGGAGTACGACATGTCGACCCTTCTCTTCGATCAACTGTTGCCGCTGATGGGCCATGACGCCGCGACGTACTGGGCCACCCTGCTGGTGGTCGACCCCATCTGATCCACTCTGCTCACGAACGGCTCCGCCCTCATCGAGGACGGGGCCTTTCGTCGTTCAGGAGGACTCGATACGTGGCGGCGGGCCGACGCTTCCCGTAGTTTCCTACCGCCGGCCCGCCGAGACTCACTGTAGAGGACATCGAACGTATGTTCTAGTCCGCCCTCCGACGTAGCGGTCCGTGCTGGTCGTGTGCGCGGACGAGTCGGCGTGTAAGCCGGATCCTGTCCCCGGGACGAATCCCGGGTGGCGACCATCCATCTGGGCACACCGTCGCCGGGTACCTCGAGCGATCAACCCGCAGGCTCGGGCGAGCAGCCCTCGAACACCTGCGCAGACGCACCACCGCGAACGGCGGTGCGACCTTCGATCTTGCTCCGGGCGGGGTTTACCGAGCCACCCCGGTCACCCGGGGTGCTGGTGCGCTCTTACCGCACCGTTTCACCCTGACCGACCGATCCGAGGACCGGTCGGCGGTCTCTTCTCTGTGGCACTGTCCCGCGAGTCGCCTCGGGTTGCTGTTGGCAACCGCCCTGCTCTGTGGAGTCCGGACTTTCCTCGGCTCGAAGCTTGACGACGCCGGTCGTCAGTTCTCCGTGCCGCGGCCGCCCGGCCAACTCGTCCGCCCCGTCATGGTAGCCGCTCCGCCACCCCCGTCCCACC
>NZ_JABUEI010000013.1:0-117673 GCF_019836145.1 Rhodococcus sp. BP-241 | reverse complement strand
CCACCGCCGCCGCGTTCGGCGTCGCGAAGCTGATCTTCCAGGACGGGCACGGCGCCTCGCTGCTCGGCTTCACTCCGCAGGGCTTCCTGAACGGGTGGGGACCGGTGTTCTTCTTCGCGATGATCTTTGCCATCGCCATGGACTACACCGTGTTCCTCCTCGCCACCGCCAAGGAGCACTACGAGCGCACCGGCGACGCGACGACGGCGATGATCGACGGTCTCGCCCACTCGGGTCGGGTCATCTTCGCCGCGGCCGCGGTGATGGTGGCGGTGTTCTTCACCTTCGCCCTCGCAGACCCGCTCCCGCCGAAGGAGATGGGCATCATCCTCGGTGTCGCCGTGCTTCTCGACGCGGTGCTCATCCGGTTGATCCTGCTGCCCGTCCTGCTCCGACTGACCGGTTCCGCCGCCTGGTGGTCACCCGTCTGGCTCCGCAAGGCTCTCCCGTCCATCAGCTTTTCGCACTGACACCCCACGACCGGAAAAGGACACTCATGACCACCACTGTCCGTCCCGCCCGCGTTCCCGCCGGTTTCACCGGCTGGCCGATCGAACGCTCGGTGCCAGCGCTGGCCGGCATCGTCGTCGCCGCCGGGCTGGTCCTCGGGGAGACCGTGTCGCCGTACTGGCGGCTACTCAGCGCGTTCGCCGCTGCGAACCTGGCCCTCTACGCTGCGGTCGGGTGGTGCCCGGCGAGCCTGCTGCTGCGCCGGATCGGGGCGCGCAGTCTTCGCGCCGCCGACCGCGGGTAACCCTCCCCACGACACCGGACGTCTCCACCCCCTGAACGAGTGCACCGCCGACGAAAGGAACCACCCTCATGAGCATCGCCCTGACCACCACCCTGACCGGCACCGACTTCGACACCGCCGTCCAGCGCACCCGAGACGCTCTGGCGGAGCAGGGTTTCGGTGTGCTCACCGAGATCGACATGCAGGCCACCCTCAAGGCCAAACTCGGTGAGGAGATGGAGCGCTACCTGATTCTCGGCGCGTGCAACCCGCCGCTGGCCCACCGCGCCGTCGGCGTCATGCGCCAGATCGGCCTGCTGCTTCCCTGCAACGTCGTCGTCCGCGAGGACCCGGACAACACCGGCGCGATCATCGTCGACGCGATGAACCCCGACATCATGGTCGAGGCGACCGGTGAACCGGCGCTCGGCGACGTCGCGCGCGACGCCGCGACCAAGCTCCGCGCTGCGATCACCGCCCTCGGCGGCGACGGGGACACCCGGAACCGATGACGCTGGCACTGGGGCTGGTCCTCGGCGCCGTCATCGGGGTCCTGTTGGGACTGCTCGGCGGTGGAGGGTCCATCCTGGCCGTACCCGTTCTCGTCTACGCCCTGCATCTCCCGCTGGCCGAGGCGATCCCGGTGTCGCTGCTCGTCGTCGGACTGGCGTCCCTGACCGGGGCCGTCCCGAAGATCCTGGCACGGCTGATCGAGTGGCGACTCGCGGCGATCTTCGCCGGCACCGGCATCGTGGGGACCTTCCTCGGGAGCGCCGTCGGCCGGCACCTGCCCGAGTCGCTGGTGCTGGTCGGGTTCGGGCTGGTCATGATCGCGGCCGCAGTACGCATGCTCCGCGGCGACGCCTCTCTCGGCACCGCCTGCCGAACAGGCACCTCGGGGATCGACTGGCGACGCTGCGCCCCACGGTCGATCCCCACCGGCTTCGCCGTCGGTGTGCTGACGGGCCTGTTCGGTGTCGGCGGGGGTTTCCTCATCATCCCGGCGCTGGTGCTGCTGCTCGGCATCGAGATGACCGTCGCTGTAGGGACGTCGCTGGTGGTGATCGTCGCCAACTCCGCAGCAGGACTGGTATCCCACACCGACGGGCTCGGCGGCAACTGGGCCCTCACCGCGACGTTCGCCGGGGCGGCGATCGCAGGGTCACTGGTCGCCGGCCGCTGGGCCGACCGGGTGAACGCCGACCGCCTGAGGAACTGGTTCGCGTACCTGGTGCTCGCCGTCGCCGGATACGTGTTGATCGACGCCGCACGCACCATCGTCAGCTGACCACCCGAACGACAAGGAGCACCCATGAGCACCGCCGATACCCCCGACATCGCCATCATCGAGACCTCGAGCCTGGGCGATCGCAGCTACCTGATCAGCCACCACGGCATCGCCCTGGTCGTCGACCCCCAACGCGACATCGACCGCATCGAGACCCTCGCTCGGGAGAAGAACGCTCGCATCACCCACGTGTTCGAGACGCACATCCACAACGACTACGTCACCGGCGGGCTCGAACTCGCCCGCGCGACCGGTGCGCAGTACGTCGTGCCGGACGGCGACCCGGTCGGCTTCGAGCGGCGCGCCGTCGTCGACGGCGAAGTCGTCGACGCGGACCCGCTGTTCATGCAGGTGATGCACACACCCGGACACACGCACCATCACGTCAGCTATGTCCTGCGGGGCACGAACGGCACCCCGATCGCCGTGTTCACCGGCGGTTCCATGCTCTACGGGTCCACCGGGCGCACCGACCTGCTCGGATCCGAACACACCCACGACCTCACCCACGCCCAGTTCCATTCGGTGCGCCGACTGGCCGACGAACTGCCCGCCGACACCGAGGTATACCCCACACACGGATTCGGCAGCTTCTGCTCCGCCACCCCCACCAGCGGCGAGTCCTCCACCATCGGCGAACAACGCAGCGCCAACCCCGCGCTGACCCAGGACGAGCAGACCTACGTCGACACCCTCATCGACGGCCTCGCCGCCTACCCCGCTTACTACGCCCACATGGGCGTCATCAACACCGCCGGCCCCGCCCCCGTCGACCTGTCCATGCCGACACCGGTGGACCCGGCGGAGCTGCGCCGGCGCATCGAGGCCCGCGAATGGGTCGTCGACCTGCGCTCGCGCACCGCGTTCGCCGCCGGTCACCTCGACGGCAGCCTCGGATTCGAGCTGTCCTCCAGCTTCGTGACCTACCTCGGATGGCTCTACCAGTGGGGCGCACCCCTCACCCTCATCGGCGACACCGCCGACGACATCCTCACCGCGACCCGAGAACTCGCACGTATCGGCATCGACTCACCGTCCGGGTCCGCGGTCGGCGACATCACCGACCTCACCGGAGACCACCCCGTCCGCAGTTACGGAACAGTCGACTTCGCCGGCCTGCGAGACACCCTCGGACGCAACGACAATGACCTCGTCGTCCTCGACACCCGCCAATCCGAAGAGTACGACGCCGGCCACATCCACGGCGCCGTCAACATCCCCCTCCCCGAACTCGCCGAACGACACCACGAGATACCGGCAGGTGAAATCTGGGTCCACTGCGCCTCCGGATACCGGGCATCCATCGCCGCGTCGATCCTCGACCGCGCCGACAGGACCGTCGTCCTCATCGACGACGACTACGACCACGCCGCAGAACTGGGCCTGGACACCGAACACTGACCACAGGTCCCACACCGCGGCACGCATACCGACAGCTCATATGCCCCCAGGGGTACTATGGCAGATACCATCGACACCACTGAACAGGGGCACCACCATGATCGGCGACGACGACAGCATCGCACTGGTACTCAACCGACTCCGACGCGCCAACGGCCAACTCACCGGGGTCATCTCGATGATCGAGAACGGCCGCGACTGCAAGGACGTCGTCACCCAACTCGCCGCCGTCTCCCGCGCACTCGACAAAGCGGGGTTCAAGATCGTTGCCACCGGACTGCGTGAGTGCATGACAGGTGCCACCGCCGATGACAAGGAACCCATGACCGAAGCGGAACTCGAGAAGCTGTTCCTCGCGCTCGCCTGATCGTCGACGGCTTCTCTTACCGCAGAGCGGTCCGCGCGCGGACCACTCGCGGCATCCGGTGTACTACATGCGGTTCGGGACAGCACCTCTGCGTTCGATCTCATCAAATACGCCCTTCTGACGGTCGCACGTCAGAACAGCGAGCACTGCGTATCGCCGGCTGTTCCGTCACCCGTGCCGCACCATGTGCGGTACAGATGTTCGGCGACGCGGGTATGCACCTCGAGTTCGTCCGCGAGCTCGGCCCAGTTCACACCGCGGGCCCGCTCAGCGTCGAGCCACCGACCACTCTCGAGCCCAACCGTAGTGAGCGTTCCGTCGGCCGCGAAATAGCGTTCATCGATGGCGGATCCAGTCCTCATGCGTGCACTCCTCCTACTCGGAAGGTGTTGAGCCGCTTCCACGCTGCCCGCTGTGCGGTACCGAGTTCGACCATGTAGTCGAACAGTTCGTCCTCGGGGCCTTGTTCGGCGGCCTGGATGAGTCGCTGCCCGGTGACGTGGAAGCTTCGCCGGTAGGACTGGGAGAGCACGATGTCGGCGTAGTGCACGGCGGCGGACGATCCGGTGGTGTCGGCGGTGACGACGTCGGCCAACGCTCGGCGCAGCGGTGCGTCCTTCTGCCCTCCCCCGGCTCGGTGCAGGACAGCAGCGACGGAGGCGGGATCGTGCGGCTGCCCGGTGGTGACGAGGTCGGCGATGACAGCGAACAACTCGGCGTAGGCGGGCTCGGCGAAGTCGGCCGGCACCAGGGCCTCGGTGACGCGGGCGGCGGCGGCGGTGTCGACGGACCACATGAGCGCGCAGAGGGTCAACGATTCCGGGTCGGTCCGCGGGTCGAGACCGTCACTGGTGTCGACGCCGGGGTCTGCGGCGTCGGGTGCGAGGTCGAGGACCGGGTCGCTCGGGTTCTGCTCGGGTTCGGGGACGGCCCGTAGTGCGCTCATGACGTGTTCCCTGCCTTACCGGGCGTCGGTGTAGTCGGCGGCCGGGTGGGTGGTCCAGGGGCCGTGGATGACGACGGCACTGGTGGTTTCGGCGGCGAGGTCCGCTTCGATCTGGGCGGCGATGAAGTCGTGGTCGGGCTGGTGGTCAAACGCGAGGTGCGCCATGGAGTGGGTTCTCCTTCGGATCGGTGGTGGATTGCGAGGTTCGGTCAGGCCGCGGTCGACACCTCTACTTGTTGACAGACGGATTGAGATTCGCGGGCTTCGGTGTCGACGCTGATGTCGACGGCGGTGTAGTCGAGGCCGGCCTTGTCGAGTGCCCGGAACGTCGCCCGGCACTGCTGGCAGTTGGGCTTGGTGTAGACGGTGATTCCGGACATGGCTCACGCCTTTCGACTATTCGGTGGAGTGGTTCCATTCTATTTCACGAACGGGTTTATTTCCACCGCTGTACGGTATTTGTTCGGTAACGATGCACCGGGCTTTTCTATTGCGCTGCAACCGATATGGCGGCGTTCGGGAATATCCTTCGATCCCGTTTCGACGGGTCCGTGAATTGCGCTTTTTCTCGTCACTGGCGGGTTTTTTCGCGGCGAGAGTCTAGGATCGCGGGATGACGTATTCGCGTGTGGAGTCGGATTTGGTGGCGATGGCGTTGGATCGGAGTGCACCGTCGGATCTGGCGGTCGAGGCGATGGTGTCGGGGGTGCCTGTCGAGGAGACGCTGCCCCGTGCCGCTACCCCGGGCGCTGTGGATGTGGTGTGGGTGCCGGAGGACATGCCCGACCTGTGATCGCGGTGGCCGGCCCCGCTCGGTGGCGACAGGTCCGCTCGGTGGTGGGTGCGTCGAGGTCGGTGTGAGGGCTCGATGCCCGATCGCCGGCTACCCCCGCCGGTGGCCGGGCGTCCCCCGCTGGCTGCGGGAGCCGCCCGGCCCGTGCTCTAGTCCCGGTCGGGTGCCCCGGGGAGGTGCGCCCCGGTGGTGGCGCGGACGGTTTCGGCGTCGACGTCGAGGGTCCGGATCTCGGCGGGGTTCATGGCGGCATCTTGTGCCTGACGGAGTAGGCGGAGCATCGACGGGGTGGCGATGCCTACGCTGGTCGCTTCGTCCTCTGCCGCGTCGTAGGCGATGTTGGCGGCTGCTCCGTCTCCGGCGCGGTGGCAGAGCCACCCGGCGATGCTGAGGGCCTGGATGCGGGCTTCTGCGCGGGTGTGGCGGGCGATGGTGGCCATGACGGTGTGCGCGGATGTGCTGCCGTAGAGCGGGAGCCGGAACATCGCGTCGCGGACGGGCAGTGCGGTGATGACGGCTGCGGTGCGGGCGATGAGGCCACTGTCGGGCAGCTCGTCGGCGTAGACGACTGCGGCCAGGTCCTCGAGTACCTGCGCGGCGTCGGCGTGCTCGGCCGGGCGAACCTCCTCGGCGTGGGCGTAGCGGTTGCCGATCGCTGTGCGGCTGCCCTCGATGGCCGTTCCGGCTTCGACGGTGCTGGCGGCCACTTCGGACGCGATGGGGTCGACGTCGAACGTGGCGAGGGTGTCGAGGTCCTGTGCGGTGGCCGGTCCGGCGAGGGTGGGAACCCAGTAGGTGCCGATCACCTCGACGGCGGTGGCGAGGATTCCGGCGATGACCAGGTTCTCGACGGCGGCCGCTTTCTTGCCGGGTCGATCTGCGATGGTGACGACGACGACCGACTCGACGCCGTGGCGACGCAATACGTCGTTCATCTTGTGCGCCTGGGTGACGACGTCGACGCGGTCGAACCGGGCGGCGAAGGTGAGGATCTTGCCGGTGAACGCGAGCACGACGATGGACTCGGTGGGGACGTGCCGCAGGGCTGCGGGGATCGCGGCGATGACCTGGGCTGCGCTGGTGAGGGTGATGCGGGGTTGCGTCATGATGGTGAACCTTTCGGGTGGGTGGTGTGTGACTGGGGGACGGTCAGGATCGGAGTGCGCGGCGTGCGTTACGGCGGTCGTAGCGGGCGCTGGCTCGTTTGACGGTGCGGCGGATCTTGGGGGCGCCCTGCTTGTGGACGAGGATGTCGATCTCGTCTGCGGTGGACGGGTGCTGTGCGCGCATGACTGGTGCTTCCTTCCGGAACTCGTGCGTGCGGCTCGGGCCCTTGCCCTCACCACGTTCTTTCGCCGTCATCTGGCGTGGCGAAGAGGAGGCGGCGCACGGGAACGGCGTCCAGCACCCGAGAACGAAAAGTTCTCAGCCGGAGGCGTTCTGAGAAGTTTTCGGACCCCCGAGGGGCCGGAGCGCAGCGGAGGTCGGGTGTTGGTAAGACGGGCCCGGGTGACGCAGCATCGGAGTAGCCAGATGTGTCGCAAGAACGAATGCTCTTCCAGGGTGCGGAGCGCAGCGGAGCTCCACTAGGCGGACGCCCGCAGGGTGGCCCACGCCCGGACGGTCACGGCCGGCCTGCGACCAGGAACCGCCGGCCACTCCCCCGAGCTGCCACCTCCCACCCGGACACGCCGGTGGCCGACTGTGCGGGAGCGACGGGAATCGACCACGTACCGCGGGTCGCGGTAGCGCTGATCTTTCGCACGACGAGCCCCAACGGGCAGCGTCAGCGTATGTTGACGACTGGTTACGATGGCCGTCAGCCGAATCGAAAGAAGTCTGCCCGTATGAAAAGTTTTGTGTCGCAACTGGAGAATGGGTGGTTCGACGCGGAATCCTGGCCCTCGATCGTGTGCCCTGTGTGCCACCGGGGTGTGCTGGTTATCCCGAAGAAGGTCGATCGCCACGGTCGGCTTCGAGATGACGTGAGGTACGACCATCCGGAGGACTTCGACTATCCACATGTGAACCACGCCGAAATTGTTGGAACGTTTTCAGCTGTTCTGTCGTGCAACGTCTCTGGGTGCAGAGGAGTTGTCTACGCGGTCGGTGACATGGAGGTCGAGGTTCGGCCCCCCCGAGTTGTACGACCAGGGAAACGACTACGTGGACATTCTCGCGGTTCGCAACTTCTTTCCGCCGGTGGAGGTGTTCGATCATCACGAGGAGTTTCCCGCCTCGGTGGATCGTGAGCTGCGGCGCGTGGATGCGTTGCTGTGGTCGGATCGTGCCGCAGCGATGACGGCGTTGCGTAAGGGTGTCGAGGAGTTGATGAACGAACAGGAGATTCCGACACGTGGAGACACCGGTAAGAAGGGTCGACTCTCGCTCGATGCCCGGTTGACGAAGTTCGGGAAGACGCATCCGGAGTTGAGCGAATTGCTGCTGGCGACGAAGTGGATGGGAAACGTCGCGACGCACGAGGATGACGTGACGTTCCAAGAGATCATCGATGCGATCGAGCATGTCGAGTTGACGCTCACGGATCTTTACAGGCCGAGTAAGTCTGCTGCACTGGAGCGTGCGCGGTCCATCAACGCTGCGAAGGGTCGACCGAGCGTGTGATTCAGCGGTGCCCCGCCGTCGTCAGTTCTGCTCGTCAGCATGTGTTGACGGGTTGTCGGTGGTGGGTCTGAGGTAGCCGCGGGTGTGCCAGCGGTGGGCGGCTTGTTTGCTCATGCCGAGGAGTTCACCGATTCGGGTCCAGGACATGGGTGGGTCTTGTTCTCGGAGTCGGGTGACGATGTCGTGGCGTTGCCGAAGGAGTCCTTGTGAGATGTGGGCGTTGACGGCGAGTGCGTCCTCGTCGGTGATGGTGTTGCCGGACAACGCGTTTTGTGCGCTTTCGGTCATCATGGCGGCTCGGTCGTCGCCTCGTTCGGTCATGCGGCGAGCTGCGGCGGCGAGTTCGTGGGCGTCGCTGTAGCTGCTGTATTCCTGGAACAGTTCGCGTTGGTCGAGGTACCGGTCGAAGGCCATTCCGTCAGCGTATGTTGACGGTTGCTAGTCGTCAACAGATATTGACGCGCAACGGGGGCGTCTGTGTCGGCCGTGCGCCCGGAGGGCGGATGCCGCTGTGAGGCGCGGAGCGCCTGGGAACAGGCGGCGCGAGCGGAGCGAGCTCAATGCCCTTCGGTGTTCGCTGGGACGAGGCCGGCGCGGAGGATGCGGAAGGGGTAGGCGCCGGGTGCGTCTGCGTGGGTTTCGCTGGGGGTGATGGTGGCGTGGGTGTCGTCGAGTTCGGTGATCTCGAAGGTGGTGACGCCGTGGGCGTGGAGTTTGACGCGGTCGCCTGTTTGCACAGCCGGTGATCGTATCGGCGGGGACCGACAGGTCTTCGTCCACAAGTCCGTTCCCGGTGCGCGGTCAGGGCCGGCGGGTGTCGGGTCGGTGGCCGGGTCTGCTGCTGAGGTCGAAGTTCCCAGTGTGGGGGCTGGCTGCAGGCCGGGTGGCGAGCGCGGCGGCGACTTGCTTTTCGAGGCGGGGGTTGGGTCGGTCGGGGCAGTAGGTGGCGGCGTCGCAGGAGCTGGCGATGCGCATGACGGCGGGGTCGGGTTTGTGGGCTTCGCCGGTGTCTGCGGTGCGCCGCTCGGCGTCGGCGGCGGCGTGTTCACGCAGGCGGCGGGCGTTCTCTGCCCAGTCGACGCGGGTCATGGCGCTCCCCGGTGTTGTTCTGTGGTGGTGATGCGGGGCCGAGTGCTTCCCGGGTCGAACCGTTGGTTAGACCGCCACTCAGCCCCGCTTCGTCAGGTTATCAATGATCGAACAGGTGTTCTAGTCTGGGTCGGCCGCTTCAGGGAGCCTGGCCAGGTCGATGGATTGGTACCAGTCGCGGAGTCGCCCGGGGGCGACGGTGAGGTGGCGGTGCGCGCGTAGGACGTCGGTGACGTGGTCGTGCGCGGCGCGCAGATCGGGATCCTCGGGGTCGTGGCCGTCGCCGGCGATGACGAGGCCGGCGCGGTCGTCGTCACGGTTCATGACGGGTTGGACGCACCGGACGGCGCGGTGGTTCCGCCGGCACACCGCGCGCCGACACACCGGCCCGGTCGCGGTACCGGATGGTGTGGTTGTGGGACGGTGAGCAGGCATTTGTCGACCGTTTCACCGAGGAAAGACGGGTACACCGCACCGTGGCCAAGAATCTGATCGTCGAGCT
Source organism: Rhodococcus sp. BP-241 (assembly GCF_019836145.1). NCBI lineage: Bacteria > Bacillati > Actinomycetota > Actinomycetes > Mycobacteriales > Nocardiaceae > Rhodococcus > Rhodococcus sp. BP-241. The sequence goes on along the minus strand of NZ_JABUEI010000013.1, from coordinate 107,929 downwards.
GACCGATGACATCGACGGGAGCATCATCGCCGACGGCGCCGGGGAGTTGATCGAGTTCTCCGTCGACGGCGTCGATTACGCGATCGACCTGAAGGACAAGAACGCGAAAGAGTTCCGGAAGACGCTCGGCTACTACATCGAGCACGCGGCGAAGGTCGGCGGCCGTAAGCGCGGTGGGCACACCTCTGCTGTCCGCGCCGCCGCTGAGGCCGCCTCGAAGAAGTCTTCGAAGCGTGATCCGGAGCAGACGCGGGCGATTCGTGAGTGGGCCAACGGCAACGGGTACGAGGTCAGTGCCCGGGGCCGGATTCCGGCTGCGGTCGTAGAGGCGTTCGACGCCGTTCACTGACTGGCCTGCCCTCGCCGCGCGGCACCTGATCTCCTGGGCCGCGTGGCGGACTGGTGCACCGCCGGTGGCCGGCGCTTCTCGGGGGAGCGCGAGGGGGCGTCCCCCTCGCCCGGCCGGGGACCGTCAGGACCGGACATCACTGCGAAACCCGCTTATCCGCGAACCCACATTCCTAGGAGCTACTTCATGGCACGTAAGACTCGTCGCTCGTACACCCTCGTCAACTTCCTGGTCGACGTCATTCTTTTCTGCCTCACAGCTGGGCTCTGGCTCATCTGGATCTTTGTTCGCGAAATGCGCCGCTGACCCTCCTGAACACACCCACTGTGGGCGGTGCGGGTGCCCCGAGTTGTGGGGCACCCGCACCGGTCACCGGGTCATTCGCCGCTTGTGGCGGTGACTTCGGTGTAGGCGTCCTCGGCGGTGTTCTCGCCGGTGACGACCTTCTCGACCGGGCCGGTGGTGTAGCCGTGCTCGGTCAGGAACGCCAGGTACCGGGCGGCTCCCCTGGGGAGGCCGTCGCGGGTCCACCGGGTCTGCGGGCTGGCTCGCCACCACGACTTGTCGGAACCGGCCATGCGGGCTTCGAGTGCGGCCAGCACCAGCGCCAGCATGAGCACCTGGGCGCGGGCGTCGGTGGCCTTGTCGATCAGGTCGGCGATTCCGGTGAGCGGGTCGGCACCGGGCACCACCTCGCGCAGCACCTCCCCGGCCTTGCCTTCGGTGAGCAGATCGGGTGACCCGGCGAGGGTCGCGGCGACCCATCCGGCGCTGCCCTTCGGCGCGGTCTTGCGCGTCAGGAGCGCCTTGATGTGCTCGCGGCGCAGCGTGGTCTCGGCGAGACCTGCGGCGTTGAGCGCCTTCACCCTGCGACGCTCGGCCTTGTCGGCGTCGGCTGCTTCGGCGGCGCGGCGTGCCGCGTCGTCGGGGTTGACCCCGGCGGCGGCGCGTTCGTGGGCCACGGGGGTTGCCTGCGGCACCTGGTAGCCGTGCTGCTCGGCGTCGTCGGCGCTGATCCAGTACGACGTCTCCCATGCCCACCCTTCGGTGACGGTCTTCCGGTGGCGCTTGCCCTCTGCGGGTGTGTCGTCGGGGCCGTCGGCGTCCCAGTCGACGCTGTCCTCGTCGACCTGCTCGCCGGTCTCGGCGTCGATCCATGCCTCGACGTGGTCGGCCCACACCGACCACCGGTCGGGGTGCTCGGCCACCTCGACCGGCTCCCCGTCGGCGGTGCGGATCTCGGCGGCGTAGTGCCACACGTCCTCCCCTGCCTCGGGGTCGGTGGTGAGCACCGGGTGACCGGCCTCCCCGAACGGCACCAGCGTTTTGGCCCGGTCGCGTGCGTTCTTGCGGTCCTCGGTGAGCCTGCGTGCCAGGTGCGGGAAGTTGTACGGGCGGTTCTCGGCGGCGTCGAGGAGCTGCGCGACGGCGTCGTCGTCGCCCATCTTCTCGAACGCGGCGATGATCGACGCCTGCTCGAGGTCGAGTTGCCCGGTGTCCAGTGCCGCCCGCGCGGCGTCGGAGCCGCCGACCCGACCGGCGACCTTCGCAGCCTTCTGCGTGACCGAGAGGGCTTGGGCGACCTCTTTGACGGACACGCCGAGGTCGAGCAACTGGGCGACGCCTGCGGCGCGCTGGCCGTCGGTGAGGTCTGCGCGCTGGTCGTTGGAGACGATCTGCTCCACGATGCGGGTGGTGTCGGCGGCGACCTGGTCCCCGTCCTGGGTGCGGATGAGCACCGGGACGACGGGGGTGTCGGTGGCGATCGCGGCGAGGGTGCGCCGTTGCCCGTCTATGACGGCGAGGGTGCCGTCGCCCCGGCGCACGGTCAGGATCGGGTGCAGGACTCCGTGCTCGCGGATGGAGGCGACGAAGTCGGGGGTCCGGTCCAGGTCGACGGTGTCGCGGACGTTGTCGGCGACGTCGAGGGTGGTGGGGTCCACCTGGGCGAACACCGTTCCCAGCGCACCGGGATTGGTATGCTCGGTGGCGGGTTCGGTTGTCGCGGTGGTGGTGTCGATGGTTGCGGTCATGATGGTGTCTCTCCTTGATATGGTTTTCGGTGAGACACCGGGCAGTTAGGCGCTGTCCGGTGTTTTTCTGTTCTGGTGGTGCTGGTCGGGTGGTGTGGTCCCCGGCTCCGCGCGACGGCGGTGGTCATGCGGTGCCCTGCGCCGTTCCGGCTGCTTCGGCGTCGTCGATCTGAGCCTCGGTGGCTCCGGCTTCGCGTGCGGTGCACGCCCAGTAGGCGGCGCGTTCGCGGTGCGCGGCCTCGGTGGACGCTTCGGGGTTCGCCGCTGCCTTCTCCGCACGTGCGGTGTAGGCGGTGATCTGGGTGAGCGCGTGGGTGCGGATGGTCAGCACCGCCTCCCCCACTGCCCCCATGGTTGCGGTCTGAAAACTGGTGGTGACGCTCATCGGTGCGCTCCCTCGACTGCGGTGACCTGGCCTTCTGCCCTGCCACGTTCTTTCGCCGTCATCTGGCGTGGCGCAGAGGAGGCGGCGCACGGGAACGGCGTCCTGCAGCCGATACGAAAAGTTCTCAGCCGGAGGCGTTCTGAGAAGTTTTCGGACCCCGCAGGGGCCGGAGCGCAGCGGAGGTCGGGTGTTGGTGAGACGGGCACGGGTGACGCAGCATCGGAGTAGCCAGATGTGTCGAAAGAACGACGCTTTTCACTCCGACGGAGCGCAGCGGAGTTCCGATCAGGGCACGCCCGCAGCTACGCCCGGCCCGCTGGGCCGGCCATCGCACCCGTGACCGCCGGCCGCCGAACCGTGCGGGTAGCGACATCGGCATCCGCGTCGTCTGCGGACACGAAAGAGGCCCGCACCCTGGGGTGCGGGCCTCTTTGTTGCGTGTCTGTGCGCTGGTCAGGACTGTTCGGGCGGCACTGTGGTCGGCTTGCCTGCTGCGGCGTCACGGATCCACTGCGGCACTTCGCGCCCACTGCGTTCGCGCATCGCGATCGACGCGCGCGCGGCGGCGGCGGCGACGCGGGGTCGCGGTGTCTTGTCGACTGCGCGTGATTCGGTGGTGGTCATCGCGGGTCCTCCTGCTCGTTCTGGTTGTCAGTGTCCTCTGTGTCGGCGAGTTCCGCCACCGTCGACCGAATCGCTCGGTCTGCTACAGCGACCAGAACTGCCTCCTCTGTCTTGGTGATGAGAGGTGAATCGGTGACGGTCGCGTAGACGTCCCAGCCGAGTTCGGCCTCGTCGTCGTCCTTGCTGAGGGTGTGGTCCAGGCACCAGGTGATGCGGTCCCATGCTTGGGCGCGTTTGTCGGCGACGGTGCGTTGTCGGATGGTGAGGGCGACCCCGACGACGGCGAGGACGCCGACGATCAGGGTCACCCATGCTTGTGCTGGCACGTGGGTTCCTTCCGGTGGTGGGTGGTGCTGGTCAGGCGGCAGCGGTGTCGCCGCTGTCGGTGTCGCTGTCGACCTGCGGGTCGAGGGCGTCGGCGAGTTCGTGGACGGCGGCGAGGACGGCGCGGGCGGTGTCGGTGACGGTGTCGAGATTGCCGTCAGCCCATCCGGCGACGTAGCCGACGCTGTAGGCGGCGGTGTCGAGTCCGAGGATCCCCGCGAGAACGTACGCGACGGATTCGGCTTCGACCTCCATCCGGCCTCGGTGCAGGTCGCGCCGGTCTTCGGCGGCGACGGTGTCGGCGGTGTGCATGAGGGCGTGGGCTGCTTCGTGGATCATCGTCTTCGCTGCCTGCGCGGGTGCGAGGCGGGCGTCGACGACGATACGGCGGGTCCCGTCGACGGTGGTGTACCCGTTGGTCTCCCCGTCGATGAGGTCGCGGGTGACGGTCCAGCCGCGCGAGGTCATGAGGGCGTGGACACGGTCGTAGATGGCGGCGGGGTCGTCGCCGGTGAGGCGGTGGGCGATCTGCTCGGCCTGGGGGTGGCCGTCGATCGGGTCGGTCTGGTCGTGGGCGAAAACGGACAGGATCGGGAAGGTGGGGACCTTGCGGGTGGTCTCGTCGCCGGTGGCCTGGTCGGTCTCGGTGACGGTGCGGCTGCTGTAGCCGTAGATGCGGATCGCTTTCTCACCCTTGCGGACTTGCCGTCCCTGGGCCTGCCATGCCCGGAATCCGGCGACCTGCGTCGCGCTGGGGCGCTGGGGCGCTGGGGCGCTGAGCGAGGATCAGCATGACGTTGTTGAACAAGGGTGCGGAATCGCATCAGCTGCACGATCCGGTGGGTGCAGGAATCGAGTCCGAGTGAGACGGCACACCTTCCCACGGCTGACCGAGGGGCGTATGGTCAGATCTGAATACCCCCTGGGGGTATGTAACGGAAACCGGACACGGCGGGTAGCCGACAGCAGAGATGCGGTAGGGCCACGGCACTTCCGGGCACGCCGACCGGTACAAGGCATTGCACAGCAACACTTTCGAGATCGAGGAATTGACATGATCGAGTCATCACCGGCCACCGTTCGGACGGACACTTCGCACGATCAGGACCATCACGGCATGGCCGGCGGCCACGGCGGCCACGGCGATCATGCGGCCCAGTTCCGGAGATTGTTCTGGGTGATGGTCGTTCTGGCTGTTCCGGTGATCGCGGCGTCGGACATGTTCGCGATGATCCTCGGGTACTCGTTGCCGGAATACTCATGGATCGGGTGGGTGTCCCCAGTGTTGGGCACGGTCATGTTCGTGTGGGGCGGCTCCCCGTTCCTCACCGGCGCGCTCGGCGAGATCCGCAGCCGCGCACCGGGAATGATGCTTCTCATCGCGTTGGCCATCACCGTCGCCTTCGTCTCCTCCCTCGGCGCGAGCGTCGGTCTGCTCGATCACCAGCTGGACTTCTGGTGGGAGCTGGCACTGCTGATCGTCATCATGCTGCTGGGGCACTGGATCGAGATGCGCTCACTCGCGCAGACGACGTCGGCCCTGGACTCTCTGGCCGCACTGCTGCCCGACACGGCCGAGCGCGTCGACGCCGACGGTGAGGTCAACACGGTCGATCCCGGATCGTTGGCGGTCGGCGATGTAGTGATCGTGCGCCCCGGCGGTCGGATCCCTGCCGACGGTGTCGTCGTCTCCGGGGCCGCGAGCATGGACGAGTCGATGATCACCGGCGAATCCCGGACGGTCCGCCGCAGCGAGAGCGAGACCGTCGTCGCCGGCACCGTCGCCACCGACTCTGGCCTGCGCGTGCGTGTGTCCGCCATTGGCGAGGACACCACCCTCGCCGGGATCCGCCGACTGGTCAGCGACGCGCAGAACTCGACGTCGCGAGCACAGCGCATCGCAGACATCGCCGCGGCGTGGCTGTTCTGGTTCGCCCTCGGCGCCGCCGTTCTCACCGCGGCCGCCTGGACCCTCCTCGGCTCCCCCGACGACGCGGTCGTCCGCACGATCACCGTCCTGGTCATCGCCTGCCCCCACGCACTGGGCCTGGCAATCCCGCTGGTGGTGTCCATCGCGACCGAACGCGCCGCCCGCGGCGGCGTCCTGATCAAGGACCGCCTCGCACTCGAATCCATGCGCACCGTCGACACCGTGCTGTTCGACAAGACCGGCACCCTCACCCGCGGCGAACCCGCCGTCACCGACGTCGAGGCCGTGGACGGGCGCACCGCCGAGGAGGTTCTGGCGCTGGCCGCTGCCGCGGAAGCGGATTCCGAGCACCCGTTGGCCCGCGCGATCGTCGCCGCTGCCGAGGGCCGCCGGCTCGATATCCCGTCCGCACAGGACTTCCGATCCTCCCCTGCGGTCGGGGTGTCCGCGGTCGTCGACGGCGCCGCCGTACGGGTGGGTGGTCCGGCGATGCTCGAGCAGGAGAACCGCTCCGAGCTCGGTGTGGCCGATCGGTGGCGGCAGGACGGGGCGATCATCCTGCATGTCGTCGCCGACGGCGCCGTGATCGGAGCACTGAAACTGGCCGACGAGATCCGGCCCGAGTCCCGCGCCGCAGTGGCCGACCTGCACGCCCGTGGGATACAGGTGGTCATGATCACCGGCGACGCCGACGCGGTCGCCGCCTCGGTCGCCGGCGAGCTGGGTATCGACCGCTACTTCGCCGGGGTGCGCCCCGAGGACAAAGCGCAGCGGGTGGCGGACCTGCAGGACGAGGGCAGGAAGGTCGCGATGGTCGGTGACGGTGTCAACGACGCCCCCGCCCTCGCCCGCGCCGACATCGGCATCGCCATCGGAGCCGGCACGGATGTCGCGATCGCCTCGGCCGGAGTCATTCTCGCCAGTGACGACCCCCGCTCGGTGCTGTCGGTCGTCGACCTCTCCCGCGCCGCGTACCGGAAGATGAAGCAAAACCTCTGGTGGGCCGCCGGATACAACCTGCTCTCCGTGCCGCTGGCCGCCGGCGTGCTCGCTCCGATCGGGTTCGTGCTGCCGATGTCGGTGGGAGCGATTCTGATGTCTCTGTCGACGATCATCGTCGCCGCCAACGCCCAACTGCTGCGGCGCCTGGACCTCCTCCCCGGCGCGGGCACCCCCCAGTTCTGACCGGCGCCCTCTGACAGAGCTCCTCGCACCTGTTCCCGAAGGCGCTTCACTACCCACGTCGCTCCACGTGGCATCTGGAAGGCCCGGCAACCGCGGGGCGCTACCCTCGACTCATGTCGGTCACGACCAGCCTCGCGCGGCGGGCGCTCGTCGTCCTGGTCATCGTGGTCGCGGCCATCTGCGCACTGGGTCCGCAACATCCGTCGGCCATGTCGTCGGCCGCCTCGGCGGGTGTTTCCCCCGAGACGCCCTCGACCGCGGGCACACCGGCCGAGCTGACGGTCGTGGCCGTCGGAACACAAACGACCGTCAGCGCGGCCCACTGCGTCACCGCCTGCGGCGACACGACCTGTGGCAACGCCCATGCGTGCATGGAAGCGGTCACGCTCGCCGATAACGCCCCGGTTCCTCTGGCGCGAACGGGCGTCGAGCTCATCGCACAGACGGGCCGACACCCCACGCCCGGGCACCCCGTCCCAGCCGAGTCCAGTTCGCCGCCCTGGACGGTGCTGTCGTTGACCCAGCTCACGGTACGCAGGGTCTGACAGGCCGCTGGGGCCGCGATGTCGAGCCCCCTCCCTGACACACACCTCGCGCATGCCGGTTGCGGGCTCCCCCGCACCTGGCCCTGCGTCCTCACCGCACCACCACTCCCTCTCGCCCCACCGCTTTCGCACGCGCGGCGACAGGCCCCTCACGAAAGGCTCGACATGGACATGGACATGGGCTCGACCCTGCCCACATGGATGACTCCGCTGGCATGGGTGGTCCTCACCCTCGCCCTCATCTCGTCGGCCGTCATCGCCGACGATATCTACCGCCGCGGACACCGCCACCACACCGTTGCCACCGAACTGGTGTGGATCGCCTCCGGCCTCTACCTCGGGCCGTTCGCCCTGCTTGCCTACCGCCGTCACGGCCGCGATGGCGTCGTCTCGGACGCGAGGACCGCCGTGCAGGCGCCCCCTGGTGTATCCGCAGGACTGCCCGGCGGTGGCGCGTCCGCCGCCGCGCACCTCATCGGGGTGCCGCTGGTCATCGCCTCCGGGCTCACCATCGCCGGAATCGACCTCTGGGTGATGATCATCGTCATCGCGCTGCTGGCCACGGCCATGCTGTTCGCGTACGAACGCTCGGCCGTCACACCGACGGTCGGTGCCCGTGACACGCGTCGGCCGTCCGTCGCGGCTGCGCTCGGGGCCGCCGCGGTGACCGTGCTGGCGTTCGACCTCGGAATGGGTGGCTGGATGTTGTTGCTGCATTTCACCGAGACGATGCCACCGGCCACCGACGCTGCATTCTGGCTGCTCATGCAAGTGGGCATCGTCCTAGGTGTGATCACGGGCTACCCCGCCGTCCGACTACTCCGCGATCACCGCAACTCCCCCGCCTGAGACGGACAGCGGTCCGCATCCCTCGACACGGGACCACCGGTAGACACGCTGCCACCGGGGCAACAAGCCCCCGCTAGGGGACTACCGCGGCGCTCACCCGAATCCGCCGTCGGACCAGAGTGTCGGCCGCAGAATGCGGGACCGGCACCGACGACCGCGCGAGTGACGGTGCCTTCGACTCCCCCGACACGACGCAACCCCGCACCGAATCGGTGCGGGGTTGCGTCGTTCGCCCGAGCAGAACCCGCGGCAGCGGGTCCGGCCGGGTTCTCGGTCAGCCCAGGAGCTGCTGCATACGCGAGATCTCGGCGTTCTGCGTCTCGACGATGGTGCGGGCCATCGCGACCGCGTCCGCGTTGGAGCCGTCGGCGATCTCCTTCTCCGCCATCGCGACCGCGCCCTGGTGGTGGGCGATCATCATCGTCAGCCACTGCCGGTCGAAGTCAGCACCCGACGCGGCCATCAGCGAGTCCATGTCCTGTGCGGTCATCATCCCGCTGCCCGATCCGTGATCCATACCCTCCATCGAGCTCGCGTCCGACGACGGCGCCGGCTGACCCCACTGCGCCAACCACGACGTCAACTGCTCCATCTCGGGTTTCTGGGCGGCGGCGATCTCCCCTGCCAGGGCGACGATCTCCGGGTTCGTCGTCCGCCCGTCGACCATGGTCGCCATCTCGACGGCCTGCGCGTGATGGGGATACATCATCGACGCGAACATGACATCGGCGTCGGTGAAGTTCGCTGCGGGATCCGCGGACTGCGCCGACGAGGACCCCATCGAGGTGGACGAGCCCATCGAGTGGCCCTCCATCGACGTGCCCGATCCGTCGTCGCTACACCCCGCGAGGAGGGTGATGCCTACCGCCGCGGCGGCGAGGACAGTGGTTGTTCTTCTGTTGATGCGCATGGAAGTACTCCTGAGGTGTGTCGAACGAAAGACGAGGTGGATCTGCGTGCGATCCGCCGGAGCACCCGGGCCCCGGACTCCCCGTCACACCCGAAGAAATACCGACTTGTCCAGCGAGTACACCGCCCACGGGGGCGCACGGCCCGCTCGGGACGCGATCGCGACAACACGGCCGGACGCGTTGTCGAGTACTGGCATGAGTTCGGCAGTCCCGGTCGGCACCGGCATCGCAGGGAAGGACGTCACCGTCCCGATGCACGGATGCACCATGTCGTGACCGCTCGGACACGACACGTGCGCTGCCGACGTCTCGACGTCGACGGTGTGTGTGTCAGCAGAGTGGTGGACGACCACGCTGTTCGGCTGCCCTGGTGCGGGCATCGCGTCATGGGCCGCGGCGGTGGGGACGGGCAGGGTCGTGTGCATCAGCACCACACCGAGCGCGATCAACACCGTCCACAGCATCGAGAGCGCAGACGATCGCCGCCGAACACCCTCAGACATCTCGCCACCGTACCAAGAGATACCCCCTACGGGTATCACCGTGTGGTCCGACCGCAGATGCCGCAACGCGGCGCCACCACGTGATCGCACGCGGCCCGTTCCCGCGAGGGGCACAATCGTCCCCATGAAGGTGGAGATCCTGTACTTCGACGAGTGCCCGAACTGGCAGGACGCGGCAAACCGAGTTCACACGGCGGCGACCGCGATCGGACTCCCGGACATCGAGATCGAGTACCGGCTGATCACATCGGACGCCGAGGCCGCTGCTTCTGCGTTCGCGGGCTCGCCCACCATCCTCGTCGACGGCGTCGATGCCTTCGGCGATGCGGTCCAACTCACCGAACTCGCGTGCCGCATCTACCGCACCGGTGCCGGTACGGCTGGTCTTCCGACCGTCGATCAACTGGTCACGTCCCTTCGCAAGAGGGTTACGCAGCCGCCGGCCTGACCCAACGACTGTCGGCCCGTCACTCTGGCGGGCAGATCCGGGGGTGCGGTGTCAGCCCGTTCGTCGCGCAGGTCTTCGGCGTTAGAGTTGCTCATGGGCATGTCGAGAGTGGTCCCCGCGCTGCCGGTACGACACATCGAGTCCGCTGTCGCGTTCTATGCCCGCTCGTTCGGCTTCACGACCCGGTACTCGGATCCGAGTTTCGCCAAGCTCACCCGTGACGACGTCGAGATCCACCTCTGGGCCGCCGACGACGACAGCTGGACCACCCGCACCGACCCTGCGCCGTGGCCGGTGTGCAGTGGAGCCGAGACGTTCCTCGCGGGCACTGCCAGTTGCCGCATCGCCGTGGACGAGATCGACGACCTGTACACCGAGTTGTCCGGAGCGGGCGTTCTTCACCGCGCAGACGTGGGCCGCCCCGTCACGACGGACTGGGGATCGATGGAGTTCGCCACCGTCGACACCGACGGCAACCTGATCACCTTCCATACCGAGACCGACGCGAGGCACGAGCCCGGTGCCACCGGCGACAACGCCTCCTGACCCGGCAACACCGACGCTCCGACGCTCCGATCGGGGTCGTTCACGCGGTATTCTTTTGACGCCTGATTCGCCGACCATCAATATAGACGCATGTCGAAACACACCGCCCCCATCGTGGCGTCGGACAGCGAGTGCTGCTCCCCGCTGGTTCGCGAACCTCTGACCACCGACTGGGCCGGTGATCTGGCGCGGATGTTCAAGGCACTCGGCGATCCCGTCCGTCTGCGCCTGCTGAGCCTGGTGGCCAGTCACGAGAGCGGCGAGGCGTGCGTCTGCGACATCTCCGGGTCCTTCGACCTGTCGCAACCGACGATCTCCCACCACCTCAAAGTCCTGCGCGAAGCCGGCCTGCTCGACTGCGAGCGCCGCGGAACATGGGTCTACTACTGGGTCATTCCCGCTGCGTTGCAGCAGTTGTCGTCGGTTCTCGCCGCAACGGATCCGACCGCCGGAGACGCGAATCCCGTCGGTGTTGCGTTGGTGAGCGCATGAGCACCGCGGCGAACACCACCGACCACCCCGCCGTCGTCGGCAAGCTCTCCACCCTCGACCGCTTCCTCCCGGTGTGGATCGGCGTAGCGATGGTCGTCGGGCTGCTGCTTGGACGCATGATCCCCGGGATGAACGACGCGCTGTCGTCCATCTCCGTGGACGGCGTGTCCCTCCCCATCGCGATCGGCCTGCTGATCATGATGTACCCGGTGCTGGCGAAGGTCCGTTACGACCGGCTCGACACGGTCACCGGCGACAAGAAGCTGCTACTGGGTTCCCTTGCCCTGAACTGGATCCTGGGCCCCGCACTGATGTTCGCGCTCGCCTGGCTGTTCCTCCCCGACCTGCCCGAATACCGGACCGGGCTGATCATCGTCGGACTCGCCCGGTGCATCGCGATGGTCATCATCTGGAACGACCTCGCCTGCGGCGACCGCGAGGCCGCAGCCGTCCTCGTGGCCATCAACTCGGTGTTCCAGGTGATCATGTTCGCCGTCCTCGGCTGGTTCTACCTCTCCGTGCTTCCTGGCTGGCTCGGCCTCGACCAGACCACCATCGAGGCATCACCGTGGCAGATCGCGAAGTCGGTCCTGATCTTCCTGGGCATTCCGTTGATCGCCGGATTCGCCTCGCGGTACTTCGGGGAACGCGCCAAGGGACGCGAGTGGTACGAGACCTCGTTCATCCCGAAGATCGGGCCGTGGGCGCTCTACGGACTGCTGTTCACGATCGTCGTCCTGTTCGCCCTGCAGGGCGACCGCATCACCTCCCAGCCCCTCGACGTCGTCCGCATCGCGCTGCCGCTGCTGGTGTACTTCGCGGTGATGTGGGGCGGCGGATACGCCCTCGGCGCAGCGATGGGACTGGGCTACGAACGCACGACCACCCTGGCGTTCACCGCGGCGGGCAACAACTTCGAACTCGCCATCGCCGTCGCGATCGCCACCTACGGAGCCACCTCCGGCCAAGCCCTCGCCGGCGTCGTCGGACCGCTGATCGAGGTCCCCGTCCTGGTGGGCCTGGTCTACGTCTCGCTCGCTCTCCGCAAGCGCTTCACTTCCTCGCCGTCCGCGACCGCGCCGGTTCCCCAGAGCAAGGAATCGTGATGTCCGAGCACCGCGCACAACCGGAACTGCTCATGCCGCAGGCGGTCCTGACCCGCACCGCGCAGACACTGTCGGCGAAGTACGCCGGCATCTTCTCCCCGCAGACGGTGGAGCGGTACGTCTTCGAGTCCTACACCGCACTGCGCCGCACCTCGAAGATCCACACCCACTTGACCACCCTCGCAGGGCGGTTCGCCGCCGACCGGCTCACCGCACTCGCGCAGTCGACCGGCGACGCCCCGAAGGAAGTGCCGGAAGTGCTGTTCATCTGTGTGCACAACGCGGGCCGCTCGCAGATGGCGGCGGCACTGCTGACCCACCACGGCGCCGGGCGCGTCCATGTCCGCTCCGCCGGGTCCGCGCCCACCTACGCGATCAACCCGGTCGTGGCCGAGGCGATGGACGAGCTGGGCATCGACCTGGGCGATGCGTATCCGAAGCCGCTCACCGACGACGTCGTCGCCGCCGCGGACGTCGTGGTGTCGATGGGCTGCGGCGACGCCTGTGCCGTCTACCCCGGAAAGCGGTACCTGGACTGGGATCTCGACGACCCCGACGGCAAGAACATCGACGAGGTGCGCCGCATCCGCGACGACCTCGACACCCGCATCACCACGCTCCTCGCCGAGCTGAGCGCCCCCGCACACGCCTGACCATCCCCCGCCCTTGAACACCCGAAAGGTGCACTCTCCCATGTCCGACACACCCAGTGTGCTGTTCGTCTGCGTCCACAACGCGGGCCGGTCGCAGATGGCCGCCGGCTTCCTCACCCACCTCGGCGGCGGCGCCGTCGAGGTCCGCTCCGCCGGCAGTGCCCCCGCCGAGACCATCAACTCCGCCGCCGTCGAGGCGATGGCCGAGATCGGCATCGACATCTCCGACCAGTCCCCGAAGATCCTCACTCCCGACGCCGTGGAGACCTCCGACGTGGTGATCACCATGGGCTGCGGCGACGCCTGCCCGGTCTTCCCGGGCGTCAGCTATCGGGACTGGGCGCTGCCCGACCCCGCCGGCAAGGGCCTCGAGGCGGTGCGCCCGATCCGCGACCAGATCAAGGCCCGTGTGGAGGACCTCCTGGTCGAACTCGTGCCCGCAGAAGCGGACGCAGCGCGATGAGCGCCCCGAGTGTGCTGTTCGTGTGCGTGAAGAACGGCGGCAAGTCGCAGATGGCAGCAGGCCTGATGCGCAGGGCCGCCGGCGACGATGTCGAGGTGCACTCCGCCGGCACCGCCCCCGGCAGCTCCGTCAACGCCCTGTCGGCGCAGACGCTGCTCGAGGTCGGGGTGGACCTGTCCGGGGAACACCCCAAGCCGATCGATCCGGAGTTGCTGGCGCGGATGGACTACGTGATCACCCTCGGCAGCGAGGCGACCGTCGACCCGGTCGACGGACCGACCTACCTGAACTGGGACACCGACGAGCCCTCCGCGCGGGGCATCGAGGGCATCGAGCGGATGCGTCTGGTGGGCGACGACATCGCCGCTCGCGTCGACGAACTCGCTGCCCGCCTGCGGGACTGACGCCATCACCGCACTGCACACCGACGGCACGAACCCGATGACCACCACCGATGTTCGGGTGGTGGTCATCGGCGGCGGTCAGGCAGGCCTCGCCGCCGGGTACTACCTCCGCCGAGCGGGCCTCGAGTATGTAATTCTCGACGACCAGCCGGCCGCTGGTGGGTCCTGGCGGGAGTACTGGCCGTCATTGCACCTGTTCTCCCCCGCCGCGCACTCCCGGTTGCCCGGGTGGCCGATGCCCCCGTCTGCACAGGAGTTCCCGCCCGGATCACACGTCGTCGACTACCTCAGCGCGTACGAACAACGGTATGAGCTGCCGGTGCAGCGACCCGTCACCGTGACCGCGGTGCGCCGCAACGGTTTCAGGTACTCGGTCGAGACCACCGCGGGATCCTGGTCAGCGGAGGCGGTCATCAACGCGACCGGCACCTGGTCTCGGCCGTTCTGGCCCACCTACCCCGGCATGCGGACTTTCCTGGGCCGTCAGATCCACACCGCGCAGTACGACGGACCCGGCACCTTCACCGGGCAACGGGTCGCGGTGGTCGGGGGCGGCAACTCCGCCGCGCAGATCCTCTCCGAGATCTCCACCGTCGCCGACACCCTGTGGTTCACCACCAGGCCCCCGCGGTTCCTGCCCGACGACGTCGACGGTCGTGTGTTGTTCGACGTCGCCACCCGCCGCGCCCGCGCACTCGCCGCCGGCGACGATGACACCGGCGGTGTGGCCGGTCTCGGCGACGTCGTCATGGTGCCGTCGGTGCGGGACGCCCGCGATCGCGGCGCCCTACAGGCGCATCCGATGTTCGCCGCACTCACGGCCGAGGGTGTCGTCACCGACGACGGCGGCGCCGAACGGGTCGATGCGGTGGTGTGGTGCACCGGATTCCGGCCGGCGCTGCGGCATCTCCAGCCGTTGCACCTGCCCACCACTGACGGCGGCATCGCGATGGACGGTCTGCACGCCGCCGGCGAACCCACCATGGTCTTTCTCGGCTACGGCGACTGGACCGGGCCCGCGTCGGCAACGCTCATCGGTGTCGGCAGCACAGCACGCCACGCGGTGGAGCACCTCACCGCGACCCTGACGGGCTGATCGGACGACCACGGCGGGGTGGTTCCGTGCGATGGGGGTGAGCCGACGCGGGCGGGCGTCAGCAGCAGGATGTGGCCGTCGACGTCGAGCCGGAAGTGACGCTGGGTGCGGGCGCCGGGATCGGGTGCGATCCGAAGGTGTCGGAGTCCGCGAGAACGGTGTAGACCTCCCAGCGCTCCCCACCGGGACCGGTCACCCACACCTTGTCCTGGGTGGCGAAGCAGCAGGTCGTGCCGATCTCCTCGTCGGTGAACAGCCCTTCGCCGGTCAGGCGGGCGATCTCCTCGTGCACCCGGCTCGACGAGTCGACCTCGACGCCGAGGTGGTTGATGGTGCCGCCCTTGCCGGGGTTCTCGATCAGCACCAGCTTCAAGGGCGGTTCGGTGATGGCGAAGTTGGCGTAGCCGGGCTTGACCTTCGCCGGCGCCACGCCGAAGAGCTTGCTGTAGAACGTGATCGCGGTGTCGATGTCGTCGACGTTGAGGGCGAGCTGAGCGCGAGACATGGCAAACCTCCGAGGTTGCGATATATGTCGAATCAGAGACCACCACAGGGTGCGCCACGTATTCGACATATGTCAAGAACGTTGTAGAGTCGGGTGCGTGCCCAAGACGCTGCCGATCATCGATACCACCACCCCGGTGTGCTGCGCCCCCGTCTCCGCAGCACCGATGGACGAGCATGCCGCGCTCGAGGTGGCCGTGCGGCTCAAGGCGCTCGCGGACCCGATGCGAATCCGCTTGATGTCGTTGCTGCTCACCGATACTGCCGGCGCTGTGTGCACATGCGACCTCGCCGACGCGCTCGGTCTCGCCGAATCCACTGTCAGCCACCACCTCGGACAGCTCCGCAAGGCCGGCATGGTGGTCTCCCAGCGGCGGGGCATGAACGTGTACTACTCCGCGCGCCCGGAGGCACTCGACGCGCTCCGAGTAGTCCTCGACCCCGCGTGCTGCCGCTGACCCGTCGTGCCGTCGACTCGGCCGACTTGCCTTCGAGCTGACTCGAACCTTTAGTGTGCGGTCATGGCCGCTCTGCTGATCTCGCAACTATCCTCGGCGACGGGAGTGCCGGCGACGACGCTGCGCTTCTACGAGAGCGAGGGTCTGCTCCCGGCGGACCGGGCCCCGAACGGGTACCGAATCTACGACGAGCGAGCCCAGCAGCGGTTGGCGTTCATCACCGCCGCGAAGAGCCTGAATCTGACTCTGCCGCAGATCAAGACGATCCTGCGGGTGTGGGAGAACGACTCCTGCGCCGCGGTGAAGTCCGGGCTGCGGCCAGCCCTGCGTGAGCACATCGCCCGAGCGGAGGAGTCGATCGCGCAGCTGACGGTACTGCGGGACGCGCTGACCGGCGCGCTGGTCCGTCTCGACGACACTCCCGATGCGTCGACGCCGTGCAACCCACAGTGCAGCTGGTTGGCATCGACGATCACCACACCCGGGCACGTGTCATGACCGGATCGCGGCGGACCTCGGTGGTGCAGTGGTGGGACACCCACCAGATCGGCTTGTACCTCCTCGCTCTCGCCGTCGGTGCCGCAGTGGGCCTCGCTGTTCCCGCCTCGGCGCCGACGTTCGAGCACGCCATCAACCCGGTGCTGATCGTGCTGCTCTACGCCACGTTCCTCGCCGTGCCGTTCGCCGCGATCGGCCGCTCCCTGCGGGATGCCCGATTCACCACCGCGGTCATCGTCCTGAACTTCGTGGTCGTCCCGATCGTGGTGTTCGCTCTGACGCGCATCGTCGCCGCCAATGAGGCGGTCCTGGTCGGGGTTGTGCTGGTGCTGCTCGCCCCGTGCATCGACTACGTCATCGTCTTCAGCGGCCTGGCCGGCGCCGCATCGGAACGCCTGCTGGCCGGGGCGCCGTTGTTGATGCTGCTGCAGATCGCGCTGCTGCCGTTGTGGCTGTGGTTGTTCGTCGGGTCCGACACGGTGTCGATCATCGACATCGCACCCTTCGTCGAAGCGTTCGTCCTGCTCATCGTCATCTCGCTGGCGCTGGCGGCGGCGACGCAGTGGTGGGCGCGGCGCCGACCCGCGGGCGAGCGGCTGATGGAGGTGATGGCGGCGGCGATGGTGCCGGTGATGATGGTGACGCTCGCCGTCGTCGTCGCCTCCCAGATCGACGCCGTCCGCAGCCGCGTCGATCAACTCGCGGCGGCCGCCGCCATCTTCGTGGTGTTCCTGATCGTGATGGCGTTCATCGGTGTCGGCGCCGGGAGAGTGTTCGGGCAGGACGTGCCGGCGACGCGGGCGCTGGTGTTCTCCGGCGCCACCCGCAACTCGCTGGTCGTGCTGCCCCTCGCCCTGGCGCTGCCGCCGGCGTTGAGCCTGGCCGCGGTGGTGGTCGTGACGCAGACCCTGGTGGAGCTGATCGGCATGGTGCTCTACGTCCGCTACGTGCCGCGCCTGGTTCCGGACGCGGTCCCGGACGACAGCACCGCCGCACCGGGGCCCTCGGCGCCGTGACGTACGTGATCGCCGAACCGTGCATCGACGTCACCGACAAGGCATGCATCGAAGAATGCCCCGTCGACTGCATCTACGAAGGCCGACGGATGCTCTACATCCACCCGGACGAGTGCGTCGACTGCGGTGCGTGCGAACCGGTCTGCCCCGTCGAGGCCATCTTCTACGAAGACGACCTCCCCGCCGAGTGGGCCCACTACGTCACCGTCAACGCCGACTTCTTCGACGATCTCGGCTCGCCCGGTGGAGCCGCGAAACTCGGCCCGACGGGCCACGACCACCCCACTGTGGTGGCGTACTCGCGGTGAGAACGGCCATCGGGAGCGTCGGTGACCGTCCCGCACTTCGTCGAACAGCATGGTCGACCTGCAGCAGGGTCGCCGCGCTCATGCTCGTTTGTCGGTGTTCCGGCGGGGTGCTGGTGCGCTGCGGGGGGCTGATCGTGTGGCCGAACGTTCTCGATCCACCGCCTCGATGTCAGCGTTGATCGTTCGACGTAGTTGTCTCAGTGCGAACGCCGACAGCGGCAGACTCGTCGCCAGCGCGATGAGCAGGACGAGCACGACAGGGAGATCGAGACCTGTCAGGGCATCGACGACGACGATTACTCCCGCCGCGACGGCGACGAGAGCCAGACGTGCAGCGTTGTAGGCCAGCACGTGCCGGACGAGCCGGCCTTTCGCTGTCGCGGGTGTCCGGATGAGTGGCATCGTCGTCCTGTCGTCCTGTCGTCCTGTCGGTCATCGGTTGGCGCTTGTCGTCGGCCCGGCCGGCCGACGAGGCGACGTGGTCGCAGGCGTGAGCGGCACTGCGACGTGAGTCAGTCGTGGGGTGCCGCCGGCGGTACCTGCTTGGTTGCTGCGTCCGCGTCCGCGTCCGAGCGTGCCGCGAGTTCGGCGAGATAAGTGTTGTACTGCGCCATCTGGCGCGATTCCGTGTCGGTTCCGAGGGTGTCCGACGGCGCCAGTCTCACGCGCGGCGGGAGCACGTCTATCGGGATCTCCGTGACTGCCGACGCCGGGGGCGGCTCGGTGGTCGTCGTGCTGGTGGAGTCCTCGAGGTGCACGAAGCGGCGGTAGGCGAAGACGACGAACGCGGCGAACAGCGGCCACTGGAAGGTGTAGCCGAGGTTCTGTCCGGTGCCCCCGGTGGAGGTGAACCGGTCCCATTGCCAGTACCCGAGGATCAGGCACACCGTGAACGCCGCGGCGACGAGGACGACGAGGGCGGGGCGTCTCATCGTGGGTTGCGGTGCTCCGTCGTGGCCGGGCGCCGACGCGGCTGTCTCGTGTGGTGCGGAGTTCTGCGCGCGCCCCGGTTCGGCCGGATTCGTGTTCGGTGCGGTGGAGGGGCGGCGGCGGAAGGTGTCAGTGAGCATGATCTTCCGGACCGTTCTGTCGTGGGTGTGTGGTGGTCGTGGGCTCGGGGAGAATCCGGTCGGCGAGGGTGTCGAATTCCGGTCCCCACCCGGCGTGGTCGGTGCGGGCCAGTCCGGCCATCTGCACCTCGGCGTGCCCGGTGCCGGTGGGGCGGATGCGAACGAAGACTCGTCGGCGCCGGATGGTGAGGGAGACGACGAGTCCGAGCATCATGGTGGTGGCGAAGACGAGGACCCATTTCTGGGTGGGGTCGTATCCGACTTGGAGGTTGGCGAACTCTTTTGCGCCGTCGAATCGGACGGTGGTGCCGTCGTCGAGGGTGGCGAACTGGCCGGGGCGCAGGTTGACTCGGTCCTGTTTGACCAGGCGCCCCTGTTCGATCATCGAGGTGCCCAGCGCGAAGATGGACTGGGGGATCCCGGTGTCGAGTCCGGCGTCGCCGCGGTAGATGTCGATGGCCACTGCGGGGTCGGTCATCTCGGGGAATCGGGAGCTCAGGAGGGCGCCGTTGAATTCCGCGGTGGGTGCGAAGAGCCCTTCGATGGCGATCTGGTTGCGGCGCCGCTCGTCCGGGTCGGTGTAGGAGCCGCCGGGTGGGTCGATGCGTAGGGCGCCGCTGCTGAGGAATGTGGTGGCGTCGTCGGGCCGGAATTGTATTGTCTCGGTGCGGGTCTGGCCGTCGGGGAAGGTGACGGTGAAGGTGGGTGCGTAGCCGTGTCCGGTGAGGTACACCCGCTGGTTTCCCAGTCGCAGAGGTGAATTGACTTTCAGTTGGTAGTCGCTCCAGGTGCCGGTTGTCAGGTCGGAGCCGCTCTGGTAGGAGATGTCGGAGGTGAACATCTCGGCCTGCCCGTTCGGCAGGTAGTCGGCGGTGAAGTTCTTCACGCGCACGCAGAACGGGTCCAGGCCGGTTCCGTCGACGGCGCTGCCCGCGCGGAAGGAGTCGTAGACGGCGGGTGAGGTGTTGCAGAACCCGGGTCCGTTGTCGGCGACGACGATCACCGATCCTTCGTAGCCGACGATCTTGCCGATCGCGACGGCGGCGAGGACCCCGACCAGGGAGAAGTGGAAGATCAGGTTGCCGGCTTCGCGGGTGTAACCCTTCTCGGCCGAGACGGTGACGGCGCCGTCGGGCTCGGTCCTGGTCTCGGTCCGCCACCGCGGCAGGTGCGTGCGGATCTCGTCGGCGATCTCTCTGGGCCCGCCGCCGGCGCGGGCACCGCCGCGGTGCAGGGTCAGACGACCGAGGTTGCGCGGCACCGCGACCGGTCGGGCTCGCAGTGCGCGGGCATGGTCGACCACCCGCGGGAGCAGGCAGCCGATGAGGGAGACGAACAGCAGGGTGTAGATGGCGGTGAACCAGGCGCTCGAGAAGACGTCGAACACCCCGAGTGCGTCGAGGGCGGGGCCGATCGCCGGTCGGGACGCGATGTAGTCGGCCACCGCCTGACTGTTGAGGTCTCGCTGCGGGAACAGTGCCCCGGGGATCGCTGCGAGCGCGAGCAGGAACAGCAGGATCAGGGCGGTGCGCATCGACGTCAGGCGCCGCCAGGTGTTGCGGACGGTCGCGGCGGCGCTGCGTGCGGTGGTGGGCCGCGCATCCGGGCGGTTCTGTACGGGCGTCGTCATGTGCCGGCCACCTGCGCGGGTGCACCGGCGGGGTTCGGTGTTCCACGTCGGGTTCGCCGCGCCGCGATGGACGCGGCGATCAGCGCCAGGACGGCCGCTGCGGTGGCGGCGCCTTCGGGTGCGCTGCCCAGTCTGGTCGCGAGAGTCAGCTCGTCGCCGAGGGGCAGGGTCGCCACGAGGGCGGCGGGGGTGAACAGGTCGGTGCGTTGGGTGACCTCGCCGGTGGGGTCGATGATCGCGCTGACACCGCTGGTGGCCGAGACGACCACACTGCGTCCGTGTTCGACCGCGCGCACCCGCGACATCGCCAGTTGTTGGTAGGTCATCTCGGTGCGCCCGAAGGTGGCGTTGTTGGTCGGGACCGCGATGAGCTGGGCGCCGGTGCGGACGGCATCGGTGACGAGCGCATCGAACGCCACCTCGTAACAGGTGGCGACCGCGACACGCAGACCGGCGATCTCGACGACACCGTCACCGTTGCCGGGGACGAAGTTGCCGGCGCGGGCGGCCGACGGGACCAGGGCGGTGACGAGCGGGCGCAGCGGGAGGTACTCACCGAACGGCACGAGCTGGCGCTTGTCGTGGGTGTCCGCCGGTCCGGTCACCGGGTCCCACACCATCGAGGTGTTCGTGGTGGTGCCGTCGCCGCGCCGCAGGACGGCGCCGACCAGGATCGGGACACCCACCGCGCGGGCCGCGCCGGTGATGGCCGCGGCGGCGTCCGGGTTGCGCAGCGGGTCGATGTCCGAGGAATTCTCGGGCCAGATGACCAGGCTCGGGCGCAGCGCCCTGCCCGCGTCGATGTCCGCGGCGAGCTCCAGCGTCCGCGCCACGTGATTGTCGAGCACGGCGCGGCGCTGGGCGTTGAAGTCCAGTCCGGCCCGAGGGACGTTGCCCTGCACCAGCGCGAGAGTCACTTCGCGACGATCGGCGGGAGCCGACTGCGGTGTCGTGGCCGTTGCCGCGGCCGCGGTGAGGGCGAGCACGAGTGCCATCGCGCCGAGTGGGCCGATGAGCTGCGCGACGCGGCGCCGACCCATCACCTCGGCGGCGGCGGCGGTCGTCGCCGCGCCGACGAGGGCGACGACGAAGCCGATGCCCGGAGCGCCCACCCACGCCGCCAGCGGCAACAGGGGACCTTCCGCCTGTCCGAATGCGGTGCGGCCCCAGGGTAAACCGCCGAACGGGACGCGGGATCGGACCGCCTCGGCGCCGACCCAGGCGCACGCGATCCACAGTGGCGCCGCGGGTAGTCGCCACAGCGCGGCCGCTGCTGCACCGAAGAGCGCGACGAAGCCTGCCTGGATGACGGCGAGCGCCAACCACGGTGCGGCGCCGACGTATTCACCCACCCACGGCAGCAGCGGAACGAAGAAGGCTGCGCCGGCCACGGCGCCGTAGGCTGCGCCCGCTCGGACGCCGACTCCGCGCAGGACCGCGGTCAGGATCGCGAGGGCGATGACGGCGAGGAACCACCAGTCGCGCGGCGGGAACCCGGCCCACAGCAGTCCCCCGGACAGGGCTGCTCCGCCGCCGCGGACGAGCAGGGCGCGCAGTGCGCGTGCGCGCAGATCCCCGGGGCGGGCTCCGCTGCGGGCGGGGTCGCCCGCAGCGAGGGTCTCTGTCGTCATGCACTCCCCCGGTCACATCCGTGGACACAGGACGACACCCGCCCCTCAATTACTACGATACATAGTATTTTCGGGTCGGCGGCCTGCGCCTCACGGAACGGGACACACGGTCGACCACAGGCGCGTCGGTGCACCTGCTGCCCTGGTGTGAGAGCGGCGTGATGCGTCCCTGGTCACCAGGACAGTTCGGAGCACCGCCCTTGTCCCTGGACCGGCTCGACCTGGATGGTCGCGTGTTCGAGACCGTAGCGGTCGGCGAGGATCTCCCGCGCCCGGGCCAGCACCGCGGCCGGCTCGACCCCGTCGTGCACCGCCATGTGCGTCGAGGCCACCTCCATGCCCGAGGTGAGGGTCCACACGTGCAGGTCGTGGACGTCCTGGACTCCGTCCACTGCGGCCAGCGCCGCCGTCACCTCGTCGATGTCGAGCCGTGCGGGTGCGTGTTGCAGCAGGATCCGCAGGGCACTGCGCCCGAGGGAGTAGGCGCGGGGCAGCACGAACAGGCCGATGGCGACGCCGATGACCGGGTCGGCGTATCGCCAGCCGAACAGCACGGTGACCAGGCCGCTGATCAGGACTCCGACGGATCCGAGCATGTCGGCCATCACCTCGAGGTACGCGCCGCGCACGTTCAGGCTTTCTTTCGCGCCGCTGCGCAGCAGGAGGAAGGCGGCGATGTTCATCAGCAGTCCGAACGTCGCGACGGCCATCACCGGTACACCCGCCACCTCGGGGGGATCGGAGATGCGCTGGGCCGCTTCGTAGAGAATCCATCCCGCCACGGCGAAGAGCAGGATCGCGTTGAACAACGCCGCGAACACCTCGGCGCGGTAGAGCCCGAAGGTGCGGTCCGAACGCGCCGATCCTCGTCGGGCCAGGGAGATCGCGACCACGGCCATCAGGATGCCGAAGACGTCGGTGAACACGTGCGCCGAATCGGACAGCAACGCGAGCGACGAGGTGGACAGCCCGACCACCACCTGCGTGATCAGCGTGGCGCATCCCAGCCCGACCGCGATCCACAACCGCGTGAGGTGAGCGCCGGAGGCGCTCACCGGATCCTTGTCGCCTACACCGTGTCCGTGTCCGTGTCCCACAGCTCCTCCTTCGTCGACCCTGGTCGGCCGTCCGGACAACATATGCACGGATGCGCATGTATGCAAGGGCCTGCGGGCGGGAGGGCCGCACCTCCACAACAACTATGCTCCGTAGTAGAACAGGGTTCTCGTCGCGGTGTCTCGGTCCCGGGCGCCTGGGACGGGCCACCGAGAAGGGGTGCAGACCGATGCCGACCGACACCGCCCGCAGAGGCGCCGCGCAGGGGCGCCAACTGGTCGCCGCAGCACTGACCGCGGCCCCGGTGATAGCGGGCGTTCTGGCCGCTGCCCTGGCGAGTCGCTCCACGTCGCAGGCGTTGTCCTTGCTGGGGTTGCCCGACCCGGGACTGCTCACCACGCTCGGCATCCCGGCGCTGACCGCCGCCGGAGAGGTCTGCGCCGCCATCGCCGTCGGGTCGTTGCTGCTGTCCGCGTTCGTCCTCCCGCCGCAGCGAACAGGTGTCCTCGACCTCGACGGCTACCTCGCGGCGCGGACGGCGGCGGCGGCGATGTCGGCGTGGGCCGTGTGCGCCGCGCTGCTGGTGCCGCTGACGTTGTCCGATGCCTCGGGTCGACCGATCTCCGAGGTCGCGGCGCAACCTGCTCTGTTCGCCGCCGCGGTGGCGGACGTGGACACTGCCGCGGCGTGGGCGGCGACCGCGGTACTGGCCGCCGTCGTCGCCGTGATCTGCCGGTCCGCCCTCACCCACGCAGTGATGCCCGCACTGTTCGCGGGCGCGGTGCTCACGCTCATGCCCCGCGCGGTGTCCGGGCACTCCTCCACCGGCGGCGATCACGACATCGCCACCGATTCGCTGATCCTGCACATCGCGGCGGCGGCGGTGTGGATCGGCGGACTGCTCGCACTGCTCGCCCACGCCGGTCGCCGGGGCGACGACGTGGCGCGGGCGACGCAGCGGTACTCGCATTTCGCGACGGTCGCCTTCGCCGTCATCGCCGTCTCCGGTGTCGTCAATGCCGCGGTGCGCGTACCGGTGACGGCGTTGTGGGGATCGACCTACGGAATCCTGGTTCTCGGCAAGGCGGCGGCGCTGATCGCGCTCGGCGTCTTCGGGTGGCGCCAGCGACGCCACCTGATCGGCGCACTCTCGCGGCCGTCCGACACGGTCGACCGTCGCCGGGCGTTCCTGCGCCTGTCGGTCGTCGAGACGCTCGTCCTCCTGGCCACGGTGGCCCTGGCCGTCGCACTGGGCCGGACGCCGCCGCCGGCGCCGGAGGACGAGGGCCTGCCACAGGCCCACGAGGAAGTGCTGGGCTTCGCCCTCGACGGACCCCTCACGGTGGCCCGCGCGGTGTTCGACTGGCGCATCGACCTGCTGTTCGGCTCGGCCGCGGTCCTGGCCGTCGTGATCTACCTCCTCGCCGCCCGCCGCCGACGCCGCCTGGGCCTGCACTGGCGCCGACGGTGGACCGCCAGCTGGATCGCCGGCGCCGCAGTCATGCTGCTCGCCACGTCCTCCGGCGTCGGGCTCTACGCCCCCGCCGTGTTCAGCGCCCACATCGCGAGCATCGTCGCCACCACGATCCTGGCCCCGATGCTCCTGGTCCTGGGGCGCCCGATCACCCTCGTGGCCTCCGTGACACCGACCGCTGCGCCGCAGGACGGGGCACTGGGGTGGCGACACTTCCTGCTGTCGATGTTCCGCAGTCGGATCACCCGGTTCGCCTCCTCGCCGTGGGTGTCGGCCACCGTGCTGCTGGTGAGCCTGTTCGTGATCTACCGCGGCGGTCTCTTCGATGCGGCCGCGGACTCCCACGTCGCCGGCATCATCGTCCGCGCCTGGCTGCTGGTCTGGGGACTGGCGTTCTTCTGGTCGACGATCGGCCTCGATCCCGTCCCCCGCCGAGTCGGCGGCCCCACGCGTCTCCTTGCCACCTTCCTGCTCCTGGGCGGTTTCGCGTCCTTCGTCGTCGCCCTGATCGACACCGACACCGCCGTCGCCGCGGCGTACTACGAGAACCTCCGGCTGGAGTGGAACACCGACCTGCTCGCCGATCAGCGCCGGGCGGGCAATCTCGCCTGGGCACTGGGCGAGCTCCCGTTGCTGCTCGCCGCCGTCCTCGCCGCCGTGCGGTGGTCGGCGTCGGATCGGCGGACCGACGACGACGACGAGGATCGCGAACTCGCGGCGTACAACGAGATGCTCGGCGCCCTGCCGACGAACGGCGGTCACGGACGCGTCGAGACCGACGGGCGCAGTGGCGAACGCGTGGAGACCGTCGGGCGTGGTCGGCGGGGAACCGCGGCGGCGGGCGCTCCCGAGGACGACTGACCGGCGGCGCCCGACTCGGGAGCGATGGAAAAACTATGCTGAATAGTTGTACTGTGGCCTGACCGTCACCGTTTCGTTACCGAATCACGAGACCCGCACCCCTGAGGATCACGATCTTGGCTCGTCACCGTAAACCCGATCTGCTCGACGAGACGTGGCCCTCCGTACCGACCCGCGGCCCCGGCTGGGGAGCCCCGATCCCGCCCGTGCGAGGCCACGAACTCGTGCGGGACGCCCCGACGGCCTGCCCACCGACCCGAGGCCCGAGCTGGGACGCCCCGTCGACTTCCCGGACCGGACCGGCCGGGGGTGCCGGTCTCGCAGCGCCTCTCCCCCGGGTCCGAGCACCCCGGCGCAGGGACCCGGCGGTAGTGCCCACCACCGCGCCGCCCACCACCACACCGCCCACCACCGCGGCGATCCCGACCCGAGCAGCGGGAACTCCGCGGCGCCGCGGGGCGCATCGTCGACCCGCCCCGGCGGTGGGTGGCCGCACCATCGTCGTCTCGATCGCCGTCGGCGCCGTCCTGTCGGCGGCCGCCGGCTTCCCCGAGTCGAGCTCGGCGGCGCCCACCGAGACCGCGGCCGCCGAGTTCGGACCGGCGACCACCCCGAGCCCCGCTCCGTCACTGCCTGCTCCCCCGCAGATACTGGCGCTGCCCGATCTCGACCGGACAGCGCGTGAGCTGACCGATCAACTGGCGAAGGGAGGCCTGCGTCAGGCGGAGCAGGCGCTGCGCGAGGCCATCGCCCGCAGGCCGCTGACCGCGTCTCCGGTGTCGGGGACCGTGACCTCCGCCTACGGCCCTCGGTGGGGCAGCACCCACTACGGACTCGACATCGCCAACACCATCGGCACCCCCATCGTCTCGGTCACCGACGGGGTAGTCATCGAGGCCGGCCCGGCGGACGGGTTCGGACTGTGGGTGCGCATCCGCCAGGACGACGGGACCATCGGCGTCTACGGTCACATCGACGAGGCTCTCGTCAGCGCAGGACAACGAGTCGCCGCCGGAGATCTCATTGCTACGGTGGGCAATCGCGGTCAGTCCACCGGGCCGCACCTGCACTACGAGGTGTGGCAGGCGGACGGGGCGAAGTCTGATCCCACCACCTGGCTCGCAGCGCGGGGGGTCAGCGTGGGGCAGACGACGAACGGCGCGCAGTGACGGACGGCAGAGAGAACTGACAGTGATGAAGAGGCTCGGCGACCTCGAGGCAGCGGTGATGAACGTGCTGTGGGAGAGCGATGCCCCCAAGTCGGTGCACGAGCTGCGTGACTTGCTCAGTGACCGCGACCTGGCCTACACCACCGTCCTGACCGTGGTGACGCATCTGCACGAGAAGGGGTGGGTGCACCGCACCAAGCTCTCCCGCGCCTACATCTACTCCCCGGTGCAGACCCGCGCCGAAGCGACCTCGCAGGCGCTGCGGGACATCCTCGACACCAGCGGCGACTCCGCGGCGGTGCTGATGCACTTCGCGAAGACCGCCTCCGCACGCGAACTCGACGCCCTTCGCGCCCACCTCCCCGAGGCCGAGCGATGATCGCCGCAGCGGTCCTGGTGATCGCGGCGCTCACCCTGGCCACTGCGGGCCCGTACTGGCTCGACGCCCTCACCCGGAGTGTGGCCCCGTCCCTCGCTCTCACCGCGTGGATCAGCAGCGTCGCGGCGGTGTTCGTCCTGCTCGCCGCGGCGCTGGCAGTTCTTCTCTGGCCCGATCACGCCCCCGCCGAGGGGCTGGTGGAACTGGCTGTCTCGTGTGCGAGCAGCCTGCTGCACACCGCACGGCCGTGGGTCGGAGAAGCCGCAGCTGTGACCTCGGCCGCCCTGGCTGCCGGGGCGACGGCACGACTGGCGCGGTCGGCGCGCTCGCAGCGGCGAGCCCGCAGCCTCGTCCGGGAACGGCACCGCGACCTGCTCTCGGTCGTCGCGCGCGTCGGGACGGGTCCCGAGCGTGTGCTGTGGTTGGACCACCCGCTGCCCTTGGCCTACAGCGTGAGCGGGCGCCCGGGGTTCATCGTCGCCACCGAGGGTCTGCGCGAGCACCTCGACCACGACCAGCAGGACGCCGTGCTGGCGCATGAGCGTGCGCATCTGCGCGGGCGGCACCACGCCATCGTCGCCGCCGCCGAAACCCTCGCCGCCGCCTTTCCCCGCATTCCCCTGTTCGGCGCGGCGCCGGGCGCGATCCGGGTCCTGGTCGAGCATGCCGCCGACCGGAGTGCGGCCGGCGCGACCAGCGCCGCCGCGGTGAGCTCAGCCCTGGCCACCGTCTCCGGCGCGGAGTCGATCCGCCCGTCCTGGGCGTTGGGGCTGATGAACGAGACCACGCGCGACCGGATTCGACGACTCGACGGGTCGATCACGCACACCACCTCGACCGCCCATGCTGCCGTCGCCGTCCTGCCGGTGCTCGTCGTCGCCGCCGCGGCCCTGACATTGAGCACCTTCTCGGCGCTGCTCTGCCTGGTCCTGCAGTCCTGACCCGAAAACTACGCCGCATAGTATTTCCGATACGCTGGGTCCGCGGCGCCGCCGCCCGGTAAGAGGGACGCCCCCCCTTCCCGACCCCGAGACCCGCGACGCCCACCGTGTGGGGTGCGCGTCGGTCGCCGCGACAGATGAAGGACGTACCGGTGAAACGCAGTGTCATGGCCCTGATGTTGGCGGTCGGTCTCGCGCTGCTCGGAGCAGCGCCCGCCGCGGCGCACAGTGAACTGATCAGCTCCAACCCCGAAGCCGGTCAGGCACTGGACTACGCCCCCATCGGGGTCGAACTGGTCTTCAACCAGGACATCAACGAATCCTTTGCCACGGTCAGCGTCGTGGGACCGGGCAACGAGCAGTGGGCGCAGGGCGACACCGATGTCGACGGCCCCACCGTGACGGTGTCGGTACGCGAGGGCGCCCCCGTCGGCCGCTACACCGTCGGTTACCGCGTCACCTCAGCCGACGGTCACCCCATCACCGGCTCGTACGACTTCACGGTGACCTCCCTCGACCCGGTCGACGCCCCCTCGTCGCCCTCCCCCACCGACGCCCCTGCTGCCGCGGGCGCCGCCGCGACACCGACGACCACCGCCGCGCCGGCCTACGACCCGCGAGATCCCGCGGCCAGCGAAGGCGAACGCGAACCCAAGCAGGACACCGCGGTGCTGTTGACCACGCTGGGTATCGCCGTCCTCGGGTTGGGAGCGATCGCCGTCACGTTGGTGATCCGCAAGAAGAACAAGCCGTGACGCCGCGCAGATGACGTCGTCGATCGTCGACCTCCCACAGGCTCCCCCGGACCTCGGCGCGCTGCTGTCGTGGGACGTGCCGCCGCTACCGATCCTCCCTCTGGCCGCCGCCGTCATGGCGGGCCTGTACTGCTGGGGTGTGTACCGGGTGCGGCGGACCGGGCGGGCGTGGCCGCGGTGGCGTACGGCGAGCTTCCTCGCCGGGTGTGCGGCGTTGGCGGCGGTGACGGGTCTGCAGATCGAACGCTACGGCTACGAAGTGTTCAGCATCTTCATGTTCCAGCACCTGACGCTGTCGATGGCGGTCCCCCCGTTGCTGGTGGTCGGCTCGCCCGGCAGGTTGCTGCTGCGCAGCGCCGCGCATCACGGAGCGGGTCGGGCCGTGCTGGTCGCGGCGCTGTGGGGACTGCGCAGCCGAGCGGGACGTCTCGCGCTACATCCCGGAGTGACGATTCCGCTGTTCCTGTTCAGCTACTACGGGCTGTATCTGTCGTCGTTGTTCGACGCGCTCGCCTCGACCGTGCTCGGGCACACCTCCATCGAGGTCTTCTTCCTGCTCAGCGGGCTGGTGTTCATCGTCCCGGTGCTGGCGGTCGGGCCGCTGCCGATCCGGCAGAGCTACCTGGGTCGGCTGTTCGATCTGTTCGTCGAGATGCCGCTGCACGTGTTCTTCGGAGTCATCCTGATGATGTCGACGACCCCGATGCTCGCCACGTTCGCTTCCCCGCCGGAGGACTGGGACCTGGATCCGGTGGCCGATCAGAAACTCGCCGGAGCGTTGGCGTGGTCGTACGGTGAACCCGTCGCACTGCTGGTTGTGGTGATCTTCTGCATCGCGTGGCACAAGCACGAGACGTCGAGATCGGCGCCGTCGTCGACGCACTCGGACGACGATTCCGCACACCTGGCGTACAACGCGTATCTGCACTCCCTCGCCACCGGGGAACGCCGCGTCCGGTGACCGGCTCGAACTGCCCCCCGCCCGCGCCGGTACCGAGGGCCGACCGTGGTGAACGATCCCGGGAGTCACACCATCGACACAGTCGTCGAACGGCGACGGTGCGCGGTCCGGGCGGCGGGGTGCAGGTCAGATGGGCAGGATCACCGAGGTGACGAACTCGTCCCGGATCCAGCTGATGAACACACTCCACACTCCGGTGACGAGTGCGACCCCGACCGCGATCATGATCAGCCCGCCGACGGTCTTGATGGTCCGGGTGTTGCGGCGCAGCCACCCGATGCTGCGGACCGCCGAACTCGACCCGAACGCCAACGCCAGGAACGGAAATCCCAGCCCCACGCAGTAGGCGGTGATCAGCAGCACTCCCCGCGCCGCGGTGGCGCCCTCGGTGCCGGCGGCGACGGAGAGCACACCGGCGAGGGTGGGGCCCAGACACGGTGTCCATCCCAGCGCGAACACTCCGCCGAGCAGCGGGGCGCCGGCCAGCGAGGAGATCTGCCGCGGCGCGAATCGGGTGTCGCGTTGGAGCGCCGGAACGAATCCCAGGAAGGTCATCCCCATGACGATGGTGACCACACCCCCGATCCGTTGCAGCAGTTCCTGATTGAGCCGCAGGGTGCCGATGACACCGAACACCGACACCGTCGCCAGCACGAACACCACGGTGAATCCGGCCACGAACAGTGCCGCTGCCCCCACCACCCGCCACCGGGACGCCAGGGTGGGCGCCGCGCCGCCGGCGGCGATCCCACCGACCGCGCTGTTCGCGGTCGGCTGGTCTGCGCCGGAGATGCTGGCCAGGTACGACACGTATCCGGGAACGAGCGGGACCACGCACGGGGAGGCGAAGGAGACCAATCCGGCGAGGACGCACGCCGCCGCGGCCAACAGAAGCGGCCCTGTCGCGGCGAGGTCCTGGAATCGTGTTCCGATGTCCTGCGCCACAAGCTCGTTCACTCGGCCGCCACACGTTGGACGACGGGCAGCAGGTCCTCGGCCAGCAGCGCCCGCATGAACACCGCGGCCACGCGGTGGTCCCGGTCGAGCACCAGCGTCGACGGGATCACGCTGGCGGGGTAACTGCCGCCCAGTGCGGTCAGCGTGCGCATCGCGGGGTCGTAGATCGAGGGGTACGAGACGTTGTTGTCGATCACGAAGTCCTGCGCCTTGTCCTGCTGGAGGTCGCGGACGTTGATGCCGAGGAAGTTCACACCCAGGTCGCGGGTGCGCTCGTAGACCTGTTCGAGGTCGTCGGCTTCGCCGCGGCACGGCCCGCACCACTGGCCCCACAGGTTGATCACCACGACGTTGCCGGCGAAGTCCGACACCGAGGTGACGGCGGCGGTGTCCATCAGGTCCGGTCCGCTCATGGGTCCGATCGCGCCGCGGGTGCCAGGTGGGTCGTAGAAGATGTCGGTCTGTCCGCCGGGGGCGACGAAGTCGAACGTTCCTCCGGAGGCGACCGCGTCCGAGCCGCCGGCGCAGCCCGAGAGCGCCAGCACCACCGTCATCGCCGCGGCCGCGGCGCCAACGATCCGCCGGGGCGCCCGGCGTTCTGCAGCCGATGCGTGGGCGTTCATGCGAGCGTGCTCCAGTACGACCAGAACCGCACCGCGATCAGCCCGGCGAGCGTGAGGAACCACAGGGTCAGCGGGACAGAATGCGTGCGCACGAGCGCTCTCGCCCACCCGGGTCCGCCGTGGGCGGTGGTGAGGCGGTCCAGGTTGGTCAGGGTGACATACCAGAACGCCGGCACCGTCACCGCCCACACCGCCATGCAGTACGGGCACAGCGCCCCGATCTCGTACAGGCTCTGACCGATCAGCCAGTGCACGAACACCACGGCCGCGGTCATCGCCACCTGCACCACTGCCCAGAACCACCAGGACAACACCGCTCCCGCGAGCAGTACGGCGCCGACGGCGCCCAGTGCGGCGAATCCCCCGACGCCGATCAGGGAGTTGGGGAATCCGAACACCGACGCCTGCTCGGTGCTCATCACGGACCCGCAGTTCAGGACCGGGTTGATGCTGCACGTCGGGACGTAGGACGGGTTCGATGCGAGTGTGAACTTCTCGACCGTCAGCGCGAAGGCGGAGGCGAACCCGAGCGTTCCCGCGGCCAGCAGCAGCCACGGCAGCAGCCGCGTGAACGGCCGCGTCGGTGTCGTCGCGGGCGCAGCGGCGCGGTCAGCGCAGAGCGGCGTCGAGGGCATCGGTGAGATCGCTGATGTCGGTCGCCTCGACGCGGACGCCGTCGACGAAGAAGGTCGGGGTTCCCTGCACTCCGAGCGCTTGCCCGTCGGCCACGTCCGCGCGGATCCGCTCGAGGGTCGCCGGGTCGTCGTAGGCGGCGTCGTACGCGGTCATGTCCAGGCCCAGGCCGGCGCCGAACTCGCGGAACAGGTTGTCCATGGGCGCCTGCTGCTCACCCCACTGCGCCTGCGTCTCGTACATCCGCTGATACATCGCCTCGAACCGGCCCTGCTGAGCGGCGGCCTCCACGGCACGCGCGGCGCGCTCGGCGTTGGCGTGCGACGGAATCGGGAAGTAGCGGACGACGAAGGTGACCGTGTCGCCGTAGGTCTCGCGCAGCTGCTCCACCGCCGGGTACGCCGCCCGGCACGCCTCGCACTCGAAGTCCAGGAACTCCACGAACGTCGCCCGACTCTCCGGCGGGTCGCTCAGGCGGTGACTGTTCTCCCGCACCGCCACCGCCGCCGGGTCATCGGCGGCATCCTCGGCCGCCGCCGATGCTCCGGAATTCGACGAACTCCAGAACACGAACGACGCGAGCGCGACAGCGAACACCGCGATCAGAACCATCGAGACCTTGACGGACCGAGTCACGCTTACTCCTCTGCACTGACGACGCACCGGCGACCCGCTGCGCATCCAAATACTACGACTCATAGTAATTCATGGAGGTCGGCCGGCCGCGTCGGACCCACGAAGGCGCTGGATCGCTATACACCGATCACACCGGATCGCGCTGCTATCATCGCCGAATGACGATCAATTCTGATGCGTGCCTGCTCGGCGGCACCGCGTCGGCACTCGATCCCGCGGTGTCGCTGTTCCACAGCCTCTCCGATGCCACCCGTCTGGCCATCGTGCGCCGACTCGCCGATGGTGAGGTGCGTGTGGCGGACCTGGTCAGCGAACTGGGGCTGGCCCAGTCGACGGTGTCGGCGCACATGGCCTGCCTGCGGGACTGCGGCCTGGTCACCGGTCGCCCCCAGGGTCGACAGGTGTTCTACTCCCTCGACCGGCCGGAACTGCTGGACCTGCTCGCCTCGGCCGAGAACCTCCTCGCCGCCACCGGCAACGCGGTGGCGCTGTGCCCGAACTACGGCACCGAGTCCGCCGGGCCGGCGGTGATCGCATGAGTGACGCGTGCGGCTGCGGCCACGACGAACCACGCCCGGACGGCGACGAGGAGCACGAACCCGACACGCTGTGGCAGATCACCGAGATCCGCGCCGCCGCGCTGGCCGGTGTCCTGCTGGCGGCAGGGCTGATCATCGGGTGGACCGGCGGACCCGATCGCGTCACCCTGGTGCTCGAATCGCTCGCGCTGATCGTCGCCGGCTACACCTTCGTCCCGTCGACACTCCGGCGCCTGGCCCGCGGCAAGATCGGCGTCGGCACCCTGATGACCATCGCGGCGGTCGGCGCCGTGATCCTCGGTGAGGTCGGCGAGGCAGCAATGCTCGCGTTCCTCTTCGCCATCAGCGAAGGCCTCGAGGAGTACGCGGTCGCCCGCACCCGGCGAGGCCTGCGAGCACTGCTGTCCCTGGTCCCCGACACCGCCACGGTCCGCCGAGACGGCCGCGAGCAGTCGGTGTCGCCGACCGAGTTGATGCTCGGGGAGATGATGATCGTCAAGCCCGGCGAACGCATCGCCACCGACGGCACCATCCGCCGCGGCACCACCGCACTCGACACCTCGGCGATCACCGGCGAATCGGTGCCCGTCGAGGCCGGGCCCGGCGACGACGTGTACGCCGGGGCCATCAACGGAACCGGAGTGCTCGAGGTGGAGATCTCCGCACGCGCCGAGGACAATTCGCTGGCCAAGATCGTCCGGATCGTCGAGGCCGAGCAGTCCCGCAAGGGTGAGGCGCAGCGGCTGGCCGACACGATCGCCAAGCCCCTGGTACCGGCGATCATGGTCGCCGCCGCCCTCATCGCCGCCGTGGGCAGCCTGTTCGGCGAACCACGGGTCTGGATCGAACGCGCACTGGTCGTCCTCGTCGCCGCCTCACCGTGCGCACTGGCCATCGCCGTCCCGGTCACCGTCGTCGCGGCGATCGGCGCCGCCAGCAAACTCGGCGTCCTGGTCAAGGGAGGCGCAGCCCTCGAAACGCTGGGCCGCATCCGCGCGATCGCGCTCGACAAGACCGGCACCCTGACCCGCAACAAGCCGGTCGTCATCGACGTCGCCACCGCCAACGGTGCGACCCGCGAACAGGTCCTCGCCGTGGCCGCGGCGCTGGAAGTGCGCAGCGAACACCCCCTCGCCGCGGCGATCCTCGCCGCCGTCGACGACCACACTCCCGCCGAGGACGTCGTCGCCGTCACCGGCGCCGGACTCACCGGGCGCCTCCGCGGTACCGACATCCGACTCGGGCGGCCCGGGTGGATCGAGCCCGGCCCGCTGGCCGCGGACGTGGAACGGATGCAGCACGCCGGAGCCACCGCCGTCCTCATCGAACAGGACGGCCGCACCCTCGGCGCGATCGCGGTCCGCGACGAACTGCGACCCGAAGCCGCAGAAGTCGTCGCCGGTCTCCGCCGCGACGGCTACCACGTCGCGATGCTCACCGGGGACAACGAACGCACCGCCCGCGCGCTGGCCGCCGACGTCGGTATCGAGGAGGTCCACGCAGATCTGCGACCGGAGGACAAAGCACGCATCATCGGCGACCTGAAGGGCCGCCGGTCGACCGCGATGGTCGGCGACGGCGTCAACGACGCCCCCGCACTCGCCACCGCCGACCTCGGAATCGCCATGGGCGCCATGGGCACAGACGTGGCCATCGAGACCGCGGACGTCGCCCTGATGGGTGAGGATCTGCGGCACCTGCCGCACGCCTTGGCTCACGCGCGCAGATCCCGGCGCATCATGTTGCAGAACGTCGGACTCTCGCTGGCGATCATCATCGTGCTGATGCCGCTCGCCCTGTTCGGAATCCTGGGTCTGGCGGCAGTGGTGCTGGTGCACGAACTCGCCGAGATCGTGGTCATCGCCAACGGCGTCCGCGCCGGCCGCACCCACCCCCTGCCCGCCGCAGCGGTGCCCGCACCGGCCCCGGCAGCAGCCCAGGCCCGCATATGAGCCCAAACCCCACCTCGGGCCCGATGCCGGGTGTCTCGACCGGTGGCCGCTCGGCGACTCGATCCCGGCGAATCCTGACGATCGTCGTCGCAGTCCTCGTCGCGGCCGCACTCGCAGCCGACCCCGTCGCCCGCCGCGCACTCTCCGACGGCCGCGCCATCGACCTGGGGTTACTCCAACTGAAGCTCGCCTACAACAGCGGCGTCGCCTTCAGCGTCGGCAACGGGTTGCCGCCCTGGGTCATCATCGCCGTCACCGCCACCATCACCGCCGCCATCGGCGTGTACGCATGGCGCACCGTCCCCGCCGGGTCACCGACGGGGACCGTGGGACTGGCGGCGATCGTCGCCGGCGCCGCCGCCAACGTGATCGACCGCGCCGCCGACGGCCGCGTCACGGACTACTTCCACACCGGCTGGTGGCCCACCTTCAACCTCGCCGACACCTACCTCACCTGCG
This sequence comes from Rhodococcus sp. BP-241, assembly GCF_019836145.1. NCBI lineage: Bacteria > Bacillati > Actinomycetota > Actinomycetes > Mycobacteriales > Nocardiaceae > Rhodococcus > Rhodococcus sp. BP-241. The sequence goes on along the minus strand of NZ_JABUEI010000013.1, from coordinate 72,573 downwards.
GAGTCGTGCTGGTCATCATCGCGACCCTCCGAGAGAGCACGACGCACTCCGATCCCCCACCTCCATCGGACACATCCGCGTGAGCGCGTCGCGACGTCGACGACGGGCCGCCGCAGCCACGCGCGAACACGCCGCCCGGGCATCCTGTCGTCAAGCGGTGCGGCAGTGATCACCACCATCGCCGCGGCCGTCGCCATGTTCGCCGGCACCAACATCGACGACATCGTCGTGCTGACCGTGCTGTTCGTCGCCTCCGCCAGCCAGGGTCGGCCACGGGCCTGGCAGATCGTCGCCGGCCAGTATCTCGGCCTGATCACCCTCGTCGCGATCAGTGTCGTCGCCGCACTCGGACTGGTCATCGTGCCGCAGGACTGGGTCGGGCTGCTCGGTGTGCTGCCCCTGTCGCTCGGCCTGTGGACACTGATCCGCGGCCTGCGTAGCGACGACGAGGACGACCCCCCGGTCGCGGCGACCGGAATGGCCGGTGTCGCCGCCATCACCATCGCCAACGGCGCCGACAACATCGCCGTCTACACCCCCGTCTTCCGGACACTCGGTGCGCCACAGACCGCGCTCACCATCGCCGTGTTCCTGATCTGCGTCGGAATTTGGTGCTACGCCGGCAGTGTCTTGGGAACACGCAGGAAGGTCGTCGACACTCTCGAACGGGTCGAACACTGGCTCGTACCCGCGGTGTTCATCGGCTTGGGTATCTTCATCCTCCTCGAATCCGGAGTACTCGGCCGACTTGTCGCCGCCGCGTCCTGACCCGCATCCGCTCACCCGTCGGCTTTGGGCGCCGTTCCATGAACTGCTGGGCCCCGGTTCGCGGGATCATCGCGCCCCGGCACGGTTCGGATTCCGCGGGCCGCTACCCCGGCGGCGCCACGTCGATGCTGTCGATCTTGCGCAGGAGCTCCTCGATGCGATTCTCGACCTCGTCGAGTCGTGCACCCACATCCGACAGTCGCTGGTGAGCGCGCCGACGCGCCAGGGTTCCGTGCGCGTAGTAGTTCTCATCGAGGACGAAGTCGTCCTCGAACCACGGGTCGGCAGTGTCGGGGACTTCGCCCGGCCCCGTGATGCGTCCGCGATGAGTCGGCGACTGCCCTGTCAGGTGTGCTCTCGCAAGGATCGACGCTGACCTTCCGGTCAGCGGGTCCGGCGCCCACGGGGTGTGGCCCCAGCGGTCGATGCGCACCAAAAGCGGGTCGTTCGCGCGCGCCGCCGGGATCAGTTCTCTCGCGTCGCCGGTCCTCGGGGCCCCTGCACGAGCCGGGTCGAGAGCGTCGGCCATCATCCGATTCGTCACAGCACCGTCGAGAATCGACTGAACCTGCGCCCACCGCCGATAGATCGCGACCGGACCGTGACCGCTGCGGTCACCGAACAGATCTTCCGTGATGCGATGGTTCCCACGGACGACGAGGTCCGCGCCGTCGATGGTGATGTCGCCGCGCCGCAACACAGTGATCTCGGTGGAGGTCATTCCGGATGCGACCAGCGTCAGGATCATCGCGTCGCGGCGGCCGAACAACGCGTGAGGCCAGCCGTGCGTCGGGATCGTCTCGATCATCGACGTCGCCGCCGCGCGGAAGTGAGCGGTGAGTTCGCGGCGGCGCCCGTTCACCGCCAGCCGGATCGTCACCGCGTGTCCGGGCTCGGGCAGTCCACTGCGCCGGTGCACGGCGTCGATGTCGGCGACGCGGCGTCGCTGCGTGGACGCCGCCGCCGGATGAGCGGTGAGGAACTGCGCGAGCGTGGACGGGTCCGCCGGCAGAGCCGGTCGCTCGGTGGCGGCGCACCAGTCGCGGAACAGTGCCCACGTCGACGAACCGGATCGGTCGAGGCCCGCCGGGCCGAGCGCGCCCCCCAGCTCCTGACGGTCCGCGTTCACAGGCCCAGCCTGGTGACGGCGTTGCCGATCAGGGGTGCGTTCTCGCGGGCGTAGATCTCGACCATGCCGGGGGTGGTGTGGCCGGTCTGTCGCATGATGGCGTGGGCGTCGGCCCCGTTGCGGAAGGCCTGGGTGACGAATCCTGCGCGCAGTGAGTGCCCACCCAACTGGGCGACCGTGTGTTCGTCGTAGCCGGCGTCGGCGGCGCGGCGCCGGATCGCCGCGTGCACCGCAGCGCCCGACAGTGCCGTCGTCGAGAGATTGCCGTTCTTGCGGATGGACCGGAACAGTGGCGCTCGCCCGCTTGCGGTGGACAGCGGACCTCGGCACACGTGCACCTCGAACGGGACTGCGCGGCCGAGCAACCGGATGACGGCCACCCGCCCACCCGCATCGAACGAGGCCACCACTTGCAGCCACCGTATCCACGCGCACACCGGGCAGGTGCGGTGGTGGTCGGTGAACGGCAGCGCCTTCACTGACCCGACGCCGTCCTGGTCGGTTTTCGAGCGGCGGATTCGCACGTGGGCTCCGTCGAGGCGGTCGCGGCGGACGTCGCGGCATTCGAGGTCGACGAGTTCGCTGCGCCGGAACGCCCCGGTGTAGCCCATCACCAGCAGCGCCGAGTCGCGGCGCTCCAACACCTCCGAGGCCCACCCGGTCGCGCTGCGGCGGGCGTGATCGACGATGACGGTGATGTCCGCGGTCACCAGCGGTGCACGCGGGTTCCGGGGCCGATCCCCTGCCGCGGCGTAGTCACGGCGGATGCCGGCGAGGGTGGCCCGCACCATCTCGTGGCCGCATGGGCTCTCGCATCCGCTGCTTCGGTGGCGGTCGGCGATCGCGGCGACCCATTTCCCCAGCGTCGCCGGCGCGTACGCCCGGGTCCCGTCGGCGGTGACCGTGTCGGCGGCGTCGACGAGGTACGCCGCGACGGTGGCCGGGTGCGCCGGCAGGGGACGGTGCCCGGCGCGCCCACACCAGCTCTCGAAGCGTCGCCACGACGAGGAGTAGGCGCGGCGGGTTCCCACAGACCGCGCCGAGGCCATCGACCGTTCGATCCGCGCGGCGACGTCGGTTGTCAGGTCCGGGAACGTCGCCGCAGCGCCTGCAGGAACGACCGGAACGGGCCTCGAGGTGTCGCCGGGCTGCTGATGTGCCATGTCCGGCACTGTATGCCGGGCCTCCGACACGTCTTCGCGACCAAAAGTACGCTGAGCTGGCTCTTCGGCGGCGACGCTGCGGGAAAGGAAATTCTCGTTGGTCACCGCACATATTTGGTGGGTGACAACGTGCGATCGCCGCCGCGTGACGCTTCGGAGACTGCTCACACCTATGTCTGTGCTTGATCGTTGCCGCGCCGACACACCCCCTTCGGTCACGGTGAAAGATGAATGCCCAGTTCAGCGAACACATCCGGGAGTCGGGCCGTGTCGTTCGGGGTGTGGCACCCAATGTGCGGGAACGCGAACAACGAGGCGGCTGCGGTGATGTCGCCTCGCGCGAGGTCGATGGCGCCCTACATACCGTCCCACGCACTGCTGAACTGGCAGTTCACACAGCACGTTGCGCTAAGTGAACTTAACGTCATTCAAATCAACGCAAATGTATGCGACTACAGCAGGTTTCATCGGTTGCAGCTGAGCGCCGACCGATCGAGCTGCACGCAATAACTCTGCGGTGACCAACTACCGCGTGCGCTGCAAGATACCTCCAGCTCAAGCGGTGTCTGTGGCGATTCCCGCGTCCTTGAGCGGGCGGCCCCGACGAGTCGTGACCGTACGCAGATACATGCGTCCGACGGACGCGGGCGGGCAGCACGGCTTGCCGCGGCGTCTGCTTCAATGCAGTTGTGAGCCGCGATTTGGGAGATGACACCACGGTCACCCCGTCCTTGGGTGCTGAGATCACAATGACCGACCACACTTCCGGGATCACCGAGCGCGGTCGAATAATCGATGACTACGGCAACGGCGTGCTTTCGGCCGAGTCGTCCGGGCGTGCCTGAGCGCCGGCTCGCCGGTGGGCGATTGCGCTGGACTCGGGGCGGCTGGTCTTCGCAGACAGCGCCGATTTCGCGGCGCCCGCAGCGCCGAGCAGCTGCGGCGGCGACGAAACCGGTCATGCTGCGGGGACCTCTCCCCTATCCGCGCCCACGCAGCGCTTTCGCGGGTAGTTACCCATCGGGGTCGTTGCCCCAAGGATGCGCCCGCGCAGCAACGACCACCACCGCAGCGCTTCAGCCAGATCGAGCTCGTCCACAACGCTGATAACCGACTCGGCGTGGCCGGTCGAACGCGGAGTGCTCGCAACCAGTACCGCGGATACCCGCTCGACGGTTCACCATCTCGCAGGAACCGAGAAGCGTTGAGCATTGTCGCGCCGGGGGGGATCGGAGACTGTGGTGGTTGAGGCGTCGGGGGCGGTAATTACGTACCACCCAAACCAAATTGTTTCGTCTCGCCTCTTCGAAGGTACAAAGTCCCTCTCATGTTGCGCAGGTGGGTGCGGCGCAGACACCGCTCGCGGGCGCACGAAGTCAGCCGCGTCAGTACGCGATTGGCCTACAGCACTGTCGTCATCAGCGCGCACCTCCGCCGCCGCTCAATACACCGAGCAAACCAGGGCACCCCACGGTCCCATTTCGTCACAGTGACACATGGGTAACACTTGCTCGATCGAGCTGGGCAATCTAGTCGGCCTGGGCGACGTGGTCAGGCGTTGGCCACCCAAGCCAAGTTTGGATCCCGGTAAGGCCATACGTACAGCCATATGCAGCGCCATACGATGGGCACGACATGCGGCTCAAGAGGTCGCCAGTAATCAGGGAGCGGCGCTACCAGCGGTTCGCGATGCCGACTTTGCTCCAGCGTGCAACGAAGCAGTTTGCTCGAGCCCCTACTAAGGTTCTGACACTTGCCTCTTGTGGACGGTGGTCAGAGCTCATACATCGAACGCAGGCTTGCTGCGAACTCCCCCAGTTGAGCTCAGGGGGGAACACCACTCGCCCGCCGGGTCCGCGATTGGCTGAACTACGAAAGTTGAGTCGGTAGGCATTTGCAGACTTGCGATCGTGCACTACCGCGATCGGCTATGGAAAGTGTTCTCGGTTGCGACAACGGGGCACCTAGAAATCCGACAGCCCGACTCTACATCGCAGGCGCGCCCTGTCCCGCCGTTCGCGCCAACCCGCCACACGCGATGTAATATTTAAGTCACAATCTGGGTCTGAACTGCGCAAACACCAGCGGCCGCACCTAAGACCATACATACAGCCATACATCAAGCCATATTTAGCGCTTTATTGATTGTTTTACATGCGATCGGTACAATTGCTTTCCGCACGCACGTATGCAAAGCTTACATAGCGCTCGGGTTTGTGCACATGCTCAAGGCTGCGTCAACAGCTGCACTATCGGCAAAGCAACAGGCTTGAGTACGCTCCAGTCATCGAGCCCTGATGTCGGACGTTGGCATTGCTGTATTTGTAACCTTGTTGCCAGCCTGACTACACGCTTGTCTTAAAGCTATGCAGGCAACCGCCGACACAGGCTTCCGTACCGCTGTGTACAAGCGGTCTTGTCAGGCTCTATGTCACGCCAGCCGCACAACCGCACACATAGCTGGTCGCTATGTCCGCCCAAGGACCGTGTCGCACGCCTGATTTCGGGCGTCAGTGCAGTACCTTCGGCTCGTGACGACATCTGGAAACTCGCGGACGCTGCTGGTAGCGAATCAGAAGGGCGGAGTTGGCAAAAGTTCGATCGTCTCTGCAGTTGCCGGCATGGTTGCAGCCGCGGGCCGACGAGTACTGGTTATCGATGCTGATCAGCAGGCCAACGTCAGTTCGTCCGATCTCGGGGTCGAAGGCGACGGGGGACGAGGCCTGAGCATGGCGTTGCAGTTCGCGCACGCGTTAGAGCCAGTTCGCGAGGTCCGACCGAACCTTGACGTCGTTCCCGGTGGACCGGCTCTTGCGGTAGTCGCATCCGTGGCTGCAACCGCTGGTCAAACGGGTATCGACCTGCGGGCGAATCTTGACTCGACATTGGACGCGTTGTGTGAGGTCGAGCAGTACGAGTTGGTGCTCATTGACTCGGGTCCCGGTGACGCTCCTCTTCTCGATGCTCTGCTCGGCACGGCTCGGTACCTTCTGGTCCCAACCAAGGACGACGACGCGAGCTTGTCTGGCGTGGAGCTTCTTGCGCTGCGGTACATGCGAGCTCGTCAGGCCGGATCGGCAATCCAACTGCTGGGCGTTGTCTTGTTCGACACGAACCCGCGAGCCACAGCCCGTAATCGCGAGGTATTCGAACAGGTTGGTGACCTTCTGGAGGGCAGTGGCGCCGACCCGTTCGAAGCCTTCATCCGTTCGGACCGTGCTGCCGCGGTGGATCTTCGTACGCGGCACCTCACACCTCTCGAACTCGTTCACGCGGCGGACATGGATCAGAAGAACCGTTTGCAACGTCTCCGTCAGAAGAGCAAACCAGGGGAGCGGTTGTGGTCTCGCGATCCGTCAGGACTGGCAAGTGACTACCAGTCGCTCACCAAGGAGATCTTGAGTCGTGTCGCGAGGGCTGAGCGTGACTACGTTCCTGGCGGTGCGGCATGAGCGGCCGGAAGCGCCGTGCAGCGTTCGATCCAAACCTTCTTGGCGATCTAGGTGACGTTTTGCCACCGATCGACGTACCCAGGTCGATAGCGCAATCTGGATCCACCGGCTCTAGCAACGATGCGAGCGAACATCTCTCGGCACGTGTATCGGTGGGAACCGACATTGCAGACCGTGACCGCCAGAACAACGTGTACTCGGATCGACCAAAATTGGACGACTCTTCAACAGCCTCGGGTGCGCCGGCGCAGTCGTTGCCAGGCAACAGTGCATCGCCACCCTCGACGGCTGCTGACGAGGAGGTCAGAACTGTTGACGACGGGGCGAGTTCACGCCGTCGTGTTGACGCGCGGCGCAAGGGCAGCCGGCGCGATGCGTCGCCGAGCTCGAGCCGGGTTGCTCCTCCGGAGGTGGCGTTACCGCAGGATGTGTACATCTCGCTGCGGTCCCTGACGCTCAACGAACGCAGTTCCGATCCGTCGACTGCACGCTCGTATGGCCAGGTAGTTCTGGATGCTGTTGAACGTCATGCTACCGAGCTGAAGGCTCATTGGGTCGGCGGGGCAAGTAGTCCGACCACCGGTTTGTTCCGAAGATCGGAACCTGGGCGGCCGACTCGTCGTCGACACAGTGAGCCACGTGCACGTGTACCGCTTGCCGGCGTGATCAACGCTGACGCGGTTGTCCTCGACCAACTGGCAAGTGACTGGGGTGCTGGAAGTAGAAGCGCATTGGTCGAGCAGGCACTGCGCCTCTATCTGCAGGTACCAGCTACCGACTGATCTGACCCGACGTCCGAACAACGCGCCGCTGTTGGTGATGGTTCTTATGCGGCGACTCAGCTACCTGCGTCCACCCCTAACATGTGAAGTGCATTCGATTGAACGGTTGATCATGCGCCCCACACTGTGGCTGTCGTGCTCCATGTCGAGGGGTTTTGTTGCCGCCTCATGCTCGCGGACTCGACCTCATCCAGGAAGCCGGTCAGTGATGCATACGGGTCGTCTTCGGGCCTGTACCGCGGCTCATCCGCCATGACCGAGTCCCAAAGTCCCTCGTCGGGTGGTGCCATGCCGTCGTCGACGACGACGACCGTTGCGTGCGACGACGGGGGAGCGGGAATACGTTGGGCCTCGCGTTCGGCCAGCCATTCGCGCCAGATAATCCGTTCGGCCCGGTGGCGGACGGTGCGGGCGCGAACCGCAGCGGCCAGGCCGTGCCGGTGAGCGATGTCGTCGAGCTTCACGTCTCCGAGCTGCACGTGCCCGCCCACAACAGTGAGAAGGCCGGCGGTGCGTAGGTCGAGGATCGTCTCGTAGCCACTCGATCGCCCGATCCGCACTGCCTGTGCCAACGTCTCGACGGTCATGGGGCCATCGGCGGCCGCGACTGCCTCGTAGAGGACGCGGTGGCGCTGGCCGATGACGCTCCACGCCGGGTGGATCGTGTCGATGACAGCCGGCCGAATTTCCCGCCCTGAGTTGCCCTCTGGCGGCTTGTCTCCGCTCGGTGGTACCAGCGCATACCGATCAGCGTTCTGACCGACTCCACGAGAGATGAGCAAGACCGGGGATCCAGGGGTGTCCCTGAGTCGCTCCAATACCGACCACACCGTTGTCTCAGGGAGCAGTCCCGCGGCAATGGAGAGCGAACGTCCGCCCAACGCCACCACCGGAACACCCTCGACCAGTTCCCCTCCTGATGCCGCACCCCACGCGAGAGCGTGCAGGACAGCGTGGGTGGACCAGCGATCGCGTCGGGAAGCGTATTCACGGGTGGCCCAAGACTGAGCCGTCGTGAGCCACGCCGAGAAAGCCGGGTCTGCTGTGCCCCCTGTGTGCTTTAACTTGTGCCCGGTATCCCGGACTAGCTCAGGAAGTGTCGATGCGGCCCATTCGAGGGCTCGCGCTGCATCCCTCCGGACCGCGCCGAGGGCGTTGCCGTAGTGGGCGTACGCGTCGCGGACACCTGCCCAGTCGTCCGCCCTGAGCCGGTCGGTGATGTCGTCGGCGGTCGCGCCGGCCAGGACCGCGTGGGTGATGACCGACTGGCGAGCTTCGGAGCGCGATGCCCACCGTGTGCGATCGAGTCGGCCGGTGGCCGCGAAGGTCGTGACCGATGCCGGTGGGGGAGTGGCACGGCAGAAGCGGCCGTGCAGTCGGGCAGTACGGCCGGTTCCGATGATCCGCTCAGCGACCGTGGCGGTGCGGATCTCGGTATCGACGGTGCGCATTGCCCCGGCCACGCGGGCGCGGGTGTGGGGGAGTCCGCCGAGCAGCGCAGTAAGGCGCGTGAGCAGTGCGGGTTCGGACCCGATGGTCAGGGTGTCCATCGCGGCCGTGAGATCGCCGGCCAGTACCCGGTGGCCACCCTCGCGGCACGCGGAGCCGGGGACGGTGATGCACCCGGTCGCAGCGTTGGTCATCGGAACGATGTCCAACGTCGGCAGACGAGCGGCCAACAGATCCAGCAGTGGTCGCAGCTCGGCGACGCCGGCGGTGACGCCCGGGGCCAGGGGGACCAGGACATGGCGGCCGCCGCTGGTGGAGACGTCGACGATCGCGCGACCGCCGGCTTCCGCCAGCCAACCCAGGGCCCGGTCCACATCCGCCTGGACAGCAGCACCGCCGTAGGTCTTAGCGTCGAAGTCCAACGCGATGACGCGTGCCCGGCCGTGAGCGAACAGCGGCACGGCGGCAGGTACGAGCGGGCGTTTCGTCGTCAACGAGCGCGACGAGGCGAAGCCACGCGCCGACGCGTCGTACAGACGCATGGATCGGCGCGCCGCGAGCATGGGCGCAAGACGGCGCCACAAGGCGTCGGGTGTCGACGCCGACGACGCGACACGATGATTGATGCTTGAAACTGAGTCAGGGCAGCATGTACCCTGAGACCTGTCCGTCAAGACAGTCCCTTTCTTGGGGCATCGAGTCCAGCGAGTTGGCGCTCACTGGCTCAGACTTCAACGGTCCCCCTGGTTGCCCCCAGGGGGACCGTTTCTTTTATGCGGTGAGCGGTAGCTCCACACCTCCCTCACCACGAACGTCGGGGCCGAGCCTCAAGTCCATTCGTCCGGCCAGGTCGCAGAACACATCACGTCCGAAACGCGCCACGGACGAATATCCATGGCGACGAGCGAGCTGCTTGGCGTCGATCTGGGCGGGCACTCGAACGGAGTGAGCGCGGGGCTTGTTCGATACTCGGAAGCGGCCGGTGACAGGAAGCGGGAACGCGTTTAGGGGCAGCGAAATCTCCGGTCCTAGTTTCAGATCCGGACGACCCGCCAAATCGCAGAACACGTCTGCGCCGAAGCGCGAGACTGCGCTGTAGCCCTTCTCATGGGCTAACTGCTCCACGCACAACTCATCGGGAAGACGAAGCAAGTACCCCGTGCGTTCGCCCAAATGTGGCTGAGCCATGAGCATCCCTCCTGTCGCCGGTCTTGAGGATCGTGCCACAGGAACGAATCTGATACAGGTGCGACACGCCGGGGGTGGGCAGCGCTCTTGCTCGTCTGCCGGTAGTCCGATCCCGGGTGCCCTCTAGGTAACGTCCTGCGCATGGATGTCTCGAGCGTAGGAACGACTGCCGTACTGACAGCACAAATGCGAGCATTGGAGTCGTCTCGGCCCGATCGACTGTTTCAGGACGACTTGGCCGGCCAGCTCGTCCGCGCGACCAACACGGGTATCAACCAGATCACTCTTGAGCAGGTCACGGGGCAACGTGTTTACGAATCGCTGGCCGTACGGACGCGCTGGTTGGATGAGCGGTTCGAGCAACACGTTGGCATCGACAACCCCCTCGTGCAGCAGATCGTCCTCCTGGGCGCCGGCCTCGACACACGTGCTCTACGTCTGGGATGGCTCGGTCGCGGCGTCGAGGTGTACGAGGTCGATCGCGGCGACGTGGTCGACCTGAAGAGCCGAGAGTTGCGGCGGGAGCACACCGAGCATTGGCACGGGGTCACGGCCGACCTGACCGACCGGGGTTGGGTGAATGACCTGCTCGGGAGCGGCTTCGATGCAACTGTCGCAACGCTGTGGTTGGCGGAGGGCCTGTTCATGTACCTCAGCGAGGTCGACAATCAGAGCTTGTTGCGAGACGTCGAGCACCTGAGTGCGCCGGGTTCGCATCTGCTAGCGGTCCACTTCGGTCGTGGCGCCCTCATTGATGCAGAAACACAGGCGATGTCGGCGGCGGTGGCCTCGAACGGCTACGGCTTCGAGTCTGCGATCGAGACGAGCCCTCAGCAGTGGTTGGGGTCTCGTTGGGGCGTTGATACGGCCCTTTCGATTGCGCAGTACGCGCCCGCCCTCGGACGAAAGCTGCCATATGACGAGGTGGCGCTCGGTGCTGAGCTCACGTGGATGGTCGATGCCGAGTATCGACCTCGGTGAGTTCGAATCGCATCCGGTAAGCGGTGACTGGACTGGCCGCCGCTGACCAGCACTCGGCCGCAGTGCGAGGGACCTCCACCTCGTCGAACGCGTTGCGATGTGGAGTCTCCCGCGACCGTCTCCAAGCGTTCTTGCGCTCGTACAGCAGACGAAACCTGCTGACTCGCCCGCGCAGTTTCACAATCTGGGGTACGAGCAGCGCAGCGACGAGCTGCACAGTCACGAGCGTGGTCAGGGCAACCGCGATCTGCGATGCGTTTTGTACGTATGCACTCGAGAACAAGTCAGGAAAGGCGTTGACCAGGAACACCCGAACGACAATGTGGATAGCGAATAATATCGCCGTCACGGAAGCGGAGGCGATGATGAGCAGCATTATGCGGATCGCGCCATCAAACTCAGTCGCAGCCCGAGCTATTAGACGCAGAGCGATCGTGGCAACAAGGGATATCGTGAGCGCGACATAAGACCACAAAACAATCTGCGGCCAGGTCCAGGCGAACTCATCCGGAAAATACTGAATAGGCTTACGCCACAAGTCGCTTATTGCGAATGATCCAATTATGACGACCGATGTGAAAAAAGCCAGAACGTGCGGAGCCCAGACCCTGAACGGGGCGCCCGCGATCCAAGCAGTGGCAGGCACACAGAAACCGAGAGCGAGAGTCGTCGACAATATGGTCAAGATGTAGGGGAGATTGTAAAGGTGCTCACCGTCCGCGCTGATCGGGAAGTTGTCGATGTAGTCCTCGACAGCCGGCAGGTGCAGTGAGCGCGCCGCCACGAACAGCAGGATTGCGATGGCCGTCCAGTGCGCGCCACTCTTCGGAGCGCGAAAGGAGCCTGATCGCGCCAGAAGATACAGGCCGATGGCGAGGAGGCCGAACGCGCCTATCGTTGTCACCGCGTCGAGTAGCCACACCGCAGGCATGGTACCCGTCATGAACACTGTTCAATAGAAACCAAACGGTTCAGTAGTAACCGAACGTACGAGCAAGCCGATCGATCATTGTTGATCCTCTAAGTTGCCCATGGCGTGACGTTATCCGCCGTCGTTGCTCGTCGATGCGCGCCAGCAAGATAGTTGCGAACCATTCAGCTTCTTGCTCTGCCCGACTCAACGTACTCATACTCTCCGGAGTGGCAGAATACGGAATTCCGACTTTGCAAGCGAACGACCGAAGTCGAAACTCGACAAGGTCGCGAGGGAGTGCATCGAAAAGCGAGGCGACTTCGTCCAGGGAGACCCGGCGGTCATGATGGAGAAGCACGTGACCCATTTCGTGCACGACTACGAACTGCTCTTCCTCCAAGGACAGGTGCGGCGCAACGACTATCTCGTCGCGATCTGCGTAGGGCCAGAGCTCTCCCGTGATGTCGCCGCTCACGTGTATGCCCGACGGCTTCTCCACCACTTGGATCGGTCGATCGCGGCGCAGTGACTCGGTGGCTACGAACGACTCGATCGACCACGTAGGTCCGGGATCGAGTTCCTTGACGAGTGCTTCTGCGACCTCGCGAGGTGTGGCCGCCTCGGGCGAACAGGGCGGCCGGCGTCTGGCCATAGTTAAGCCTCGACGCGCCAGAGCCGCCCAGACGCGCGGAGCTGTGCCCACTGAGCGCGCAGATCGTCCACCGACGCATTGGTGGGCAAGCCCATCGGACCATCGGCACCCCGAAAGTGGGGAACGCCGATGACACGAGTGCAAAGCATGATCTCGCTCTGCATCAACGGCCTGAGGTACACCGCAGGATCGTCGTCGAGAAGCGAGGTGTCATCATGCCACTGACACGCCTGCGCATAGGCGCGCCGAGCGATCGGTCCGGGTATAGAGGTGCCCGCCAGGTGCTCGCGCACCTCACGACTCGAATAGGGGAGATCAGCACCGTCGAGCTTCAAGATGAGCTGGTCGACGACGCTGTCATGGTCACCTGGGGCCGCTGCGAGTTTGACCATCAGGCTCAATCGGTACGACAGGGACTCGTCCTTGGCCGTCAGGGACGTGCTGGGCGGGGCATACACGTCGGTCATCTGGGAGATTTTAGATGGCGGCGGTCTGTAGCGCACGCTGCTTGCGGTGCCATCGCTCGTGATAGCGGCCACCTTCGTCAGCTGAAAGACCCGCTAACCAGCGTCGATACCGTTGGTCATCATCCAGCGAAGGAGAAGACTCCTCAAACGGCGCGGCGTCCCCGAGATACGGGGCGAACGTCGTTTGCAGGAAACCTGGCACCGTGCGGCTTGGCCCACCGAAGCGTTCGAGTACCTCTGTGGCATGAGCCGCGCTCAGCTTCTGAGCGAACTGGATCAAACCGCGGAGCGCGGTCGATCCACCCGGGAGGTCCGTGGGTGCGAGGTTCTGCTGGATGAGTGTCAGACCTTCTCGCAACACTTCCACCGGCACTGCGACGTAGCTGAAGTCCAGTGGATCACCCGGCACAGGAATGTTCGGCGCCGATGTGCCGCCAGAGGCACCAGTAGAGGCGACGGTGTCCTCGAGCGAGACCGGGTCGCGCATGTCGAGACATCGGGCCGCTGAACCGCTTTGCCACTTCAGTGCCTTGTCGAGCCGATCTAAAGTCGTCGGCCGAGGAAAGGCCGTGGACGGGGTAGGGCTCTCGATACGAGCAAGGGTGGATGGTGCCGGCCCACCCGTTTCGTGCAGACCGTCGCGCGTGAGCCCCAAAGCGCGTCGCCGCAGCGTTACTGCATCGGCGAGGAACGCCAAAGGCGGCGGGATCTGATCAAGCACACGGTAGAGCGTATCGCCCGTGAGCACGTTTAACGCCTTTACACCCCGCCAGGCCGCTGAATCAATCATCTAACGCTCACAATAAGTTCGTTTGCAGCGCACAGTCTCAATTTATCGTGCGTGGGGCCTCCACTCGAGCCGAGTTAACCGCTCATAACGTGTTAATGTACTTCGTACGAGCGGATACGGGCGAGAAGCTGGCCCGGAAGCTCATCGACAGCGGGTTGTGAGAGGCATATGAGATGTTAACGCGCATTTCAGCCCATCGGCGCGGGATGGCAACATCCCGCGCCGATGGGCACCTGCGCTCTGTCGACGCTCCGGTGTGCAACTCGCTTCACCAGCAAGACGGGCTCAACAACCTCCTCTTCTGTACGCGGCCGATGCACACTGCGCACACGGACCACCAGTCAACCTGCGATGACGGATCCGTCCTGGCCACGTGGACGTCAAAGTCTCAGCCGGTCGTGATTTCCGCGGCACGGTCATGTGCCTCATGACTTCGGTTGCACGCGATCACGCGCGTATCCGAAAGCCGTTCGGCAGCAGCAATTTCGATTGGTGTCACGCCGTCGGGCAGCACGTAAACGATGCCGGTGTAGCGCGAAGAACCGAGGCGCTCCCCCTAATCAGGGCGCCTCAATTACCGCACCCACCAGCATCTCGACATCTCCCGGTCGCACTCACAGGAAGGACGTCCTCACATGCTCTGGATCTTCCAGCAGCCGTGGCTATGGCTCAGCTTCTTCGCCGGTAAGTGACCTCGCGCCACTCATCCCGACAAGGACTCATTACCTGACACGACCTGTGCGGGAACCGGCAGCCGCACCTGCCGGTTCCCCACGGCGAAACCGATCAACTCGTACAGCTCCCATGAAAGGGCAGAATGTTAAACAGTGACAACAAGTCTGGACGTCATCGACGCCAGACCGCGACCCGGTCCACCGTGGTTGCTGCATCTGCGGTCGCGGTGGCGGTCGCTTTCGCAGGTCCCGCCGCCGCCGACGAGGTCCAGCCCGGCCTGACGACCACGCTCCCGCAGCAGCCGGGTCTGTCCACCACCGCACCCGCACCTACCCAGCAGCGCGAGTTCCTGCCCGGCTACACCCCGTCCCCGCAGGTACAGCAGTCGCAGTGGCGCAGTTACGACGACTACCAGTCCGGCCGCCAGCAGTCTTCCACCGTCCCGGCCGTCTACTACTCGGCGCCTCCCGCGCAGCCGGCCCCACAGGTCGGGCCGCCCGCACCGCTCGCGCCGCCTCCAGTGCCCACCGTCGAACGTAAGGTCATCGCACCCATCGACATTCCCGAGGGCTACATCGGCGTCGGCGGCGAGATCGTGCCCTACGACCCGAATGTCGTGGACCCGAACCTGGTGGAACAGTTCAACAACACCAGTCAGGCCTTGCAGGCAGACGGCGGAAACTTCCTCGTCGACGCCGGATTCGCCGACGCACCCCGAGCCGACCGCATCTCCGCGGGAGTCGCCACCGGCATCGTCGCCGGCGGCACCGCAGGGTTCCTGACCTCGCTCGTCCCCGCGACCGTCATCACCGCCACCGGAGCAGGACTCGGCGGAGCGCTCGGCGTCGCCGCAACCACCGGTAGCGGGGCGATCGTGTGGGGCGGACCCGTCGGGTGGGTGTTCATCCCCGGTGCAGCCGCACTGGCCGGTGGGGCTGCGGGAGCTGCACTGTCCGCGCCGATCGTCCTCGGTCTGACCGTCACCGGCGCCGCACTCGGCGGCCTGCTCGGCGCCACGGTCACCGGTGGAGAGCAGCAGATCATCACCGAGCCCGCCCCTGTCCCCGCACCAGCACCCGAGGCACCCGCTCGCGCCGCGGCCGCGCCGGTGTGGACACCGCCGCAGGACGTCCAGCAGGTGCTCGACACGGCCCCCGCCTACGTCGAGCAGGCCCGCCAGGCCGTCACCGACGTGACCGGCGGCGCCGACGTCCTGGGCGCGGTCGACACCGTGATTGCCGACAACGCCCCCGCGCTCGAGCAGGGCGCAGCAGCCCTGAACAGCGCTCTCGCATCATTCGTGCCCGCCTGATCGCCGGGTGCGGCCGGACCTCCTCACCGGGATCCGGCCGTATCCGAAGGTTCGGCCGACCACCTCGCCAGAGACACACCACGCCCACTCACCGACACCGAGGAAGGAGACGCGGAGATGCCCACCTCGAACCGAGCAGACGACGAGTGGTTCCCCCCGTTGTCCGCCCACCCCACCGCCGAATCCGATGTCGCAGCAATGGATCCGGTGGTCGACCACTCCGACGAGCACACCGGACACGTCGCGGTGATGACCCCACCGGACCAGCGGACCGACGACCACCTCGCCCCGTGGCAGGCAGTCCTCGCCGAACTCCCCACCGCGACAGCACCGGTGAACGTCCCCGCGGCGCCCCTCGCTTCCGAGGCAGGGTGGGTACGCCGCCATCGGTCCTCCCTGGCGGTCGCGGTGTCCGCCGCCGCTCTCGTGGCCGTCGCAGGCGGCGCTGCATGGGCCGTGCTGCCCTCCGTGACCGACGACGCGCCGGCCCCCTCGCTGGCGCAGGAACTCGTCGCGACCACGGAGGCCGTGACCACGACCTCCACAGCACCGACCCCGACCACGCCGGCTGTTCTGCCCTTCGAGCAGTGGTGCGCCCAGCAGCCCGGCGGCGAGGTCGCCTCCGCGGACTCCGCCGATCCGAACCTCGCGGCCATCGCCCGCATCGAGGATGCCTACTACCGCAGCCGCGACGTCGGCGCGGCGAGCGCGCAGCTCGCCGACGGTATCGACCTCGACCCCGCTGCGTTCGCCGCTGCCGTCGCCGCCATCCCCGCCGGCACCGAACACTGCGTCCTCGCCGACGAGAGGGCGCCGTCGCAGTTCCGGGTGACGGTGATCGAACGTCGACCCGGCGGCGAGCAGAAGCGGTTCGTCAGCTCCATGACCACCGCACCGGCCGCCACCGGAGACACTGCCGTCATCGCCGCCATCGGCCCTGCGTCGTGACCGGCGCATACGGGACAAGCCCGTCCTACCTGGACTGGCTGCCCACCGCCGCGGCCGCCGACACGGAGCCCGTCGCGGCGGCCGATCCGGCACAAGAGGTCGTCGTCGAGGACGGTCCGACCGCCGCGGCCCCGATCATCGTCGTCGCCGGCGCCCACGGCGGATCCGGAACAAGCGTGGTCGCGCTGCTGCTGGCGATGGTCTCCGACGACACCGTCGTCGTCCTCGACGGAACGCCCGTCGGCGGGGACATCAGCCGCCGCACGCCCGCCCCCGTCGCGCAGACGGCCGCCGTGTGGAGCGTCTGGCTCACCGGTGACCGCGCACTGACCACGTCCACCGGGTGGACCGTTCTGGGTCGGGACCGCCGCGACGACGCATCGCCCTCGCACCTCGCGGCGGCGGTGACCGCCGCCCGCGCCGCGGTCGGTGGCCACGGGCTCGTGGTCGTCGACGCCGGAGCCTGCATCGGGTCTACGTGGTTCGACGCCGCCGCCGACCTGGCCGATCACATCGTCGTCACCATCGACGACCGACCGGGGGCGGCCAACGCCGCGCGCCCCGTACTGACGGAGCTACACCGGCGCCTCGGCATCGCCGGGATGGGCCGCAGCGTGCAGCTCGTCGTCACTTCCCAGCGCCCCGGCGTCGACCACGTCACCGGGCCGCTCGCCGATGCGCTGACCGGCCGGGTCGCCGGGGTCGTGCATCTGCCCTACGACGCCGAACTCGCCGCCGGTGTCGGTATCGACCCCTCCCAGTTGTCGGCCGCCGCTCTCGGCGCCGCTATCGCCGTGTTGTCCGGATCCCGCGCTCACCTGCATCGAGAGGCCCACCGATCATGACCCCACGCCCGCACCATCTCGCGCCGCCGCAGACGTGGCGGGGGCGGCTCCTCGCCGCCGCCGTCGCCGCCGCCCTCGCGGCGGCCGCGGCGACCGGCACCGCCTCTGCTGCACCCACGTCGGCACCTCCCACCGGGTGCGACGTGCTCCACGTGTTCGGGTTGCAAGGCACAGGAGAGTCCGGTGACGCCGCGGCCACCGACGTCGACTCCGGGTTCCTGGGCTCCGCGATCACCATCCCGCTTTCCCTGGCCGCCGCCGAGGTCGGGCGCACCCTGATCCCGTACGCAGCGAGCTTCGGCGGCAAGCCCGGCGACAGCACCGACCTGCCCTACGCCCAGTCCATCGCCGACGGTGTCGCAGCGGCCGAGAAGTTCCTCACCGACTACGCCGACCAGTGCCCCGGCAGCAAGATCGCTCTGACCGGTTACTCGCAAGGCGCCCAGGTCGCCTCCGAACTCGCCCGCACCATCGGGGCGGGAACCGGACCGGTTCCCGCCGCCGACGTCGCGGCGGTCGCGCTGTTCTCCGACCCCACCCGCCCCGCGGGCGCGGCGACATTCCCCGGCTCGTCGACACCCGACGCACCGGCACCGCCGCCCGGGGTTCCCGCAGCCGATCTCGACGGCCTGGCCGTGACCGCTCCGCCCGCCGACGGCGGCGGGATCGCCCCCACACTCGCCGCCCCCGCCACCTCGGCAACCTCAACCGGGGGCAGGGCATTCGGTCAGCTCAGTGGCCGCGTCGCGCAGTTCTGCACTCCCGGCGACCTCGCGTGCTCACTGCCGGCGAACTCGTCGCTGGCGAAGATCGCCACCAACATCTCCGGTCAACTGCACCTGCAGGAGCAGGACCCGCAGCGCACCCTCGGCGATCTCGCCGGGGCCGTGGGCGGAGCGACACTGCGCACTGCTGCCGACGTCATCGACGAGGACGTCGACTTCAAGGGCGGCACGTTCCAGGTCGCCTCCGGCGGAGACACCGTCCTCGGCCGCCTCGCCGAGAACTCGGCACAGACATCCGACACCCCGGAGGCCGACGCGAAGATCGTCCGCGCCGTGGTCAAGGCCGGAGTCATGGGGCTCGGCGCCGCGGTCACCGTGGCCAAGAGAGTGCTGACCCCCGCCACGATCACCGAACTCGCCACCGTGGGCCTGGCCAATCCGCCGGCGGCTCTGGCGGTGCTGGGAACGAAGATCACCGCCGCCGTGACGCAGCTGTTCCCGCCGGCCACCATCTCGTCGGTGCAACGGCGGATCTACTCCGAGATCACCCGCGGCGCCCTGGACAACAAGGGCCTGCTGACCCTCGCGACGGACGTCCGCTACTGGGACACCGTGCGCCTGCACGGCACCTACGACCAGGTTCCCGTCACCGCCGACGGACTATCGCCGGCGAAGTTCACCGTCGAGTGGTTCACCCGCCTCGCTGACGCCCTCGCCGACACCGGCAGCTCACAGACGACCCGCAGCTCGCCCGTCACGAGCACCACAACACGAGCACCCGCGACCGGCACCACGTCGACCACCTCCACCGCTCCCACCACCACCGGGCCGAGCACGACCACCTCATCGAGCACGAGCAGCGCACCCACGACGCCCGGTTCCACCGCCGACGGTTCCTGACCGCCCGCACTGCTCTCGTCCCACCACCGCGACCACCGGAAAGGAGTCCCCATCGTGTCGACATCGCCCGGCACCAAGAGTGGCGCCGCAGCAGCGGTCGCCGCCGTCGCAGCGGTGCTCCTGGTGGTGGTCGCGGTGGTGGTGCTTTTCGCCCGCCCCGACGACATGTGCGCTCTCCCCGGCGCAGGGGCGCCCGGCGCACCGGTCCCGGCTGGAACACACGTCAAACCCACCGATCCCGCCGCGACGACACTGACCTCCGGATTCGGCCCCCGTTGGGGAACCGACCACAACGGAATCGACTTCGCCGGCCCGATCGGCACCCCGATCTACGCGTTCACCGACGGCACTGTCCGAGAAGCCGGACCGGCGAGCGGATTCGGGAACTGGATCATCCTCGACCACCAGATCGACGGAAAGACCTACTCCACCGTCTACGGCCACATGCGCGGCGACGGAGTCCTCGTCTCAGCCGGCCAACAAGTCACCGCCGGGCAGGAAATCGGGCTCATCGGCAACGCCGGCGAGTCCACCGGGCCGCACCTGCACTTCGAGGTATGGGACGGCGGGCGCCTGCCCGACGGCGCCGGAACAGCACTCGACCCGGCGTCCTGGGTGGACGCCGCAGTCGCTCCCGGCAGCGCACCGCCGCCGCCCGCACCCGGCGCAGACACCAGCACAGCCGGAACCGGCAGCGGCACAGGAGGCCTCAACGACAAGCAGCTCGCCCTCGCCGAGCAGACCGTCGCCATCGGGGAAGCGATGGGCATTCCGGAACGGGGCATCGTCGTCGCCCTCGCCACCCAGTCACGGGAATCGACATTCCAGCTCTACGCCAGCTCCAACGTCCCCGACTCCCTGAACTACCCACACGACGCCGTCGGATCAGATCACCTGTCGGTCAACCAATTTCAGCAACAGGTGACGATCTGGGGCGACACCGCCACACTGATGAACCCCGCCACAGCGAACCGCCTGTTCTACGAACACCTTCTCGCCGTCCCCGGCTGGGAGTCGATGCCCGTCACCGTCGCCGCTCAGACCGTCCAAGGCTCGCAGTTGCCTGGTGCGTATGCCGAACACGAACCGCTCGCCCGCACCCTCTACGACCGGTTCAAGGGTGCAGGCAAGGACCTGTCCGCCGCCGACCGAGCCGCCCTGGCCGGAGCCGCAACGGCGACCACCGTCGGCAGCGGCGCCGTGGATACGGAGTGCGCAGATGCGGCATCGAACACGAACGGCCCGGTCTTCACTCCCGGTGGCCCGTTCGGGGCGAACGTCATCGCGGCCGCGATGCGCTGGCTCGGCACCCCGTACGCGTGGGGCGGCGGCAACACCAATGGTCCGACGAACGGGATCAGCGACGGCGGCGGAGCCGGGGACGCGAACGGCGACACCGGCAAGGTCGGGTTCGACTGCTCCGGCCTGACCCTCTACGCAGTGTTCCAAGCGTCCGGCGGCGCGATCAGCCTCCCGCACTTCACCGGCGCCACCACCAACGCGGGCCAGCTCTACGACCCACGCGGACAGGAGATCCCACTGGAGCAGAAGCAGCCCGGCGACCTCATCTACTTCGGGTCCGGAGGCGACACCCACCACGTCGGCATCTACTACGGCGTCCAGAACGGCACCGAGATGTTGCTCAACGCCCCGCAGTCCGGAGACGTCGTCTCCATACAGCCGCTCTCCGGTTGGGCCGGGGAAGACATGTACGTCAGGAGATTCGGATGACCCACACGACCACCACCACCCGGCGGGCCGCGTTCGCGATCCTCGTCGTGGCCACGGTCGCCGTGTTCGCAGGATGTGGAACAACCACCGAGGAGAACGTTCCCGACGGCGGCACGCCGCCCACGTCGACAAGTGCCCCTGCCAGGGCGGTGTGCACCGACCGCATCGACCACGTCACCCGCACCGACACCTGCGATCTCGCCGCCGTCCTCACGGGCGCCGCCGACGCCCTGTACTCGTACCGCCCCGCCGAGCAGACCCAGAAGGGAGTGAACATCGACTCCGCGGCGACGCTGCTCAATCCCGCCTGGGTGCGAGAACTCGGGGTGTCCTACTCCGCGCTCGCCCCGGTCACCGGCGCCGACTGGGACCGATGGGCCGCAACGGGCCTGGCCGTGGACGCCGAGTCGAACGTGACACCGGACGACCACCCCGCCGACACTATCGCCCTCGCCCGACGCGTCGTCGCAGTGCACCAGAGCATCGTCGACTCGGGCGGCGCCCAAGTCGACGAGCTGACCCCGATCGCGCTGTACATGACCGCCACCCGAGCGAACGCACTCGCCGGATGGTCCGTCTCCGGGATCACCGTCCGATGAGCGCACCGGCGACCCGACCCGACCTCGAGACCGTTGCCGCGCGTCGGCCCGCGCCCGGCGTCATGGCGCCGCCCCTGCATCGTCAGGCGCCGATATGGCAGCAGCGCATCGAGCGCACCGATCTCTGCGCTGCGGAGCCCCTGGTGTGGTTGCTCGGCGCTCACGGCGGGGCCGCGGTCTCCACCCTCACGGCCTCCCTGGCGTGGGCCGGCGACAGCGGCCGCGCGTGGCCGTCCGGTGGACACGGCGACTCGCCGCTCGTCGCCGTGGTCGCCCGCACCCACGCCGCAGGTCTGCGCGCCGCCCACGACCGGGCGATGGCCCACCTCGCCGCGCTGACACCCGATCCGGTGCAGCTGCTCGGACTGATCCTCGTCGCCGACACCGACCGACGACCCAGCCAGCAACTGCGCCGCGAGATCACCCGCGTCTGTTCGGTGTTCGACCATGTCTGGCACATCGGGTGGGTAGAGCCGTGGCGGCACATGTGCCCCGACGAGCTTCCCGAATGGGGACCGCGCGCTCAGGTACCCACCGACAAGCGCGCCGCCGCCGACACCCGCACCGTCCCCGTCGAACCGGTCCGCGCTCTGCACGACGACCTCCTCAGCGCCGCGGTCGCCGCACTGCGCACCTCGCCCGAACCGGGGCAGCGATGACGGTGAACGTGTTGCTCTGGGTGGCCACAGCGACGGTGACGCTCGCCTGGTCGGTCGTCGGTGTGCGACTGGCGATGGCCGACTGCGGCGACCCTCGGCCGAGTCGCCCAGTACCGCTCCTCGTGCTGGCGAGTCTGCTCCTCGCCGCGGCCGGTATCGCTCACGGCGTTCCCCACCTTCCCCCCGGCATCTCGTGAGAGGCACCAACGGTGGCCGCTCCCCGCCCGGTCGACCACCACTTCCCCGACCACCACTCACTGATCTCGATCCTCCGCACCTCCACCTGAAAGGAACTAATCATGTTGCTGCACACACTCGCCGCCACAACCGACTATCTCGCGCAGGTCGGACCCAACGGCGTCGACGCCCCGCCCGGCGCCGAGAAGTACCAGCTCCTGATGAACATCGGCCTGTGGGTCGCCACAGGTGTCCTCGCCCTGGTCGGCGTGTTCGCCGGGGTGAAGTTCGCCATGGGCCACGCCGACGGCACCAACACTCGCGGCCAGCAGATGGGTCTGGCGGCAGTCGGTATCGGCGCGGTGTTCGCTGGCACCGCGACCGGCCTGGTCAACACCCTGATGACGTGAGCGCCCGAGACATGGCCGTGGCGACCATCATCCGCGCGGAGGTCCCCACCGACTCCTCACCGAAGACACCACCGGCGGAGGTGACCTCCGGCCTCGAACAAGTCGGTGCCTGGTTCTACTGGGGTGTCATCGCGACGCTGGCGATGCTCGGTGTCGCCGCCGGGATCTACCTGGCGACGGCGTACCACCGTGGCGGGCAGCTCGGCGAGGGCGAAAAGCGTGTGGCGATCGTCGCCGTCGCAGCGGTCCTGGTCGCCGGATCCGGCGGCTGGGCGGGGATCCTCCTGTGACCGAGCCGTTTCGGCGTCGGATGACCACGTCAGCCGCCGCGGCGCTGATGATCGTGGCCACCGTCATGGGATGCTCCGACGACCCGGCGGCGGTGGGCGATGCACCCGCCGCCGCCATCGACGTCGCCGCACCGCCCGCCGAGGTGACCTGGCGGCCGTATCAGGGCGTCGAGGTGCCGTACAGCGACGTCGATGGGCCGGCCGCGGACACCTCGTCGGCCGCACCTACCGGGTACTCCGCCACCCCGCAGGGTGCGGTGCTCGCCGCGATCCAGGGACAGGCCCGGCTGGCGTTGGCCCCGGATACCGCCTGGGCCACGGTCACTCGGGAACTCGTCGCACCCGGTGACGGACGCGACGCATTCGCGATCGCCCGATCGGCCGCCTCGATCACCGACGCTGCCGTCCCCGCCACCACCGCGGCGTTCACCGGGTTCCGGGTCTCGTCCTACGACGAGTCCCGCGCCGTGGTCGACGTCGCGACGACCATGCCCGGCGGCCAACTGACCGCGGTGCCGGTGACCGTCCTCCGGTCCACCGGCGACTGGAAGATCGCCCTCCCCGCCCCGACCGGCGCCGAGGATGATCCCACCGCACCGGCGGCGACGGACCCGATTCCGCTGCCGTCGATGGACGGATTCACCGCGTTCTCCGCCCCCTGACCAGGCGTCATCACCCCGGTCATCGCCCGACCCCGACAGGAGCCTCCCGTGCAGGAATCACCCACACCACCGCCCGAACCGAACTGGATCGACGAGCACCCCAAAGCCCGCTGGCTGGCGACCTCCCGCACCACCGGCGCGGCCGCAGTCGGGTTCATCGTCCTGGTGGTCGTGCTCGTCACCATCGTTCTGGTTCGCAGCGGGGATTCCGGCGACACCCCTCCTGCCGCAGCGCCGCCCGTCACCGCCGCTCCGCCCTCTGCCCCGGTCACCCCCGGCGGTGAGGGCGGGTTCGGCCCGTCCCTCGCCGACCCCTACGGCCGCGAGATCGCCGTCCCCATCAACGAACAGGGACAGGTACTACCGCAGACCGATCCCGGCGACCGACCGGCATTCGCCAAAGACGTCCCGGTCCCCGCCCCGGCGGGGATCATGTGGCAGCGCATCGGCGCCACCGTCGCACCGTTCTCCACCAGCGACGGCCCGACTCGCATCGACGGTCGCCTCGCTTACGGATTCGCCCGCACCCCGCAGGGCGCCGCGTTGGCGGGATGGCAGATCATGGCGCGCGCGCTTCGGAGTGCGGATGACCTGCGTGAAATCTACGACCTACAGACGGTCGCCGATCCCGGTAAGAAGCAGGCCGCGATGGACCAACTCGCCGCTGCCGGCAAGAGCGACTACCGCATCAGTGACGCCTTGTTCTTCCCCGAGGCGTTCCAGATCACCTCGTACACCGATAGTTTCGCCGTGGTCCGCTATGCCACTCCATCCGAGAACGGGACATGGGTTGCTGAACAGCGTTCTCTCGCATGGGACAACGGTGACTGGAAGATCCGCGACACCACCTCGGCGCCGCAACCCCGGCTGTCCTCCTTGGCGGGGTGGACCCGATGGTGAGCAAAGCACGGCCGATCTTTCGCCTTGCACTCACTGTTGCCGCCGTTCTCGGCGTACTTCTCCTGACGACCGCTCCCGCGTATGCCCAGGAAACCGATCCCCCGGCCGGCGACAGCGCCGACAGCCAAAGCCTGATCGAATCATGCGACTTGCTGCCTGAATGGGCACAGAACATCCAGGTTCTACCCGGTGCTTCTGCAGAGAATTTCTGCAAGGCCGGGGCGGTGGTGGCAGACCCAGGAGCGGCAGTCGGTGAAGCCGTGGACTGGGCGGCGTCCGGAGCTGTGGGTGAGGCCGCCGAAGCGTTCCTCGAGGGTTTCGGGCAGGCGGTGAACCTGATGTTCACCTGGTGGCTGGACATTCCGTTGCCGGATTTGGCGAACCCGGAGTCGGTGGGTGTGTTCCACAGCTACTTCTACTGGATCAACGCTTCCCTGGTCGCGGTGTCGATCGCTGTCGCCGCGGTGCGCCTGGCGGCCGCGAACGCCTCCGCTCGCGCCGAGCGGGCCACCGACACCGCGAAGATCCTGGTGCGGACGGTGTTCGCGACGGCGACGTTCGCCCCGCTGCTGATCGTCACGCACGCCGGGGCGGTGAAGTTCGGGAAGTGGATCGTCGAGGACGCCGCCGGCGGGAACGTCGCCGACGTGCTGGGAACGATGTTCGACCTGTCGCAGGTGTCGTCGTTGCTGTCCGCGGGACTGGTGATGGTGTTCGCGCTCCTGGGCATCGTCGGTGCGCTGGTCCAAGCGGTGTTCGTGGTCGTGCAGTACGCCATGTTGATCCTCGTGGTGGGGTTTTTGCCCACCGCCGCGGCCGGGTCCGGTACCCCGTCCGGCGAGCAGGCGTTCAAGAAGATGATCGGGTTCGCCCTGGCGACAGTGCTGTTTCCGATCCTCTCGGCAGGGGTGTACGCGCTGGCGCTGTGGTCCGCCGGCGGCGACGACGCGATGAGCAAGCTCTGCGGGATGGCGCTGCTGGCGCTGTCGTGCCTGTGCCTGCCGGTTCTGCTGCGTCTGATCGTGCCCGCCGTCGCCGCCTCCGGTGGAGCGTCCGGCGCAGCGGCGCTCGCCGGCGCCGCGGTGGCCACCGGCGCGGTCGCCGGTATGGCGATGAAGGCCGGCAGCGCCGGGGCCGCGGCGGCAGCGAGCGGCCGATCCGGGGCAGGAGTCGTCGGTGGGCAGTCACCCGACCGAGCCACCGGGGCCATGACCAACCCACCCACCACGTCCGCGGGGCAGGGCGGCGGCGGCCGATCCGGAGCCGTAGCAAGCCCGGCGGCCGCCGCTGGTGCGACGTCCGGGGCGCAGTCGGCGCCCGGTAAGTCCGGGGCCTCGTCGGGCGCGACCGCCGCCGGCGCCGCATCGGCCGCCAAGACCGGAGCCACAGCGGTGGCCGCAGTGATGAAGGGCGCCGAGAAAGCAACGGGCGCAGCAGCTGGAGACAGCAACCCGGACGGCCAGCGAGGCGGACGCACGCCATGACACCGAATTGCCAGACGACACAGTGCGAGACGCCGACGTCCGAGCACACCACCGGCAGCGACGAGAGGACCCCATGACCATCGAGACCGCCCGCGCGGACGCCGTCGGAGGTGCGCGATGACCGCGCAGGACACCGAGCGGCCGGTGCGCACCTACGCCGGGTTCGTCGACGAGCGCCGCACCTACGCGTTCGGACTGACCCCGTTCTCCTTCGCGGTCATCGCCGCGATCGTCCTGGTGACGCTGGCGCTGATGTTCCTCACCGGGTCCGCCCTGGGGTCGTTGGGGTTCGGCGCCGTCCTGGTCCTGCTCTGGATTCCTCTGGTGGTCAAGGGCCCCCAGGGCAAGACCGGCTACGAGATGCTGCTGCTGCGCCGGCAGTGGCGACGGCAACGCCGCACCGGCCGCCACATCTACCGGGCCGGGCAGTTGTCGAACCAGGCGGGCGGTCGCTCCCGGTTACCCGGTATCGCCGCCGAGACCGAGTTGTGGTGGGCGCTCGACACCAACGGTCACCGCTTCGGGATGATGCGGATGCCCAGCACCCACCAATACACGGTGCTGCTGCGGTGCCGCATCGGCGGCGCCGCCGGCAACGACCAGCACATCGTCGACGGGCTGGTCGGATCGTGGGCGAACTTCCTCGCGATGCTCGGTCAGGTCCCCAACATCGCCGCGGCCGCGGTGACCATCGAAACGCTCCCCGACACCGGCGAGCGGGCGCGAGCGAACGTCGACGCCATCACCCACCCGGACTCTCCCGGCGCCGCACGTCAGATCCTCGCCGAGCGTGTCGCCGCGTCCGCGACCGGCTTCCGGGTGCACGGGCGGGTGGCGATCACCTTCGATGCCGCCACCCCCGCTCAGCGCAAGGACCCGATGGCCGCCGCCGAGATGATCGGGGCGCAGCTCCCGGTGCTCTACTCCC
Source organism: Rhodococcus sp. BP-241 (assembly GCF_019836145.1). NCBI lineage: Bacteria > Bacillati > Actinomycetota > Actinomycetes > Mycobacteriales > Nocardiaceae > Rhodococcus > Rhodococcus sp. BP-241. Next base: position 45,594 of record NZ_JABUEI010000013.1, on the reverse strand, counting down.
AGCTCGCGCACACCGACGTCACCGCCCTGCCCATGAGCGACAGCGACTACGCCGCCGTGGTGCGCCGGGCGTTCGACCCCGCCGCCGAACCGGACATCGAGCGCGCCCTGACCCTCGGTGAATACGTCTGCGACTGGGCCGACGCCGGCCCGATTACCGCAGAGGAGGACGTCGACAAGGTCACCTACCGGCACGACTCCGGTATCTCGCGGGTGTGGACGATGACCTCCCCACCGTCCGGGTTCCCCACCGAACGCGTCCTGGCCGGACTGTTGTCCCCGAACTCGCAGGTCCCGCGCAAGCGGGTCACCGAGATCTTCCGCCCGTACTCCCCGGCCGACGCCGCCAAGACCGTCGAGGGTGACTTCAAATCCGCTGTCGCCGCAGTCAACACCGCACGCGGGATCGGTTCCGCCACCGCGGACATCGCTCTGGAATCGACGAACACCGCTCGCGTCGCCGAAGCGCGCGGGCACGGATTGGTGTCGATGTCGATGGTCATCACCGCGACAGCCGAGTCTGCCGAGGAGCTGACCGCGCTCGACCCGGAGATGCGGGGGTTGATCTCCGGCGCCCGGATCACCGCACGCCCGGCCTACATGTATCAGGCGGCCGCATTCCTCGGCGGACTCGGAATCGGGGTCCTGCTTCCCGACCACAGCACCATCCCCAAATCGCTACGCGGCTGAACTCACATGCCGCTGCGCGGCTGACACCGCCGTTTCTCATCGTCCACTCCTAGGAGGTCCCTTCCATGCTCCGCTCCCCGCTCGGCCCGGTGTCGCTGCGCCGCCGCATCTCCGACCTGACCGGTTCTGGTCAGCTTCGACCGGCGAAGCAGTCCCGCTCCGTCACAGACCCGATGAAAGCGGCCGCCACCCGCCGCCGCATCGAAGCTCGCGCCGCTGCTGAGGCCGAAGCGGAGGAGGTCAAACGAGCTGTCCGCGAACGGGACCCGTCCCGCACCGACCGCAAGAGAAGCGGGTGGCGTAAGGCGCTGCCGCTGCGCGCCCGCGGGTTCGACGGCCGCGGGGGTGGCCGGATGTCCGTGGTGGACCGCCCCGCCAGCTTCCGGGCGACCACCGATCAGGCGTGCGGGCCGTGGCCGTTCTACGTCGGCACCGGCCACCCCCAGTCCGGAACACCGCTCGGTGTGGACCCCGACAGCGGCCAGGCCGTCTGCTACGATCCGGTCTCGGCGGTGTATCGCTCACCGCGCCAACAGAACACACCGTCCCTGTTCATCCTCGGACTGCCCTCGTTGGGCAAGTCCACCGTCGCCCGGATCCTCGTGGCCGGCGCGATCGCGCAGGGGCAGATCCCGATCATTCCCGCGGACCTCAAACCAGACGAAGCCGCGCTGGTCGAGTACTACGGCGGCCTGGTGATCCGCCTCGGCCACGGCGAGGGCTACCTCAACCCGCTCGCCGTCGGCGCACTCGGCTCGATCCTCCCGTTGCTCGATGAGTTTCCTGACGTGCAGCGCAAGGTCGCCGCCCAGGTGCTCCAGCGCCGCCGCCGGCTGGTGTCGGGGCTGTGCGAGCTCGAACGCGGTGGCCCGCTCACCCAGTCCGAGTCGAACGTCCTTGCCGTGGCGCTGCGCGTCCTCGACGCCGATCCCAGGTTCACCCCCGAGCATCCGCCGCTGCTCTCGGACCTGTTCACCCTCATCGAGAAGGGGTCGCCGGAACTGGCCCGTAAGACCATCAGCGTCGACGACCCGGCCAAGTACGCCGCCAAGGTCGAGGGGTTGCTCGAGACGTTGATCGGTCTCCTCGACGGCGAGCTCGGCGAAGTGTTCTCCCGTCAGACCACCACGGCTCTCGATCTCGCCGGGGAGCGGCCGCCGGTGGCGGTGTGCGTCGATGTGTCCTCCATCGGCACCGAGGACCCGACCCTGGAAGCGGCGATCATGCTCGCCTGCTGGTCGGACGCGTTCGGCGCCGTCGAAGCCGCCCACGTCCTCGCCGACGTGGGGCTGCGGGAGAAGCGCACGTTCCTGGTGGTGCTCGACGAGCTGTGGCGGGTTCTGGCCGGAGGCTCGCAGATGGTGCTGCGCGTCGATCAGCTCACCCGTCTGACCCGCACGATGGGAACGGCGCTGCTGATGATCACCCACACCGTCGCGGACCTGGAAACTCTCGCCACCGCTGTCGACATCAGCCGCGCCAAGGGCTTCATCGAGCGCGCCGGAGCCGTCATCGTGGGCGGATTGCCGACGCAGGAGATGGACAAACTCGACGGCATCATCCCGTTCACACACCAGGACCGCGATCTCGTGTCGTCGTGGTCCACCCCGGCCGGCATCGACGACACCGGCCGCGAACTGCCTCCACCCGGGCGCGGGAAGTTCCTGCTGCGCATCGGCACCGCCCGCCGACCCGGGGTGGTGCTGCAAACCGTCATCACCGCCACCGAAGCCGCCGCCGGGTACCACGAGACGAACGCCCGCTTCGCCCACGTCGGCGGCGGCGGGCGATGAGAGGTAAGCCGTATCCGGCGGAGATCCGGACCCGTGCGGTGCAGATGGTGACAGACCGACTGCCCACGGCCCGCTCGACGTGGGCGGCCATCGAAGCGGTCGCTGCGCACCTGTCCCTGCACCCCAACACCGTCCGGTGGTGGTACCGGCAATCCCAAGGCGTCACCGACGAGCGGCCCCTGATGCCGAGTGAGCAGAACGGCGAGATCGCCCGGCTCCGTGCGGAACTCGTCGAAGCGCAACGCCTCATCGCCGACCTCGTCGGCTCGACACACACCCACGGGAAAGAAGGAGTCATCGCATGAGCACAGGGAGAGGGGCGAAGAATCCGAACGCCGGTGGCGACCCGATGCTGGCGATGACCGGCGGCGCGATCATCGTCGCCGCGGTGGCGTACGGCGGCGCGGAAGCCGCACTGAGGCTGGGCGGCCCGCTGTCCGACATCGATCAGCATGTACCGGGGTCGCCGTTCGCACTGATGGCAGCGTTGGCGAATGGGTCGCTGGTGTGGCCGGTGGGGGCGACGATCATCGCCGTAGCGTTCGGGATCGCCGGTCTGATCGTGATCGTCGCCGGCACGGTGTGGGCGATGACGCGGCGCCGACATGTGACCCGCGTCGACGACGCCGGCCGGTTCCTCGGCCGCCCCCGGGAAGTGGCGCGGCTGGGGGAGAAGGCACTGCGGGCGGAGATCGCTCGGCTGGGGGACCCCGTCGCCGCCGACCAGCCTGTCGCGGCACCGCTGGGGCGGTTGGTGCTGGGCCCGAACAGGTTCGGCATCACTTTGTACGCCGGGCCGGAGGACGTCGCCACCCACATCTGGGGACCCCGGATGGGCAAGACCAGCTGCGTGATCATCCCGCAGCTCCTCGCCGCTCACGGCGCCGTACTCACCACCTCCAACAAACGCGACGTCGTCGACACCACCCGCGCCTACCGGGCCGAGAAGGGCCCGGTGTGGGTGTTCGACCCGCAAGGAGTGGCGCAGGAGTTGCCCCGGTGGTTCTACGACCCGCTGACCTGGGTGCGCTCCGCCCGGCCGTCGACCACGCAGGGCCTCACCGACACCGACGAATCCGACAGTCGCCGTGCGGAGTTGGCGGAGCTGCTCGGCGAGGATGTCGTGGCCACGATGAGTCAGTCGGCGCAGGAGACGAAAGCCGCGACCCTCGCCGGGATCTTCGCCACCTCGTTGACGGGGGAGAACACGAAGCGCGAACCGTTCTTCGACCCGATGGGGCAACGCCTGGTCACCGGGTTCCTCCTCGCCGCCGCACTGGAGCATCTGCCGTTGCCGATCGTCTACACGTGGGCGACGACCCCGGAGAATCAGGAGCCGGTGCGGCTGCTGCGGGCTCACGGTTTCGGGCGGTGGGCGGAGTCGATGATCGCCCAGTACAACGCACCCGACAAGCAACGCGGGGGAGTGTTCGCCACCGCGGCGAACATGCTCGGCGCTCTCGCCTACGCCGAGATCCATCCGTGGATCTCGCGGATGGGGGAGCGCGACACCCGCCCGGAGTTCGACCCGGCCGCGTTCGCCGGCGAGGACGCACCGACCTTGTTCTGCTTGTCGATGGAGGATTCCGCCAACGAGTGCGGGGCCCTGGTCACCGCGTTGACCGTCGCCGTCACCGACGCGCTGGTGGACCGGGCCACCGCCACCCCCGCGGCAGGGAGCTTGCCGGCGGGACGGCTGCGGGTGCCGGCGACGTACGCGCTGGACGAGGCCGCGAACGTGGTGCGGTGGCGGCAGCTGCCGAACCTGTACAGCCACTTCGGCTCCCGCGGCATCACCGTCACCACCATCCTGCAGTCCTGGTCCCAAGGGGAGGAGTGCTTCGGTCCGGGCGGGATGAAGAAACTGTGGGGCGCCTCGACGATCCGCGTGTACGGCGGCGGCGGATCCACCGACGACGGCCGGTTCCTCGAGAACACCTCCGCCGCCCTCGGTGATCACTGGGAGATGAGCCAGACTGTCTCCACCAACTCCTCCGGGCGGTCGAGTTCGCAGCAGCGGCAGAAGATCCGCACCCTGCCCGCGGATGCCCTCGAAGCGATGCCCGCGGGTCGGGCGGTCCTGCGCGCCGCGAAATGCCCACCGGCGCTGATCGAGACGCTGCCCTGGTACACCGGACCGTTCGCGGGCGCCGTCGCCGACGCGCAGACCCGCGCCGGCCAGGACCCTGTCGTCCGCCTCAATGCCGACGACCCGGATCCGGCGGACGCGACATCCCTCCTCCCACAGCCGACGAAGCATCCAGTCGCAGCGCGGCGGACTGACGCGGCGGTGGCCTCGTGAGCGACGAGTTCGACCCGGATACCGACATGGGCGGAGCCTGGCCGACTGATGCATCACCAGCCGACAGCGATCGAGACGAGCTGCAAGACGGTCCCGGCGGCGACAAGGCGGGCGGGGCGGGGGAGCCGGCCGATTCCGAGGCTCGGGGCCCGTACTACCCGAACGCGTACCGCTTCTTCGCCGACTTCCTCGCCCCCGCATACCGGCGCAAGACCATCGACCACCCGGCGCTGCGGTGGTGCCCGAGTTGGTTCCTGCACCCGGAGGCCCGCGCCAGGGTCGACGCACTGTGGCGGGCGTGGGAGTACCTGCGGCTGGATCCGGCCACCGGGATGAGTGTGTGGTGGAAGGACCACGCCGATCACCACATGTCGAGGATGCTGTCCCCGGACGGCACCTTCAAGGACTGCACTCCCGAGCATCGGCAGGTGCACCCGCTTCCGAGCATCGCCATTCCTGACGAGCTGCTGGCGCTCCACACTGCCGATTCACCTGTGTCCCCTGCCTGACGGCACCTTCACCTTCCAGAAAAACCCGTAAACCCCCTGAACCGAGGAGCACTCATGGCCGACGACGAACACGAACAGCTCTCCCGCCAGACTGGCATGGTCCTGCGCACCGCGGTCCAGGTCGCAATGCAGGTCGCTGAAGCCCTCGCCCGCCGCCGCGAGCAAACCCTGCGCACCGCGGCCGCCGCGTCGGAAGCACGATCACGAGCCCTGGCCGGGCGGCTGAACGCCGAACAACGCTCGGCAGAAGCGCTCCTGCGCAACACCATTAACCGGCAGTGGTGGGCCACCGCCGCCGATGCGCAGATCGTCGACGCCGTCCGAGTCGCGCACACCTGGAAGGACGCCTCCCCCGTCGCCGAACGGGCCGCTGTCAGCATCGAGGACCGGCTGCGCACCGACAAAGGCGTCGACCTCACCGCGCTACGCGACACCGTGAACACCGCAGTCGTCGCAGCTTGCGTGGAACGTGAGCTCGCGGACCGTGCCGAGCGCGACCACCAGGCCGATGAGAACGCCAACCGATCAATTCTCAATGACCCGGAATCGCGGACAACGCCGCCCGCACAACACCTCTCGTCGACCACACTCGGATGGGACACCACGCAACGCCGCGAACAGCACAGAGCCCAACTCACCATTGCAGGCCTCGACACCGAAGCGATCGATGCGCACATGGTCACTGACACTTCCAATGCCGCTGTGCTCTACAGCACCTCGATGCAAGCGCCCATCAAAGCGCCGTCGGCGACACCTGGAGACCGTAGTCAGAGCTACGACTTCACTACCGATCGCGGTAGACGTTAAGACGGGCCGGAGGTCAACACGTCGATCGTCCCGACCTGAGGAGGTATTCGCGGGTAGATCGAAGAGCGGCTCGCACCGAGCTAAGCCGAACGTGGGACTTTGCCGTAAACACGAGAATGAATAACAATAACATCGACAGCGCCGTCCAGCACAGGGCGACTTGGACATCGACACCCAGGTGATGATCGTCCCATCGATCTCTGCGCCAGTGCGGCACGCTCTCGTTGCGCGGGCTACCACACCGGGCGCACCCTGCTCCCCGAGTGCCGAGTAGCTCAACGGTGAGAGACGGCCTGACCGATGTCCGGACATTCGATGCAGCGACGTTGACCGGCGCGAACGGTCGTGCGCCGGTCGACGTCGTTTCGCAGAGGAGTTCGTGGTGGTTCGTAGGGTAGATGTGACAGTGCTCGATGATATCGACGGGAGTGTCGCACACGAGACCATTGTGTTCGGTTATGACGGGACGTGGTTCGAGATCGACCTATCCGAGGACAATGCAGCTCGGGTGCATGGCCTGCTCACCGAGTGGAGTGGGCGCGGACGACCGGCTGCGAAGCAGTCGAGCGGGCGGCGACGCACGGCCGCAGATCGCGCGAACTCGGCAGCGATACGCACCTGGGCACGCGGACAGGGGTTTGAAGTGTCCGACAGGGGGCGTCTAGCCGATCACGTCGTCGCCGCATACCAAACACGGACACATTCGCCGAAGCGGGAAGTCTTGCTGACGTCAGACTGATCGTTGCGGGCAAAAAAAACCGAACTGATCAACCGCTGGCTCGAAAATAAGCTAAGGTGTCAGGTGATTTGCGCCGCATCCACGATGAGGGCTGTCTCGGCTGTCGGGACGTGGGTAGGGCAGCGCCCGCCGATTCGATTGTGATTACGAGCACGGCATCCGATTAGGCGAAGCATTCGAATTATCGGTATGGTTCACCGCTCTCATCAGACTCCGCGTTCCTGCGATTTTCTCGACCTCGTGCACCCGTACGACGGCGTCGGCTCGGGGTCCGGTTCCGATGTCGGGCCGGGGCCGTTTCTGGTGTGGTTGATCGACGACCGGGACACCGTGATCATTCGATCGGCGGCATCGTTGGCGGCTGCCGTAGAGGTGGCGCGCGCCTACCGTGACGCGTGGGGCGGGCGCGTCCGGTACATCGAGCACCCGGACGGGGGAGTGGTCGCGCCCGACGAATGGGAACCGCTCCTGGCGACGCCGGATCCGCTGCCGTACGTCTACACCGTCGAGCTACGGACCCCGCGGTCCGCCGGGTGCGACGAATTGGTCTCCGCGTTGTGGACGAGCACCGATCTCGACGAGGCGGTGCGCTGGCGGGCGATGCTGCCCGCTGCCCTGCGTGCACGCACGTTGATCGTCAGCAACGCACCCGACGGGCACTATCCACGCGCGGCGTCCGTGCCCGGTCAGGCGGACGTCCGTTCGTGACGGCAGGGGTAGGGCTCGGAGATCCGGTCGGCGCCGGACGTCATCAGTCGGGAGGATTCTGCGGGCGCGCGACGGACTCGATCAGGTCGTCGGCGACGCGGACCTTGCGGTTCACTACTTGCGATCGTTCGACCGGCACCCGGAAGGCTTCGTCGGCGGTGACGCCGTGCACCGCCATCAGGATGCCCTTGGCCTGCTCGATCGGCCCGCGGTGTTCGAGTGCGTCCCGCAGCCCCTGCACCTCGGCGCGGAGGGTGCCGAACCGGTCGTAGTCACCGAGGACCTCCGCCAGCACCCGGGTCAACCCGACGGCGGTGTCGACATCGGCGTCGGTGAACGCCGACGATGCTTCGCCGTAGAGATTGAGGGAGCCGAACCTGACGCGTTCGGTGGCCAGCGGCACCGCGAGGAACGAGCGGATGTTCTCCTCGCGGGCGACGTCGGCGAATCGTGGCCACCGCTTCTCCGCCTCGACGCGGTCGACCCGCACGACGTCCCCGGTGCGGGCCGCGTGCAGGCACGGGCCCGACCCGATCTCGTACTGATCGGCATCGACCCGCAGGGTCCGGGCATCACTGTGCACGGCGGTGAATACCCGGTCCGCCACCTGAACGGTGACACCGCAACTGGCGGCGCCGTCGATGGCCTTCGACGACAACGCCACCAGCGACCGCAGAGCCCGGTCGAGCCCGGCGTCGGTGTCGACAGAGGTGCCGAGTGCGCTGCGCACATCGGCGTCCTGCTCCGGGTGTCCCCACCGAACGGGGGGCGGGTCGTTCGCCCGCACCGAGCCCTTTGTGGCGCGGTGCGCGTTGTGCGCGTCCATGTCCACCAGTATGGGCGACCCTGTCGACCACTTCCGGCCGAATGACACCATCGCGGAGCAGGGAGGTTGATGTCGGTGGGTCGATGCTCCATGACGGTCATGCGTGTCCGCACACTCGCCGGCCCACCGCTTCGAGTGAGGTGCTCAGTAGTGGTAGGGATTTCGGAATTCTCTGGGAGACCGTCCTGTCCAACGCTTGAAGGCGTGCGAGAAATTGGCCGCATCGCTGTACCCGAGTTCCGCAGCGACCTCACTCACGGACATCGTGCGATCGAGTAGGAGAAGTACTGCGCGTTCGTGCAGCATCGACTGCTGCAATCCCCGGTATGTGGTCCCTTCTGCCGCAAGATGCCGCTTGAGAGTGCTGGTGGAGATCGCCATCTGACGTGCTATCCAATGGTGGGATGGCTGGCCGGGATCTTTCTGCAGAATCTGACGCACTCTCTCCGAGAATGACGCCGTTCCGGTGCGCTCTGCGAAGGTTCGTTGAAGATCGGCGATGGCGAGTCGGTACGAGAGAGGGTCCGAGAATCGGCAAGCCATTGTCAGGGTGTCTTCGGGGACTTCGACGAACGAGACCGGAGCGTCGAAGGACAGTCGTTCCGCTGAGACGGACGGGTGACCAGCCATCACGGTCGGCGCGGGCCAGCTCAAGTGCAGTTTCACCGAGGACATGTCCCCTGCCAACATGTCGAGCAGTCGCAGCAGCGCACACCCGCCGTAGGTCACCACAAGGCAGTCGAGTGCCGGGTCACCGGTGTTCGCGGTGAGCCCGACCGAGAGGCCGTTGCCACTGGAGTTGAACTGCGACCTCAGCGCCGTCGAGATCAACGGCAGATAGGTGAGCAGCTCGACGATCTCGGCCACCGAGCCGGCACTGATCAAGGGAGCGCTCAGCGGACCGAAGGACGTCAGCTGCGCCTCTTCGGCGAACGCGATGCCGAACACGATGGCCTGGTCGATATCGAGCTCGGGGTAGACCTCCCGGAACCAACGTATCGGGACTTGGATGTCGTGCCGGATCAGGGTGGCTTCATCGGTGCCCTCGCGACGCATGATGGCACGCAGGCGTGAGGCGGCATCCGAATCGAGCGCGCGTTGCTCGAGGAGCTGCACGAACGCAAGCGGCGGGATCCCCTCGTCTCCGAGACTCATCTGGACCCCCTGAGCTGAATTCACATGTTTTCGACTCCGCTCAACATAGCCCTATCGCTGATGGGCGACGAAACTTCGGGCAAGGGCTTGCGACCGGGCTCTCACCCGTGCATGTCGCATCCGTACACACGAGGAGTTGTCATGGCAGTTGTCAAATTTGTTTCCCACGACGGCACAGAGCACGAGGCGTCGCTGGTCACAGGGCAATCGTTGATGCAGACCGCGACCGAAAACGCGATCCCCGGAATCGACGGAGACTGTGGTGGGGAGACTGCGTGCGGCACCTGCCACGTCATCGTCGATCCGCGATGGTCTGCGATGGTCGGACTATCCGGCGCGGACGAGGAAGAGATGCTCGCGATGAATCCGGAACGTCAATCGACCTCTCGGCTCTCCTGCCAGATGGTGTGCTCGGAAGAATGGGACGGCCTGGTCGTTCGAACACCCGAGTTTCAGCTGTGACCACGATGAAGGTAGGTAGAACGGCGATGAAGGTTTCCGAGATGATCGGTGACAAGATTCAGTCGGCCATCCCTATGGATCTGCAGATCCGGGGCGCACACGCTTATGACAAGGCGCGGCGCCGGGTGACGGGAACAAACGGTACCAAGTTGTTCGTCGAGAGCCCCCTCCCACCTGTCGAAGAGGTCGAACTAGCCGCTATCGATCTGAGCAACCCCTTCCTGTATCGACAGGGGCGGTGGCAGTCGTATTTCGAGCGCATCCGCAACGAGGCGCCCGTGCATTATCAACCCAACAGCCCATTCGGCCCGTTCTGGTCCGTCACGCGCCACGCCGATATCGTGGCGGTCGACAAGAATCATGCGGCGTTCTCCGCCGAGCCATTCATCGTCATCGGTGTGCCACCGCGCTTTCTGGATATCGAGATGTTTATAGCGATGGACCCACCGCGTCATGACAGGCAGCGGGCGGCGGTTCAGGGTGTGGTCGCCCCGAAGAACCTGCGGGACATGGAGAGTCTGATCCGATCGCGCGTCAGGGAGGTGCTCGACGACCTCCCTCTCTACGAACCGTTCGACTGGGTTCAGAACGTGTCGATCGAGCTGACCGCCCGGATGCTCGCCACCCTGTTGGACTTCCCCTACGAGCAACGCCGCAAGCTCGTCGAATGGTCAGATCTTGCCACCTCGATGGAACAAGCCAACGGCGGCCCCTCGGACCTCGACGAGGTGTTTGACGGCATGCGGGAGATGGCACGCGGTCTCAGCGAGCTCTGGCACGACAAGGCGGCGAGGAGGTCGGAACAGGAGGAACCGGGCTTCGATCTGATCACCATGTTGCAGAGCAACGACGACACCAGAGATCTGATCAAGCGTCCGATGGAATTCATGGGCAACCTCGTGCTGCTGATCGTCGGTGGTAATGACACGACGCGAAACTCGATGAGCGGTGGAGTTCTCGCGCTGAATCAATTCCCGGAACAGTTCGAGAAGTTGAAGGCCAACCCCGATCTGATCCCCAATATGGTGTCCGAAATCATCAGGTGGCAGACACCGTTGGCTTACATGCGCCGAATCGCCAAGGTGGACACCGTGTTGAACGGGCAGTTCATCCGAAAAGGCGACAAGGTGGTGATGTGGTACGCCTCCGGTAACCGGGACGAGCGCGTGTTCGAACGACCCGACGATTTCATTATCGATCGGCGCAACGCTCGCAACCACATCGCCTTCGGATTCGGGGTACATCGGTGCATGGGCAACCGGCTGGCTGAAATGCAGTTGCGGATTCTCTGGGAAGAGTTGCTTTCGCGATTTGAGAACATCGAGGTTGTCGGCGACCCGGAATACGTTCAGTCCAACTTCGTGAGGGGTATCAGCAAGATGACGGTGCGTCTGACACCCAAGCCCGGCGCATGACACAGCGAGCCCTGGTCATCGGCGCCAGCCATGCCGGAGCACAACTCTGCGCGAGTCTGCGCCAAGAAGGCTGGAGCGGAGAGATCGTCCTCATCGGGGACGAAGCAGCGACTCCATATCAACGCCCACCGTTGTCGAAAGCGTACTTGGCCGGCAGATGTGGACTGGGTGAGATTTCGATCCGCAGTGCGGACTTTTACTCCAAGCAGTGTATCGAGCTCGTGAATGCTCGTGTGGAGGCGATCGACCGCCCCGCTGGCCACATCGTTCTCGGTTCCGGGGATGTCATGGCGTACGACAAGCTCGCGTTGTGCACGGGTGCCCGCCCTCGTCGGCTCCACGTCCCGGGTGCCGATCTCGGTGGCGTCCATTACCTACGAACCGCAGCAGACGTCGACGACATCCGCGCGGCCGCCACGCGCGGACGGCGGGTGGTGATCGTCGGCGGCGGGTACATAGGACTGGAGACTGCCGCCTCGCTGCGCGCGCTCGGCCTGCACGTCACCGTCCTTGAGGCGACCACTCGTGTCCTCGAGCGTGTCACTGCACCCGATGTGTCGTCTTTCTTCGAGCGGATCCACCGAGAGAAGGGTGTCGACATCCGGACCAACGCAAGGGTCGAAGGCCTTTCCGGCAACAGGACGGTAAGGGAAGTGACCTTGACCAGCGGTGACACGATCCCCGCTGACCTCGTCATCGTGGGCATCGGTGTCGAACCGAACACCGACCTCGCGGACGGCGCCGGCCTCCTCGTCGACAACGGCATCGTGATAGACGACCATGCACTGACCGACGACCCCGACATCACGGCAGCCGGGGACTGCGCGAGCCACCGCATGGCCCGTTATGGCCGGCGTATACGGATGGAGTCCGTGTCGAGCGCAGGGGAGCAGGCCAAGGTCGCCGCCTCGACCATTTGTGGGAACACCAGGAGTATCGAGGCGCTCCCGTGGTTCTGGTCCGATCAGTACGACGTCAAGCTGCAGATCGCCGGACTCAACACCGGATACGACGAGGTCGTACTCAGTGGCGACCCCACCCGAGACCGCGACTTCAGCTGCTACTACCTCAACTCCGGCGAACTGATCGCGGCCGACTGCATCAGACGCCCTCGCGACTTCATGTTCAGCAAGCGGATCATCGCGAACCACCTTCCCGTTGTGAAGGCCGACCTGGTCGTCGGTGGTTCCGCGCGCAGTTGAGAACACGACAGCGAATCCGGCAGAAGCTACGCATTGTTCGGGAAGGCACCTCAGATGACCACCGTCCAACGCCACCTCTCGGCGGACGTTCGCGAACACGACGGTTCCGCCAGTCCTCGCAACTTGCCCGGCCGGCGTCCCCCGACACGGCGCCGACGAGTACCTGCGACGGGGACCCGTACGTCGACATTCGTGAGCGGCGCCGCGGGGGCCGGGACGGACGAAGCGGGAACGGTCCGGACTCCGACGTCAATATGCTTCCCGCAGCTGTACCAGAGAGACAGGCTCCGTCGAGATATCACCTCGCCGGCACTCTCGTTCAGCAGGTCTGCATGAACGAGGCGTCGACATCGTACTTGGGGGCAACCAAGTTTCTCGACATCGACCACGAGTCCGTCCAGGCGTTCGCCGCCGCCGCAGTTGGGGAGGCGCGCACCGACCGGGACAAAGTGAAGCGGCTCTTCGCGGCCGTCCGCGACCAGATCTGGTACGACCCCTATGCCATCTCGGACGATCCGGCCCACTATCGCGCAAGCTTCGTCCTTGAGACGGGTCGCGCCTACTGCGTTCCGAAAGCAGTACTGCTGACCGCAGTGTGCCGCGCGGTAGGAATTCCGGCGTTGGTGGGCTTCGCCGACGTGCGAAATCATCTGCAGACCGACGCGTTGCGCACTTCAACGGGCACGGACCTGTTCGTCTACCACGGTTATAGTCGCCTCTACATAGAGGGCAGGTGGCTCAAGGCCACGCCTGCGTTCAACAGCGAGTTGTGCGATCGATTCGGGGTCCCGGCAATGGAATTCGACGGCAGGCATGATGCCCTGCTGCACCCCTTCACCGCCGACGGTGCTCGACACATGGAGTATGTGCGCGAACGCGGCGTCTTCGATGACCTGCCTTTGAGCGCGGTTCTGACCGTGCTTCGGCACACCTACGGACCGCTGATCTTCACATGCGCTCGCGGCGTCTCTGATTCCGCCGCGGACCCGGGCGGCGGCCCCCAGCCCGACGTCCCGGCACCGTCGGTTACATCGGACGAACCGTGCCGGCGTCCACCATCTGCATCGACCGATGTCGACCCGAAGAGGAACTGACATGTCACACGGACTGATCGAAAACTACCCCCACCAGATCGGTGGACACTGTGGTTCTGGTGCCATGCGCGACCTCTTGCACTGGCACGGCTTGGGGTGGGGCAGACCACCCGCTGAAGGGCTGGTGTTCGCGCTCGGTGGAGATCTGGGATTGTCTTACCTGCGATCGGATGGCCTTGTTCCGCCTGTGTACCTGGTGGGCAGAGGTGCCGATTTCGAGATCGACCTGCCACGCAGGCTGGGAGGACAAGTCGAAGTTCTCACCACGGACGATCCTCGTCAGGGGTGGTCGTGGGTTCGAGACGAGATCGACGCAGGTAGACCCACCTTGGTGTGGGGTGACATCGCGGAACTGCCCTACCTGAAAGTTCAGCTACAGATGAGCCGGCACGACATCGTGGTGATCGGTTATGACGAATCCGAGGGAACGGTGACGGTCGTCGACAACGACCGAGCCGACGTGCAGGAGATCCCGTTCGAAGCCCTGGCGCGAGCACGCTCATCCACGTCTTTTCCACAACCGACTCGTCACTGCACCTTCCGCATCACCTGGCCGGACAGACTGCCTGACATCGCGACCGTTGCGGCCGAGGCTTTCGCTCAGTCCGCTGTCAGTATGCGCCACCCGACGAGACCGGGAATTGCGGATCTGGCAGAGGCCCAGGAGCAAGGATTGGTCGCGGTCGACCGATTGGTACAGGACGTGAGGGGCTGGGTTGATCTCCCGGTGTACGACCTCGAGATCCTGCTGTTCAGCCTCAGTATGTTCATTGAGAAAGCCGGTACCGGGGGCGGTCTGTTTCGCCGGCTACTAGCCGACGGATGCGAGGAGGTAGCACGCCTGACCGGAAACGAGGCGACCGCGAATCTCGCTGCCGCGGCCGGTCGGTGCGCTCAAGTATGGACCGAGACTGCCTGTGCATGCAGGGACCGTGGTGTCGACGCACAGGTCCGCGCTGCGAGGGTGGCCACAACGGTAAGCCAATTGCCCGCACTCGAATCCGCGCTCGTGGACGCCCTGGAGGCTGCCTCACGGTCACTAGTTGCCACGGACCACGCGGGAGGCTCGATGTGGACGGAGCAACACAGCGCGCGACGGACACCGAGCGAATGACAGACCGCTGGCGGGCACCACGATCAGGGGTCTCGTCCACCGAGACCTGTGAACCGATCGTCGCGAAGCTGTCACTTCCGTTAGAGGCCGTTGTCGCGACTGCGTCGCTGCGGGCACCTGTGAGTCGTCGACCGGTTACTGCGTGAAGCGCGGGACGCGCCCCGGCCGAGACGCACGCCTGACTCGACACGCTGTCGGGGCGGACAGTTCGGACACCGCCGGTGCACGTCTTCTCCGACGGCAGGTAGACCGGCGACTTGGGCTGCACGACATAGTGTCATCAACAGAGAGGCATGAACATGGACAATCTCGGGGACCCGGTCGCCGGGTCGGCAGGTCCCGACATCGAGAGCTGGGTCAGCGCGTTTCGGGTCCCGAGAGCCGACACGATGGAGTTGCCGCCTCACCACCCCCACTGCCTCGGTTGCGGTCCGGCGAACCCGCACGGACATCAGTTGGCGGTGCAGCGTGAGCAGAACGGCGTCATCGCTCACCACCGTTTCGACGAGCGTCACGTGGGAGCTCCCGGGATAGCTCACGGAGGGGCTGTCGCGACCGTTCTCGACGATCTTTTCGGTTTCCTGCTCTACACCGTTGGTGAACTCGCCGTAACGCGCCGCCTGGAGATCGACTACCGTGCACCAGTACTTCTCGCCAACCCGTACGTCCTGCGCGCAGGGGTAAGAGGCCGAGTCGGCCGCAAGCTGGATCTCACGGCCACGATGAACGATTCCGAGGGTCGCTCTGTGGCCACCGCCACGGCCCTGTTCATCGTGGTCGAACTCGACCACTTTGTGCGGTCGCAGGCCGATCTCAGGGGTGAGCATTGTTCGGACGGACAATGATCCGGCCCGGTTTCGCTTCATCGGAGGCACTCCCGCTCCGTCACACACATGCTCGAGGCCTCGAGTGTTCGGCCCCGGATGACACCTCGGGCATGTGCTGAAATTTCATTCACGATGACCCCGGGGGCGCGGTTTGCATCAATCGCGCGGGCTGCTTCTCAGTCTCGCTGCCTGCTCCTGCATGCCAGGCCGCTAAACGGGGCTGCTGGGGCCGGGGGCGAAGAATGCCAGTACGACGGCCGCAGTGGCCGTGATGAGCGCCAGTGCGAGCGTGGCTTGTCCGCTGCCGTGTACGAACGCAGTTCGTGCGAAGTCGACCAGCGGCTCAGCCACCGGCCCTGCACGATCAGCAACCTGCAGGGCCGTGGCAAGGGAATCCTCGACTGGACCGCGAGCAGCTTCAGGCAGCTGGGGCAGAGCCGGCTGGATGCGGTCGCTGTACCCAGCGGCGAGCACGCTGCCGGCTACGGCAATTCCGATAGCAGCACCGATCTCGCGGGCAGCGTCGTTGACGGCGGCCGCGACCCCGTGCTTGGCCTCGGGGGTGTCGGCGACAATAGCGAAAGTCGCCGGGGCAGTGCACAACCCCAGCCCAGCGCTCATGATCAACAGAGGCCACAGCAGATCCATGTACTGCGCCGCGACAGTCAACCGACTCACCATCACCAGTCCCGTGGCGATCGCGCCCAGGCCGACCACAGTCATGATCCGAAGTCCGACGATGCCCGACAGCCATGGCGCGATCACCGAGATCACGATCAGCGGCACCACCATCGGCGTCAGCGCCACGGCGGAAATGAGTGGCCCGTACCCGAGAATCAATTGCAGATACTGCACCAGGAGCAAGAACACCCCGAAAGTCACCAGAAACTGAACCGACACCGATAGAGCGCCGGCACCGAAGCCACGGCGAGCAAACAATCGAACATCGAGTAGCGGTGCTGCCGAACGCAATTCGATCACCACGAATACCACCACCGCGACGGTGCCTAACACGGCACTGACGGCGACAACAGGGTCCAACCAGCCACGAGCCGGCACCTCGATCACGGCGAAGACGATCGCGGCGACCGCAACTGCCACAGTCACCGCACCGATCCAGTCCACCGGAGGATGTTCATCCTGGCGAGACTCGGCGATCGTGCACGCCAATCCAGCCAGCACCACCCCCGCTGCGGTCAGCCCGACAAACACTGAGGTCCACGACCATCGCTCCAGCAGAATCCCGGCGCCGAGGATTCCGAGAACTGCACCGGACCCAGCGACTCCGGCCCACACCCCCACAGCACGGCCACGGTGCGCAAACGGGAACCCCGCAGTCAGTATCGACAAGGTCGAGGGCATGACGAGCGCTGCCCCCGCTCCCGCGAACGCACGAGCAACGATCAGCCACACAGGGTCGTCGAGAAACAGTGGTAGCGCCGACGCTGACGCGAACAGTGCCAGCCCGGCAATCAGGACCCCACGACGGCCGTAGCGGTCACCAATGGCTCCTGCTGGCAGCACCAAACAAGCCAGCACCAACGTGTAGCCATCGACGATCCAGGTCAGTTGGGCTTGTGTCGCTCCTGTCGTGACAGCGATCTCGGGCAGCGCCGAGTACAGGGCCGCCATCGCGGCCACCACCAGGGCCACTGCCATACAGGACACAATCAGCATCCACCACTGAGCTCGAGTCCATCGCGTCGCTCCGATATGAGTCGATCCACATTCGCCCACCGGAGCGCCTCCTGTAATGGAACTAGCAGTATCGGTACAAGACCATTGGTATCACACCGCCGGGGCATGACAGGATACGCAGGTCGTCGACGACCGGAACGTGGTGAGAGGAGAATGCCGCACATGGCCGATCCTCTCGATCCCGTCGATCCCCGGCTAGAGCGCTCACGCATGCGGTTGCTCGATGCCGCCAGTCAACTGCTGACCACGGGCGGCGTGGAGGCCGTCACGGTCGAAGCGGTCACCCGGATGTCGAAGGTCGCCCGTGCCACCCTGTACCGCCACTTCGGAAGTACCACACAGTTGCTGGCCGCCACCTTCGAGCGTCTACTTCCTCCCGTGGATTCGCCTACCGAAGACGGATCGGTGCGCGACCGCCTGATATCGCTGCTCACCGCCCAGGCAGACCTCATCGAACAGGCGCCGGTTCAGATGACCACACTGGCGTGGCTGGCCATGGGATCGATCAGGGGCAGCGATGCCAGGCACCATGAACTCGACCCCGGAGCGGTCAAATCACTCCGCGCCCGTGTCATAGAGCAATACCGGCAATCGCTCGATCAAATCCTCACGACCCCCGACGCCCGCGCCGCGCTCGGCGAACTCGACACCACCTTCGCGCTCTTGCAACTACTCGGCCCGATAGTGTTCTCACGCCTCACGGGTCTGCGCCCCATCGATGCCGACGACTGCAGACGCCTCGTCGACAATTTTCTCGCCGCACATGGAACAGGCTGCGAAGGGAGTCGCTGATCATCCGTGCACGCATTGACACCGGGCCTGCATTCAAAGCCTTCCACCGATTCGTGGGGCGGTGTCAGTTTCTACGGGAGAATTCTGCGCAGCGATATGAACTGGGACTGAAAGTGGCACCGTCGACATGTACAGGCACGAGTGTTGCCGGTGTCGTGCGCGAGTTGCAGGAACCCGGTGGGGACACCGAACGGCTCCGGAGCCGGTCCCCACGCCGAGGTGGCGTACTCGGTGTAGGCGCTGGTACCGGCGGTGCCGGTGAACCAGTACAGCGACACGTGATCGAGCACCCGATCGGCACCCAGCACGTCCTCCGGCAGTGCGCTGATCGGCCACGTCCACGCCGCGAACTTGTCCACCATCCACGCCAGCTGCCCCACAGGGGAGTCGGTCAACCCGTACGCGAGGGTCTGCGGGCGCGTCGACTGCACCGCGATGTAGCCGTACTCGGTGCGCATGAACTCCCCGACTCGGGCCAGCCGGTCCCTCTCGAGATCCGTCAGTGCGCTCAGCGTCGCCTCGTCGACGGACTCCGGCGCCGTGAAGGTCTGCGAGCCAATGATGTGCACGCCCCCCACCCGGTCGGGTGCGTGCCGTGCGACCGCGGGGGAGACCGCGGCGCCGAGGTCGCCGCCCTGCACCGCGAACCGGTCGTACCCCAGCTCGGTCATCAAGCTCACCCACGCCGCTGCGATGCGGTCGGGGTCCCACGGTTCGGGTGTCGGGCCGGAGAGGGTGAACCCGGGCAGTGAGGGGACGACGACGTCGAAGGCGTCGGCGGGGTCGGCCGGGTCGGTGAGCGCGTCGATGATGTCGAGGAACTCGAACACCGACCCGGGCCACCCGTGCGTGAGGATCAGCGGCAGGGCGCCGGGGTGCGGGGATCGGACGTGGACGAAGTGGATGCGTGTGCCGTCAATGCTGGTGGTGAACTGCGGGAACGCGTTCAGGTGTGCTTCGCGGGCCCGCCAGTCGTAGTCGGTTCGCCACAGGCCGGCGAGATGCTTCAGGTACTGCACCGGCACACCGGTGCCCCAGGAGTCACCGGGAAGCGGCGCCGGCCACCGCGTGTGCTCCAACCGACTGTGGAGGAGGTCGATCTCGTGCTAGGGAACGTGGAGTACGAACGGTTCGATGCTCACACCTGCGAGCCCCTGCGATCGAGGACAGTCGCAGTCCGCAACCGACAGAGCCCTGATCCGGCATCATCTGTTCATCTCCCCGTAGGCCGGGAAGGACCAGCCGACCCGCCTCCGTTGCGGTACCCGCGCAGGTTGGCGATGAATGACCGCTCGTTCGCACCTGACTGAGAGTCAATGATGGCCGTCACGTCGTCGCAGCCATGGCAGTTGCCGAACGAACTGCGTTCCCTGTTCGCCGAATGAGGCATCTTCCACTCGGAAACCTCCCGCGAGTCGACACGTGTCGGATCGTCGGCTGCACCGCCGCGTCACCGCGGCAACCTAGCGAGGACAGCGCCGCCTACCAAGAGGCCATACGCGATTCGCTCGGCCCGCGCTCGGCCTGCGTCAAGGCGCCGGCCGCGGCAGGGCAGGGTGGACGTCGATGACCGAGATCCGTCCCACCCCGCTGCCACCGGACTGGGTCCACGCCGCTGAAATGTCGACTGGTCGGTACGGTCGGACGATGCGCCGGTGGGGTCGGTCGATCGCGTCGGCCATCGTGATCGTCGGTGTCATGGGCGTGATCGGCTGGCCCGCTCCTCGCCCGCCTGCGGCGCCGCTCTCCGAGCCCACCTGCGTCGGATACCTGCATGGGGTGCCTGCGGGCGCGATCCTCGACCCCCAGCACGACACGGGCAGTCGCCCACCCGGCTTCGACACCGTCGCCGTCGTGCGCTGCGAACCGGCGGAGGCGTTGATCGTCGACCAGGAGGTGACGCGGGTGCGGATGACCACCTTCACCGGCGACGTCGCGGCCGTGCAGGCGGCGTTCGACCGACGGTCCCCCAAGGTCACCTTCGACCGGTTCTTCTTCTGCTCGGGGGACTACCCGGTTCCGGTGGTCGCCGTGTGGTTGGTGAACGACGACGGTCTCGGGTACCGGCCGGCGTTGCCGCGCACCCGCTGCGGCAGAACCGACTTCACCGCCCTCGACACGACCGAGGGACTGACTGTCGTCGACGCTGTCGTCATCACGGCGCAGCCGCACGAATGACGCGACCGCACGCCTCTGCGTCGGCCGGGGCGGTGCCGACGCAGAGGCGTAGCGGCTCCGGTGGACTGCAGTGCCCGTGAGTGTCGCTACGGTTCATCTCGGCCGGGATTCGGCAGCGTCGACGGTCGCGCAGGGCGCACCAGTGAATCGAAGTGGAGCTACAGGTGGCGGAAGATCCGGACGTGGCGCAGGCACGGGTGTTTCTTCAGGCGTTGATCGAGGAGACGACGGCCGTGGCCGCGCAGCTCGATGATGCGCGCCAGGCTCGCCGCCGAAGCTCGGGCCCGGGGCAACACAGCACTCGGTCTGTGGCACGAGCAGCAGCTCAAGGCCCACAAGCGGACGCTGCGGGAGCTGTCCCGCCAGTCGGAGAATCTGCGCGCCAGGTTCTCGCTGGCCGCGGAGTGACCATTACCTGTGCGAACAATATGGCCGGAACATTGGCTCAGTGGTGACATGGGTCGACTCTGAACAGATGACAACCACCAATAAATCGGAGCATCTCGCGGCGGTGCAGGATCGACTCACCGCCGCCCTGCCCGGGGTGAGTCGACACGACATCGAACAGACCGTGGCCGCGGAGTACGTCCGCTTCGAGGGGCGTGCGGTTCGAGACTTCGTTCCGCTGTTCGTTGAGCGCAATGCTCGTCAGGCGCTTCGCTCCGCTGTGTACTGACGCCGCACCGACACAGAGCAGTGCACGGTCACCCAGGTCAGGGGGACCGTGCACTGTGGTCGTTTCAGGGACCTGATCGTGCCCGATGTCGGGTGGTCAGGTCCGCCGAATCAGCTGAAGAAGCTGAGTCCGTCGAGGAAGTCGCCGGCGCCGCCGAAGATGTCGGACAGGGCGCCGAGGAAGTCGACGAAGCTGGCGAGGTCGGTGATCATGGGAGCTCCCGTGGTGGTCGAGTGGTCGAGGCAGGAATGCCGTTCATTGGTACCGATCGCCGGTGAACGAACAGTGATGAATGGATGACCGCGACGTATTCGCGTCCGTGAACGGTTCGCGTCAGATCGGGTC
Organism: Rhodococcus sp. BP-241; assembly: GCF_019836145.1. Classification (NCBI taxonomy): domain Bacteria; kingdom Bacillati; phylum Actinomycetota; class Actinomycetes; order Mycobacteriales; family Nocardiaceae; genus Rhodococcus; species Rhodococcus sp. BP-241. Next base: position 24,263 of record NZ_JABUEI010000013.1, on the reverse strand, counting down.
GATGACCAATAACTGCGCCCAATATGAGGCGGCGTGCTCGCCGAGGTAGGGGAGCAGGGTGTCGAAGACAATGTAGGACATCGGAGCACTCCTGAGTGGCGGCGGTTCGAGCTGGCCGGCGGGATGCGGCGAATGCAAGAGTGCCCCCCGCGCACGTGACTCAGGTGGCGCCGCGGTGAACGGACGGTGTCGACTCGGCGCACTGACCGGCGCCCTCGGTCGCCGGGCGCGATCATGGTCCGGTGGGCAGCAACCAGACCGAGAACCTGCGCGGGATGATCGAGTACGCACGTCGGTGGTTGCCCTACGGCGGCGGTCCCGACGACGAGATCCTCGTGACATTCGGGATTGCGGGACACCAATTCTACGAAAGGCTCGGCCGGATCCTCGACAGTGGGGATCCTGTGCACCGCTGCAGCTACCGATCCGGTCGTCACCCGGATCGACGATGTCCAGTACGCGAGCGGGGAGGGCCCGTGCCCGCAAGCGGCGACTACTCGGCACATCGTGCGCGTCACCGGGGCGCAGGCGAGGGCTCTTTACCCGCGGTTCTGGGCCGGTCAGGCCGACTTCGGGATGCGCAGCTTCTTGTCAGCGCCGTTGACGGTGGACGACACCCACGTCGGAGCGCTCAATCTCTACAGCCGGGGCGATCACGGGTTCGACCGCCTCGATGAGGCGGCACTGCGGATCTATGTGATCGCCGCCGAGAGCACGCTGCATGCCGCCACCAGAGTCGCGACCCTGCAGGGCACAGTCGACGGCTACGTCAAGGCGATGCAGACCCGTGCCGCGATCGAGCAGTGCAAGGGCATTCTCCAACTGCTGCTGGGGGTGTCGGAGGAGAAAGCATTCGACCTGCTCACATGGCAATCACAGAACACCAACGTCCCGGTGAGACAGTTGTGCGAGCAGTTGCTGCACGACATCGCAGAACAAGAATGGACCGACGAGTCGACCAGGACCGATTCGGAAAGGTCTTCATGAGCGTGCACACCCGCACACCACGCTGACCCGTCGATGGCCGTGTTGCCCTGGGCCGTTCTCACGCGCCCGGCAGCGCACGTCAGTTGATAAAGAGACGACCGAAGCACCACATAGGAACATCGGAAGAGCGAGCACAGTGCGCAGGCCGCTGCTTGACCTACGCACCGTGTACAGGTGCAGCGGGGCACCTGGTGGCAGAGGTGCCACAGACTCCGGGGTACGAAACAGCCATGCGCACATCCAACGAATACGTTCAGTTCTGAACAAACAGTTCAGAAGTTCGCCCGCGCAGTCGTCCGAACTCGCGGAACACCTCGGCAGCTCGAAATCACACGAGACGTCGTCGCGATTGGGTCGTAAAACAGGCTCCCGCGCCTTGCTGAAAGTAACGATATTCATTGCCGATAATAGTTATTATGACATAGGTGCTGCTTAAGCCGACATTGACCAGGCTCATCGCGCCAACCCGACGGCCAACCGCGAGATCCGGAAACGAGAAAGCCCCCGGCCTGTCGGCCGGGGGCACCCCATCAGCGAACCCCGCTACAGAACGCCACCTCGTTGCTGCGCAGAGCGCGACTATGGAACCCTCGATCAACGCCCTTCGCGTCGAGACCCAAGTGCAACTACAACTCGACGACCCGGAGCGTTTTCATCAGTCAGGGGTAGGCGCGAGGTGACCAATCTTGGCAACTACTGCTCCTGTTCTCCTGTCTGTCCAACATGCTTCCTGAACATCCTTCATGTCGTTCGCAACCAAAAATGTGCCCTGTTCCGTCGGCCATTCCAGACGTTCGTCCAGAAAGAGTTCCTGAACGGCTTCGGCAACCCGCATGATCGCTTCAGGAGTTGTCACCTGGTCCACACTGATTCCAACCGAGTGGCCTGTGTTGTTGATGCGTAGGCCAACCATCCAGCCACCGATCTCCGGAGCTTCGGTGATATCCCATCGAAGAATGTCTTTGGCCACAGGCGGACGGGTCACGAGATCTTGGCCCACCGTACGACATGCACGTGCTATTACTGGGGGCACGTCCTCGTCAAACTCTTCATCAAGCGGATAAAGCATGTTCGCTCACCTCCTCACTCAGTTGTAAGGTCCGATTCGAATGCGTCGACACCGGGGCCCTCTGCAGATCGTCCTCCTGTTGGAGGCGGCAGGTTGTAGTCCAAAACCTGGTAGGCAAAACTGAACTGATAGTACGTGTAGTCCCCGCTGAGGGTTTCGAAGCTACAGTAGCCGAACAAATCATACTGCGCACCGATCGTGTTCTTCGGAATAGTGGAGTGCCAAAAGTAATTTATAGGAACCTGCATGTGACTATCGCTATACTGTTGAATCTGTCCGAACTTGTTCAGGTAGGATTTGCAGTCCATGAGGTTTGAGCCACCGAGCGCCTGGGCGGATTCGTTGAGTTGCTGCCCCCACGCCATCGGATAGAAATACTTGCCGTTTTCAATCTCCGGATCAAAGTTGTAACTGACTTGTCCGGAGAACGTTGCGTACCGATCCTTTTTAATGTAGTTGGGGTCTTGCGGCTGGAAGGTCTTGGTGTGTTGCCCGGCTGCCGGGGTCGCAAGTTCAAGACGCATCTTATTGGTTTGGAAGTATTGCGTTATATTTCCGGGTTCGAACTCGTCTCTAATTTCGTCTGATGTTGGGTAACCATATCGACTCCGTTCGTAACCCTGAGATGCCCATCGCTCCAAGAAGAGGCCCGTCACGGGGTGCGCCCCGTGCGTGGGGTGCCAGTAGATGACACCGCGTTCGAAGCGAGCCATGCGTCCTTGCCCGTCCGGTATCCCGATTTCGTCACCGGTGATGTAGCCGAGCGGACTACCGCCGGGGGCGTTACCGCCGATGGTGTTCCACTTGTCGCGGATCGGTCCGTTGCGGATGGCGGAGCCAATGGCGTTCTGAAATGCGACGTAGACGGCTCCACCCTGAAACTCCTGCCGACGGCCTCCGTCCGGGAGGAGGACTTCGTCGGTGGTGGGGTAGGCCAGCCATCCGCCTTCGTAGCCAAGGTTGCCCCAGCGGTTGAGGAAGCTGTTGACAACGGGATGCGCTCCGCCGGCCGCGGACCAGTAGATGGGCCCGTTGACAAAGGTGACGCGTTCCCCTGCTCCGCCGGGGTTGACGATGTTTCCGCTGGTGGGGAGCCACAAAAAGCTGCTCACACCACCGAGCGAGTTGTATTTGTCGCGGATAGCGCCGCACACGTCGAAGCTCGTCGGCCAGTACCTCTGGCACGTCACTGCAGCTCGGGACGTGCGCTGCTTCGCGATGAGCAACGCTTCCCCAATCTCGGCCTGGTCGGCCTGCTCTTTCGTGTACCCCTCGGGCCATTCCTCCCGATCCGACCGCATCTTTCCCGGGACGAGGGTGCTGTGCGGATTCTCCGTCGGCAGTCCGGTGTACGGGATTCGCTTGACCTCGGGGGTTGGCTCGGTGGCCTCAGCGCTAGGGATCGCTGTTGCGATGGTCGTCGTAGCGCTTGACGGTGCAGGCGCCGGCACGTCAGCGACTCCCGGTGCCTCGGACGCTGTGGTGGGTGCCTGCGAGGTGGCCGGTGCGGGCGACGGCGCTTCGGTGCACGAGGTCGGCGTCGCTGGTGTGGTGGTGGACGGGGCCGCTGTCGTGGTCGTGGTGGTCGGTGCCGTGGTGATAGCGCACGGGTCGACTGGTGCTGGTAGCTGCTGCTGCAACGCCGTCGGCGCGGAGCTGGTCGGTGCGGCCGGGGTGGTGGACGGTTGCGCGGTGGCCACCACTCCCCCGCCGGTGGCCATCAGGACTGCGATCATGCCGGCGGTCAGAACCGCCCGCGGGGTCGAGGAGAACATCGGTTTCGGCCGTGGTGGCCGAGCAAAGATCGTCATGAACGCTGCTCTCTCAGAGGGACGACGCCGGTCCCAAATGCCGGGTCGCCACAACATCTTTAAGGGCAAGTCACAACAAGCGCAACCGATCCAACTGGCACATACCACCTAAAACAAACCGATGAGTTAGTTGCCTACGCGAAGAACCAGCACGGCAATGGTGGACCAGCCGCCCAATCGGGAAGCACGAAGACGACTCGCCGAATAGCGTTGCTTCTGAACCCGTTTCGTGTCCTGTCAATTTCACTCAAGGTCGAGACGTTGCTCTGCGCGTCGACGACCCGTTCCCGCCGAGTAGGTCCGGTGCGCTGCGGCACCCGCGTGATCAATCCACACCGCATGGCTGCCCTCGACCGACCAGATACCGGGCACCCCGGTGCGCCACGAAGTCGGATCCAGCATGCGTGAACGCATCTTCCGACTCCCACTGTGAAAAACTATGGCTATTCCCAGCGTGGGAGGACATCGCTGACTGACGGGGCATTTTTGGCCAGTGTCGTCCGCCAGTCCAATCGGCCCCGTTTCTGCAATTGACCAATCAGCACGATACGCGCGAGGCCGAGTTTTGTCGCAGTCTGTTCGACCCACGGCGCATTGATTCGTGAGGGAACCACCGGGTGCCCGCCCGGAAATATCCATGTGCCGGCGCTGTCGTTGGCTTCCCTTTCCCGGTTCGACTCTTGTGCGTGACTGTCGTCCAAATCTTCGACAATCGGGCCGTCGTCGACGTGTCCGCGGAGAATATGTGCTATCTCATGGAGCAAGGTGAACAAAACTTTGTCGAGGCGCTTGCCGCGCCCAGATACTCCTATGACGGGGTAGCCATCTACGAACATCGCGCACCCGTCGATTTTGGCGCCGGGTAGCGCTTCGACGTACACCAGCCGGACGCCGGCGTCGCGCAGTCGCTCAGGCAGCGCCGCGAAGTCCTCCGCTGTTCTCACCAACCGAGGAAGGGACGCGGCGAGCTTGGCCAGCATTTCGGGCGAGTACTCCCCCTGGGGAGGTAGCGTTCTGGCTTGTTTGCGCACGCAGGCGAGCCAAGCTTGCTGCAGCATGGTGATGCCTTCGCCGGCGTTCGCGCGTTTGGCCGCTGCTGCGATCTCGGGCTGAGAATCTATGGAGGTGAGTCCGAACAGGCTTGACACCTCAGCTTCCAGCTCGTCCAGAGTAGAACCCGTCAGTATCTTTCTTTTCTGCAAAATTTGAATGGGCGCGAGCTCATTCAGCCGAGCCCGGCGGCGTACATCGCCAAGTTTCGCCTGCGTCGCCTTATTCGTCGCTTGCCGGGCCAAAAGGTACTGGTCCTGCAGCCTCAGCCAGAACTCCGGCGACTGCCCGAGGGCAGCACCAATCTGAGCGGCCGACTCCCGAGTTATCTCCTTCTTTCCGGTGACGATCTCGGATACGAATTGGGTCGGGCGGTCGATCACGGTCGCGAAGTCGGCCTGGGACCATCCACGAGACTCCAGCTCCCTGCCCAAGAGTTCGCCGACAGGTGTCTGGTCGATCGGTAGCAAGTCGTCGTGTGCGGTGTTGCTCATCGCTGGGGTTCCATCTCTACTGTCGCGACCCCGAAGACCACAGCAACGTGGTTCCCGGAGTACTCGAACGTGAGGTCAATAACGCGGCCCGAACCCAACGTCGCCCGGGCCCGCCTGGGGTCACCGGAACCGTGGGGTTCGATACGCAGCGAGCGCATGTTCCGCAGGTCGGTTTCGACGTAGGCGGCTCGTGCGCACTGAATGAGGCATCGAAAATCCCTGATCTCGAGGTCACTCCAACCCGCCGGTCGGAAACCTGGATCCGTGGCGAGGCGGCGCAACCCCTCGTCCAGGTAGTCCTGTTCCATCGCCTCTTCCCCATCACCCATTGGCCGATAACTTGAATGCCGTCTTCGAACCTACCGCCATGCGACAGGTATCCGACGCACAACGTCTCCAGATACTCGACTGTGACTCATCACCCCTTGGGTGATCGGCCGTTGTGCTAGTGTCATCTTGTCGAGCACAGCCGGAAACCGGAGGTGCCTCGGCAGTGGGGCGGAGTTCGTACGGGAGTTCGCCGAAGCGTTCCAGGAGGAAACAGCGATGACAGATCTTCAGGACAACCAGCGGAAGCGGGACTCGCGGCGGCCTGAGCTCATTACCGTCACCATCGACGACGCCGAGTTCGATACCGCCGACGACGACCAGGACGCCGCATCCCTGGTGCGTCTCGCGGGTCGTGACCCGAGAGAATTCGACCTCTTCGTCGTCGACAAGCACGGTGTCGAGACGCACATCGAAGACGTGCAGATCGTCAACCTGCGCGACGGCGGACTATTCCGCACCCGGCGGAAGGTGCGCTTCACCATCGACGGCGAACGCCACACCAGTTGGGACGACGACCAAACCGCTGCTGCGTTGCTGCGGCTGGCCGGAGTTGACCCGACCAAGTACGACCTGGCTCGCGTCAACGCTGCCGGAAATCCCGAAGTCTTCAGCGGCGACCAGGTGGTGACCATCCACCACGGGGACGAGTTCGTCACCGCCAAGCAAGCCGGGCCTGTCGCGTGATGGATCTGCCGCCACCTGGTTCTCCTGCGCGCCGGTTCGCTGATGACATGACCGCCGTTGGGGCGACGGTGCGCGCCGAGCATGGACGCCTGCTGTTCGACGTCCTCGCCGTCGGCGGCGCATGGGCCGGACAGTGGGTGGCGACCGGTGTCAGCCTGGCGGAGGTGCAAGCCTGGCCGCAGGCGCCGCCGCATTGGGTGCATCTTCCCGACGCCGTGGTGTTCGAGACAACCAACAGCGACACCACTGACTGCCCACCCGGATGGCGGCGGCATTCCCGTGAGTTTGCGTTCACCGACACCTCGATCCCTCCGGCCCAGGCATGGCTGAGTCACGTTCGCGGTTTGCTGTCGCTGGCAGTTTCGCCCGCGGCTTAGCCCACGACTGAAAACCCACGGAACAGAACAGCAAGACGGACTCTGCAAAGAAGGATCACGCAATGCGATATTCGGTCGCTATAACGGGCGCAGTACATGCGGCAATGCTCGAGCACCTGGTCCGTGACGATGGGCAGGAAGACGTCCTCGCCGCCACCTATCTATTGTCCACCGGTGTGCGGCGCACGACTGCCGTGGTGCAGACCGTGATCCCGCCGCGGGACGGTGAACGGCTGGTGCACGGCAACGCCTCGTTCACCAGTGCCTACGTCCTGCGCGCAGCAGCCGAGGCCCGCACGCGCGGTGAAGGATTGGTGCTGCTGCACTCCCATCCCCGTGGCCGCGGATGGCAGGGCCTCAGCATCACCGACCACGACACCGAAGCCGATTACGAACGTGTCGCGCGCGCTTACACGAAGATGCCGTTGCTCGGCATGACCCTCGCAGGCCGCGACGCCGGATGGTCAGCTCGGTTCTGGTTCGACGGCATCCGCCCAAGCTGGGCGGAGTCGGTGCGCTGCGTATCGGACAGATTGACCGTGACGTGGAACGACGCTCTGATGCCTGCGCCTCAGCCGACCGCGTCACAGCAGCGCACCATCTCGGCGTGGGGCGACTCCGCACAGGCCTCGATCGCCCGCTTGCGTGTTCTGGTCGTCGGCACCGGCAGCGTTGGTCTTGACGTCGCGCAACGCCTTGCCGCAACCGGGCTACTCGAAGTCGGCGTCATGGACTTCGACGCCGTCGAGCCCGTCAATCTGGATCGCATGATTGGCGCCACGCGACTCGACGCCGACCTGGGCCGAGCAAAAGTCGCCGTCGCCGCGCGTCTCATGACTTCGGCAGCCACCGGCAACAACTTTCATCCCGTCGTGCATGAGGTAGACATCACCGATCCCACCGGGCTTCGAGCCGCCTTGGACTACGACCTGATTTTCTCTTGCGTCGACCGGCCCTGGCCGCGCGCCGTTCTCAACCAGACCGCCTACGCCGACCTGATCCCCGTAATCGACGGCGGCATCGCCCTCGACACCTTCGCGGACGGCAGGCTACGGGGCGGCATCTGGCGCGCCCACACTCTCGTACCTGAGCGCCCCTGCATGGTGTGTCTGGGACAACTCGACCTCGGCGACCTCAGTCTCGACATGCAGGGCCTACTCGACGATCCCACCTACATCGCCGAGTCCGGCAGGCAGACACCTGCCGGCCAGAACGTTGCAGCTCTCTCCGCCAGCGTCAGCGCCGCACTACTAGCCCAATTCGTGAGCCTCGTCGCACACCCAGGCGGGCGCGGTGTCCCCGCACCGCTGCGCTACCTCCTCGCACCTCACCGCCTCGAACATTCCGAGGCGAAGACCGGGAAATACTGCAGCTACGAGTCCGAGACCGCCACCGCAGACCATCGTCCAACGTTGACCAAACCTCAGACCGAATGGCGCCGCATCGTCAGCGAACGCAACGAGGTAAAACACTCACTGCGGCTGCGGGTGCTCGACGCAGCGCACCGCACACTGCAGAACGTGACCTCTCGATTGGTGTGAAGCGCAGCCGTCCCCAAACAGCCGATCGTCGCCGCCAATGTCCTGGACATGCTCGTCGACGCCAGCGGCTGGTACCCCTACTCCCTCCGGGACTTCGGTAACTGTCGGCACGCTCGTCGAGGCACTCGCTAGCTCGCGCCCAACCGCGGAATGGAGAATTCCGTTTGTCTGATGTGACTCAGAACCCGGTCCGCGAAGCCAGGGGCTCCTGCCTTCTCGAGGCGTTTAGGGAGCGTCGGATGGTCCAGCTCAGGATGCTTGTTCTTTTGCCGGACCCAGTGCGTCAGCTGATACTCAAGGACCTCGCGGACGGTTCCGGGCGACGAGTCGTCGATCAGCAGGAAGAAGTCGTCAGCCGTGTAGACCTCATATGGCAGATCATCCGCAAACTGAACGTCTTTGACGTTCTGCGTCAGAATTATGTCGGCGTCGCCATGGATGGCTGCACCATGTAAGTGAGCATCGTGAGGGTCCTTGTAAGCGGCTGTTGGATCAATCTCGAAGTCTGAGATGAGGCCGGCCGGGAACATGTCGAACAGCTTGCGACGAACATCGGTCAACTGCCGGTCGGAGGCGAAGGGGAGCTTCTTACGACGGTGATACGTGTACTCGGTGATGACATCCTCGGTCCACATCACGTCGTACATCCCACTCGGCTTCGGCAGCCAGGAGAGCAGCAGAGTCCAGTCACGGAGAGTTCTGGACAGAAGAATATTGGCATCGACGAGAACGCCCATTCCTCCCGTACCCATGCTCATGGTGAGGACTGTACAAGTACGGGAGGGATGGGGCTTGGCGGTTGGAGTGTGTCGAGCTGCGTCAGTTTTCTTCGAGTCCGAGCTCGTCTTCGAGGTCACGCATCTCTTCGAACGCAGCCAACCGGGCTTGCCTCTGACCGTCTCTGTAATCCATGATGTCCTCGCTCAAGACGCGGGTGTGAGAACGAACTTTGTGGCTCGGGATGTCGCCCTGAGAGATGAGTTTCATCAGAGTGGGCCGTGACACCCCGAGGAGCTTTGCAGCCGCCGTGGTCGTCAACTCTTTCGGGACACTTCCGACCGTCACCGTGCCGCCGCGGCTGACAACCTCCAGGACCTGCCGAACGATCGCAGCGAGCTCGGTCGGCATGGGCGTCTGATGACCTCGGTCATCTAGATCGCTGACCAAGACGCCGCCGATAGCCGCCGGAACACTGCTGGTGAACTGTTTCGCCTGCTCGACCTCGTGCTCGTTCAGGGACAGAACAGTCCGGTCATCACGTTCAAGTGCGGTACTCATCTGCGCCCTTCCTAGCTCGTTTTTGTCGATGACCCGAAGATACATGGTTGCACTTATAAGTGCAATGCTTATTTGGAGCGTCCGCGCTCCGGGTCTTGATAGAACGCGGGGCCGAAGCACAACGGGCGGGGGCGAGCCACTCATGTTCAGGGCCCCTCCACCTGCCAACTGCGTGTTGTCCACACGCTCGCCGACCAACATCAGTGCCCTGCACGTCGTGAACGTTGTGGGACTCCGCTAGCGTTCCGGCTCACCCTGGTCACGCTCTTGATCAGACAGTGAAGTGCCGGCTCCGTGAGCGCCGTCGCCCGCCACTCCCCTGCGCACGCGCCGTTCATCCACTGCCTGCGCCCGGCCCCGTTCGAGCATTGCCAATAACTCGTCTCGTTCCTCTGCGGGCAGATCGTTGATGACGGTTCGACGCGCGGCCGGTGGCTGCGGGATATCTTCGCCTGCGGCGCGTCGAGCCGCTCTGTCGATCTCCCCCGCCTCGGGTGGCATGGCAATGCGCCGCGTCACCCGAGTCGGCGCACCACCGGAATGGGCATCATCAGAGCCGACTCGAACGAGTAGGCGTTCGTGCAGCGTGGTCAGTTCTCGTTCCCGCACGAGCGTCAGGGTGTGCGCCTGGTGGGCATGGCCGGCGGCACGTTCGGCGTCGGCGAACGCTTCCATCGTCCGCATCATCTGGCGCAGCAGCAGTGCGTTCGCGGCGGCACCGCCGCGGGTCGCGAGCGCCGCCTGCATCATGATCAACGCAGCACCGCCCGCATGCCTCCGTTCCGGATCAGGCGTGATGCGTTGGTACGCCGGGATCTGCGCGGACTGCGCCAGCGCCGCTGCCGCTTTCGCCAACGGTCCCGGTGTCGGCTCGGTGCGCGCTGACCATGCAGCGAACACACCGGCGGTGCGTCCGGCTGCGCGCGCCCACTGTGCGGTGTCCTCAATCGGGATCGACGTCAGGTAGGTGTTCCACTTGCCGATGTCTTCCGCTGCGCGCGCAATCAGTTCCGGGTCGAGCGGTGTGCGTTCGCGCCCGGTGGTGATGGTCACCGCAGTACCCCGGCGGGCGGCCGACCACTCCGCTGCCGCGTCCTGCGGCGCGGTTCCGGTGGTGTCCCATTCGTCGCGCAGTCGCGGCAGGGTCAGGTCTTTCGCCAACCGTCCGCCGCCGTACCAGACGGGCTTTGTACCGGCGGCTCGCTCGGCGGCCGTGGGTGTGGTGGCGACCGAGTATCCGACGACGGTGCCGGTGGTTCCGGTGTCGTAGCGGGGGCGCATGAGCACCTTCTGGGCGCGCAGTCTGCGCACGAACTCCGCTTCGGTCTTCGACGCTGTCGCGCACGCGCGCACCCTGCGCTCCAACAGTGCCCGCGACGTCTCCGACGCCCCAGTGCGGGTGGCGCGAGCTGCTTCCGCCGGCTTGACACCGCGGGTGCCGCGGTCGTTCTCACGGGACGTCAGCACCACCAATCCGTGGGTGCGTTCGAGGGCGTTGCACGCGGCCTGTGCGCGTTTGAAGTCGTTGAAGGTGTCGACCTTCGTGCCGTCCTCGCGGACGGCGGATGCGGCGATGTGGATGTGGTCGCCGCCCGCGGTGGTCTTGCCGTGCCGGATCGCCACCCACCGCGCAGACGGGCGGGGAGACTCCGGGTCGTCGAAGCCCATCTCGCGCATGAAGTCGCCCGCGATCGCGCCCCACTTCTCGTCCGACAACTCCCCCTCGTCGGGGTTGAGCGAGAGCGAGCAGTGCCAGACGTTGCGGTCACTGGTGGCGTCGGCGAGCGCCACCGACCGGGGCGTGCCATCGTCGATCGCCGCGTTCATCCGGCGGCGGTTCGTGTACGAGACCTCGGTGCCGAACACGACCCGAGCTGTGTCGATTTCGTGCGCCAGCTCGATTGCCTCGGCGTGCGACAGCTCTCCGGTCGGTGCACGCAGAATCACGCTCTCGTGGCCGGCGACGATGTGCGGGTTCTCGTGCTCGTTCGACCTGCCGGGACCGGCGAGGTACGACACCAGTCCCGTCATTTTCGCGCCGCGCGTGATGTTCGGGATCACGTGCCGGTCAGCTCCCGCGGCAGAGTGCGGATCCGGTCGAAGACACGGAGCACCGACGCCAGCGTCGCCTCCGTCTCCGGCGCCAACTCCCCCGTCGCATTGGCGACCTTCGCGAGCTGGTTGACATTACGGCCGAGCGCCGCGATGAGCTTGGTGACAGCGAACAGCTCCGTCAGATCCTCACGCGAAACAGACGCCCGCGGAGCCTTGAGCGCCGAGTCCGCCAGCAACCGCGCCACCGTCACACCCTGCACTCGAGCAGCGGCCTGCACGGCGAGTTCCTGCTCGTCGGTCAGCTTCACCACATGCCGGTGCACTCGGCCGCCGACGACGTTGGACTGCCGGCTGCGCAGCCACCCCGCTCTGCTCTCGCTCACCACCCGCTCCTCACGTCTCGAACCGTCCCGAATGCCCAGCGCAGCGACCCCGACCGGGGACCCACACGCCCAGTGTGGCAGGGGCCCGCTGAAACCGCCAGGTTTAGGGCACCCAAGTAATAGCTTGCTCCGCCTGGGGCACGACGGCGGGCCGTGGAGCGTGCGGAGCGGGTCGCCGTCGTGCCCCAGGACGAGCGCAGCGAGTTCCGCACCGGGCCGCGAGTGCAGCGCGGCCGGCGGTTGTCCCCGGTGGTGGGCCCGACCCCGACTGTGGGTGCCTGAGATCGAGCGCAGCGACCGAGAAATCTCGGGCATCCACACGAGGAACACGGTCGGTCCACGGCGGGGGGCAACCGCTCGAACCCAGGCCGGGGATACTGGACCGATGCCGTTCGCTTGCACCGCGCTGTCCGTGTTGTTCACCGGCCCCGGTGACACTTCCGAACTAGTGGCGGCCGGCGTCGCCGCGGTGCATGACTGGAACAGTTCAAGAGCCAAGAACTCGGAGTACGTCCTGATCCCCAAGCATTACTCGACCGATTCTGTGTCGCTGTTCGCGCAGGGGAAAGACGGTCAAAGCGTCATCAACGAACAGCTGGTCGACGACGCTGACATCGTCATCTCCGTATTCCGTCATCGATTCGGAACCGCCACACCTCGTGCAGAATCCGGGACCGCCGAGGAGATCGACCGATCCATGAAGGACGGCACCCGGTTGCATATCTACTTCGTCAACGCCGACGAGGACCGGCCCGACCTGAGGGACGAAGAGCCGCGGGATCAGTGGGACAAACTCGAGAAATTCCGGCGCGGGCTCAAGGAGGGCTTGTGGAGCCAATTCGACACACCGGCCAACTTCCAAGACCTGGTGCGACGCGCGATCGAACTCGACATTGCCGAGTTCTCCCGTGACCGATCCAGCGTCCACGTGAACGAGCCTCCACACTCCGACTCTCCCATAGACCTTCGCGTCGACGTTGGACCATCTGTCGGCTACTTCACCGACGGCGACACGGCGCGCGAGGGGTATATCAAGTCAGCGACCGACACGGCGATGGGCGAGTTCAGAGCAGCTCAGAGTGAGGCAGTACTGCCGCTCAGCGACAACAATCAGATCACCGAACTCGGTCTGCGAACGTCGCTCGATGAGTGGGCCCAGGCTGTCCGCATCAAGTGGGAATCCTCCCTGCAGTATCTCGCGGGGTGGGGCTGGCCGACCTTGACGATGGAACTGGAACAACTCGCGGACACGTACCTCACATCGGTACGCATCGACCTTCGATTCGAGGGCGTCATCGGCGTCCCACCCCGGGTCGGTCGAGCATTCGATCTCGGGACGATGATCCGACCTCTGCCCGGACACTCGCCTCGCATGGGAGCTCCCCGCAACGTCAACCCCATCGACTCGCTACTCGACTCCGGCACGTTCACCAACCTGCACCCAAAGGGCTATCCGGTCACGTGGGAGAACGATCAGAATTCACTTGTTGTCACGGTCCAGCTCGACAAGCTTCCCCCGAAGACACCTTGGAAGCTGAACGCTCCTGATGTCGTTCTATATCTGCCGGAGACGACTGAAGGAGAGTCCATCGCAGTCACGTGGGCTGCGAGCGCGGCAGGCGTTTCAGGACTCTTCGAGGGTTCACTTCAACTGCCCGTGAGAGCTGAAACCGTCACTGGTACTTGGAACGCCGCGCAGGGGAGCCAGACTTCCTAGCAACCCGAAGGGCGACGGCGGTGTATCGGCTCTGTGCCGTCGATTCGGTTCCAGCGGTGGCCTGGGTGGCTCTAGGTGGACCGTTGCTACGGCATCTTTTAGAGTTGTAGGCGATCGGGACGCCGTGCGGGCCGCCCCGGTCAGTCCCCCTCCATGGGTGAGTCGAGCAGTCGCGTGCGTAGCACGCGGACTCGCGGTGACCCACCCGGACTGACCGCCCCCGAAAGGCCCGCATCATGTCTGTCACCTCCGTTACTCCTGTCGACCCGTCCGCTGTCCGCGCCGCCGCACAGGCCGCGCTGAACGACCGCCTTGCCCACATCGACACCATCGTCACCGCGCAGAACGACCGCGCCGCCGCCGCTGACGAAGTCCGGGCGGCGCAAGCACGGGAGGCGGCGCTCGCGGCCGCCGAGACCGCCGCGTTCCGCGCCGCAGTTGCTGGCGGGTGGACCGTTACCGAGCTCCGTAAAGCGGGTCTGTCCGTCCCGGACTCCGTCGCCCGCCCCAGCAAGCGCGCCGCCCGCACCACCGGCGGTCGCGGACGTGGCGCCGACACCGCGTCCGGCCGGCCCCGGGACACCACCGCTCCCGCCGTCGAGACGACAGACGACGCCGCGCGGACCGCTGTCGACGAGTCGAGCGCGGCATGAGCGACGCAGTCGAAACGACGGTGTGGCGGCTCACCCCTGCTGGGGAACCCGGCCGCACACCGCTGGCGCACGGGGTGTTCGTCGACGACGCCGGCGCCCACGAGTTCATCGCACAGCAGATGCAGACGCTCCCCTACCGTGGGGTCGACAACGTGATGATCCAACTCGTCACCATCGACGGCGAAAGCCCGACACGACCCACCCGCAACATCGTGGGCAGCACCTCGTCGGTGCTCGCGGACCTCGACCACCTCGACCAGGCGGCGCACGCGATCTCTTCCGTCCTCACCCGCATCGCGCAGACCCGGAGCGTGGATGTCGCCGCGGTGTTGGAGCTCGCGGCCGCGTCGGCGGCGGCGAACGTCGGCGGCACCGACACTCTGTTGGCGGCGTCCCCGCAGTCGGAGTCGGCGCAGCACGTCGCCGCACTGGCGGCGTTCGGGACCGACCCACAGGTGCCGCTGGCGAAGCGGACGGTGCCGGTCGTGCTCTACCTCGAGACGTGGGACCAGCAACTCGTCGACTACGGGATCGAGCAGCTGTGGCAGCGGGACCGCACCGACATCCGGACCGAGCTGCACCCGGACGATCTTTCGGCCGACCAGCGCGCGGCACTGGAAGCGGAGCTGGCAGCGGTGCACGAGTTGTACGCGAGGGACACCCGCACCTACATGACCGCCTGGACCGCCGCCGCGACGGAGAAGGCCCGCCGGATGGGACTGCGGGAGTCGGTGCCGGTGGTGGTGTCGACGCAGGAGACGGAGTTCTTCGACGACGGGGACCTCGAACCGATCTACGACCACGCGTTCGCGCTCGCCCCGCTGCCCGGGTGCGGGTACGTGCCCGGCGCGTTCCCGCACCGGTCGGCGGACGGCGGTGTCGACGTCGAGGCGTTCATCGCGGCGGAACGCGCCGCGCGGCGCAGTTACCGGGACCGCATCTCTGCTGCCGCGGCGCAGTCGTGACCGCTCACCGGGCGATGACGACCCGGTTGGTTTACCTTTCTGGTGTGGGCGCCGCCGTGTCGTCGGTCCGGATCGTCATCGCGGTCGACGTGGTCGGGGGCGGTGTTCACGCATGTTCGCCGGACTGCCGCCGTTGGCCTCCTCCCCGTTGGTGAGGTGGTGGTTCGGTCCGGCCCTGCCGGGTGTACGAGTGACCCCTCCCCACCCGGCAGGGCCTTCCACACCGCACGCACCCCCACGTCGAACCTGACGGAGCGGCCGTCGCGCGTGCCGGTGTCAGCTGTGCCGTGTGTCGGCGGGTGCGAGCCCGGGCACCCATCTGCCGGTATGTCCGTCGAAGATGCGGCCGTCGGCGGTGACATGGCGGGAGTCGTGGTGCGCGACGGGCCCGACTCGTAATCCTGCGGATGCCAGGTCGACGCGCACTCCGTCCCGGTCGTAGACGTGACCGGCCCACACCATCCCCGCCAACTCGCGCACACCCACCCCCGACCGGGCACTTCTGCTGCGGAGCTCGTCGACGCGTGCACGGCACGCCCCGATCACCGGACACAACGTCACGCATCGCGTCGCTGAGACACCGAGGGCGGCGGCGGTGGACTGGTCAACGTCCCACGAGGCGGGGTCACGCTGGCACGGCGGAACCACGTGGCCGCCGGAGCGCTCGTCAGCGGGCTGATCGGTGGTGTCGAACCATTGCGGTGGCAGTGGTGTCGGAAAATGTTTGGTCATCGCTGTCTACCGTGCCCGATCGTCACCGATGTCGCTCGTCCTCCGGTCCGTGTTCTCTCCTCACCGGACAGCGCTGCCGGATCGGAAGGATCGGAAGGTGTCGAGTCATCACCACCGAACACGCCGCCCACCGCGGCTACCGCGACCGCGCACGCGGCCAGAGCAGCACCGGCGGACAGGTGACGTCCTGACGCGGCGAAGCTGTTCGGCAGCTGATGGCCGCACGGCAACGTTCGCGGTCATTCACCTCGGAGACACACGGTGCGGTCGACGGATGAAGGGCGAGTTCTCTGACTGAGTCGCATCAGCGGCGGTAGGGTCTCGACACAGGACGCCGGAGACCCACCTCCGCTCGGTTCACCGCCCTTCGACGAGGCCGTGCTCCGGTAACCCTCCTCGATCGAGAGGCGTTCGCCATGAGCGACGACGGGCCGGGCGAAGGTCACGCCGATCTGCTGGCGCAGGTCCGCCGCACGAACCATTTCCGCCGCGCTCACGCCATGAACGGCACTGCGCTCGACACGCTGGTCTCGTCGATATCGATACCTGTGTCCGACGATGCGGATCTACTGGCGGTGATGGACATCGCCGCCGCGGCCGCCGTGGCGATGCTCCCCGGTGTCGGACATGCCGGGATCACCGCCCGCAGCGGCGGGGAACCGTTCACCGTCTCCCCCACCGACGACGTCGTCTTCGCCCTCGACGCCGTGCAGTACATTCTCGACGACGGACCGTGCCTGCGGGCGATGCGCCGCCGCGCCCACGTTCACCTGACCCTGACCGACGCCCGGCGGCTGTGGCCGGCGCTGGCCGAGATCGCCGACGGCACCGCTGTGGTGCGATTTCGCGCCGCCCCGATCAGCGTCGACGGCCGCGCCGTCGGCACTTTGAACCTGTACTGCACCGACGACCCACTGCCGTCACCTGAGGACCGGTACGAGGCCGACGTGATCGACGTGCTGGTCGACTACGTGGACGCAGCACTGAGAACTCTCGGCGTCCAACACGACCTCGAACAATCGGTGGATTCGTTGCGGACTGTGATCGAGCAGCGCCGCGTGATCAGCATCGCCGTCGGCGCGGTGATGGTCGAACGCGACGTGAGTATCGACCGAGCCCGGCGGATCCTCGACGACCACGCCCGATCGACCGGTGAGCCGACCCATGAGGTGGCGACGCAATTCGTTGCTCGTCTCGACGAATGAACCGATCATGATCGGCGGACGAAGGACGGCTACGGCCGAACCACAACTGTGCTGGCGGCCGGTCTGACGGCGAGTGCTCGGGTGACGAGCGTTTCCAGGGATGGGTTGGGCAGATCGGGGCACAGCGCGGCGGTGCTGTCGCAGAGTGCGGCGATGCGCACGACCATGGGGTCGGATGTGTGGGGTTCGCCGGTGTCGGCGGTGCGAGCAGCGGCGTCGGCTGCGGCGTGTTCACGCAGGTAGCGGGCATAGGCAGCCCAGTAGATGCGGGTGATGGCGGCGCTCCCGGAGGTGCTGGGGGATGTGTGCGGGGCCAGAAGGTTTCCTGTGTGCACGGTCGACCGCCACTGAGCCCCGCGTCCGTAGCGCCAGGCTAGCAATCCTCGAATGTGCGTTTCGCAGGCTGGTGTCGGTGGGTGCGCGTGAATCAGAGCGTCGACGGTGGTCGGTCTTGACGGCCGCCACCGTTGTCCAGAACGCTACGCCTGCGGCACGCCCGTAACCGGGTGCGGAAAACGTTCTCCAGGCAATGTCGTACCGACCTCGGGGGTGGGCACTTCGTCCGCGGAGAGGCTCGGTACGAATGATCGGCATGGCCAGGTGCTGTCACCGTGTACCGCGTTCCTGCGATTTCCTCGACGTCACCGGCCAGGACACCGCACACGGCAGCGAGGTCGGTCATTTCCTGGTATGGCTGATCGACGACAGCGGCGCGGTCGTGGTCCGGGCTGCTGCCACCCTGCCGGCGGCGGTGGACGCCGCTCGCGCGTACTGCGCCGCCTGGGGAGCGAACGTGCACTACATCGAGAACCGAGAAGGAGTCATCGTCCCGCGCGAACAGTGGAAATCACTGTTCACCACTGCGGACCCGCTGCCGTACGTGTACACCGTCGAACTACGCTCACCGCCGTCCACCGGACCCGACGAACTGATCACTGCGCTGTGGACGAGTACCGACCTCGCCCGGGCCGTGCGGTGGCGGGCCTCGCTTCCCGAGTCGTTGCGCCGGCGCACCCTGATCGTCAGCAACGCACCCGACGGGCACCACCCTCACAAGCCCCCGGCACGCGAACAGCCACGAAGACCAGGGATCGCCGGCGATCGAGGGCGGCGACACCCGCGCCCAGCTCCGCCCCACGGCCGGCGCCTGGTGCTCATCTTCGGCCTCATACCGTGGCTGAAACGCCCATCGTCGATGGCGCGATGAAACAGCCGGAGTGCCCGCCGTTACGTGAGGATGTCGATGTCGACTCAGTTTTCGCCCAAGTTGAAGGACAAGACAGCTCAGGCATGGTGTTCCGCATTGAGTGCGCATCTGCATCCGGGTGAGCAGGTGTGGGCGCTCGCGAAGACCAACAGCATGAGGCCGTTGATCGACGGTGTGGCGATCACCAACGCGCGTGTCGTCGGCTTTCTCGGTGGTGAGGTCGCCGCGAAAGGGTTCAAGGTGGCCGTGGATGCCGACGAGTTCGCCAGCTTCGACCTGGTGAAGAAGTTCGGGAGCAAGGCCCTGGTCGTGCGCACTCTCGAACGGGGCGAGGTGTCGTTCGGGTCGATCTCAGACGCGGAGGCCGATTTCGTCCGGCACTACGTGGGGCACCTGGCTGCGTCGGGGTACCCGCAGAACATTCGCGCCGCGGCCGAAGCCCGGAGAGACGAGTCGGCCCGGATCGAGCAGCTCCAGCAGGACGGACGCCGCAACGTCAGAACGATCGGCAACCCTGTGAAAGACAAGGAATGGGAAACGGTTCGCTCCCACGCGGCACCGACCGAGGTGCCGTGGTTCGTCATCAACTCCGGTGGCGGCTACGGGTTCCTCGCCGCGTTCGAGGACCGACTGATCATCGCCAAGGTCAGCGCCACGGCGAGCATCATGGCCGGATCGTTCGGCGGGGGCCGGGTCACGACGTTCCCCTACTCGCAGATCACCAACATCGAATACAACGGTGGCATGGTGAACGGGGTGCTGGAGGTACTCACCCCGAGCTACCAGGGCACGGGCAATCACGACTTCTGGCGTTCGTCCGGACTCGGCCGCAACAAAGCTGCAGACGACCCACGGACCCTGTCGAACTGTCTCCCCCTGGCGCGGCACCTCCACAAAGAAGCGCTCCCCCTGTTGGTGGAATTGCAGCGAAAGATCTCGGAGTCCAGCCGGCCCACCATCACAGTCCATGCACCGCATCCTGAACCTGCCCGCGGCGGTGCCGGCGGCGGGAGCGGACTGGCCGATGAGCTACGGAACTTAGCGGAACTCCACAGCCAAGGGGTGCTCGACAGCGATGAATTCGCCGCAGCGAAACGCGCAGCGATCACAAAACACACCTGAGCGAACAACAGTGGTCCGAATCCGCAGCGTCGGCCGCGTCGTTGTAGTTCAGGCGTGCGCTCCCCCGGCTCGAAAGGTGCTGATCCGCTTCCACGCTGCCCGCTGAGCGGTACCGAGCTGCACCATGTAGTCGAACAGCTCGTCCTCCGGGCCCTGCTCGGCGGCCTGGACGATCCGCTGCCCGGTGACGTGGAAGCTCCGCCGGTAGGACTGGGAGAGCACGATGTCGGCGTAGTGCACCGCAGCGGAGGATCCGGTGGTGTCAGCGGTGACGACATCCGCCAGCGCTCGGCGCAGCGGTGCGTCCTTCTGCCCTCCCCCGGCTCGGTGCAGGACAGCGGCGACGGATGCGGGGTCGTGCGGCTGCCCGCTGGTGACGAGGTCGGCGATGACGGTGAACAGTTCCGCGTACGCGGGCTCGGCGAAGTCCGCCGGCACCAGGGCGTCGGCGACGCGGACGGCGGCGGCAGTGTCGAGGGACCACATGAGCGCGCAGAGGGTCAACGATTCCGGGTCGGTCCGCGGGTCGAGGCCGGCGCTCGCGTCGGCGCCGGGATCTGCGACGTCGGGTGCGAGGTCGAGGACCGGGTCGGTCGGGTTCTGCTCGGGTTCGGGGACTGCCCGTAATGCGCTCATGACGTCCTGGACTTACCGGGCGATAGTGGTGTCGGCGGTCGGGTGGGTGTTCCAGGGGCCGGGGATGACGACGGCGCTGGTGGTCTCGGCGGCGAGGTCCGCGTCGATCTGGGCGGCGATGAAGTCGTGGTCGGGCTGGTAGTCGAACGCGAAGTGCTCCATAACAATCTTCTTTCGGGTCGGTGGTGGGCGTGCGGTGTGCCGTCAGGCTGCTGAGGTGGCGACGAGCTCGGCGAGGCGGTCGTCCCGGTATCCGCTCCAGTGGGTGTCGGCGTCGACGACGACGACGGGTGCGGCCAGGTAGCCGAGGGCGAGGACGTAGTCCCTAAAGTGCTGCAGGTCCGGCAGGACCGGACGCCCGGAACGGTGGGGTGTAGCAGAGGACGTAGTGCAGTTCGAGTCGCTTCCCGCGAATGGCTGCCCCACCGGACTGGACACTCTGGCCGCACATTGAGATCTGCGACGACAGTGTCGCTGATTAGGGACCTGATGGTGGAGCTGTCCTCGGGAACGACGCACTGACAGAAGGAGAACCGATGGCCGAAGTGGAGCTGTGGATCGGAATCGACGTCGGTAAACGCACCCATCACGCATGCGCGATCGACCACGCCGGCACCGTCGTCTGGTCGCGGCGCGTCGACAACGATCAGACTGCCATCGATGACCTCATCCGGTCGGTGGGCACCGCGAACGTGCGGTGGGCGGTCGACCTGACCAGCGCGGTGGCCTCGCTGCTCCTCACGCTCCTCACCTTGGCCGAGCAACATGTCGTCTACATCCCCGGCCGGGTCGTGCACACCATGGCGTCCGCGTACCGCGGCGAAGGCAAGACCGACGCCAAGGATGCCCGCCTCATCGCCGACATCGCCCGCACACGAACCGATTTGGACACCGTGATGGTTCCGGAGCCTCTGGTGCTCAACCTGCGCCATCTCACCGGTTACCGAGCGGAGCTGATCGCTGACCGGGTGCGCACCGTCAACCGTCTCCGCGGCCTCCTGAACAGCATCTTTCCCGCCCTTGAGATCGAGCTCCGGTTCCTCGGGCGGTCGGCCCTACTGCTGCTGTCCACGTTCTGCACACCAGGGGCGATACTCGGGGTCGGCGCCGACGGTCTCGACGCGCACCTCGCCGGCCTCGGTGTGCGCAGCGACCGGCGCAGAACGGTGGTCACCGCCGCGCTCGCTGCCGCGCAACGGCAAACATGCGTCGTCGCCGGTGAGGAGGTCACCGCGGCGCTGGTCAGGCGGATGGCCGGTCGGCTCCTGGCCATCGACAGCGAGACCAAAGAAGTCGACGAGCAGATCCAGGATTTGTTCCGCCAGCACAAGTACGCCCGAGCACTCGAATCCGTGCCCGGCATCGGCGCACGGCTGGGAGCGGAGTTCCTCGTCGAGACCGGTGGGACGCTGGACGGGTTTGCCACCGCCGGCCACCTCGCCTCGTACGCCGGCCTCGTACCTGTTCCTCGCGACTCCGGCCGCATCACGGGCAACCTTCGACGACCCAAGCGGTACAACCGGGGACTTCGCCGGATGTTCTACCTCGCAGCACAGGGCAGCCTGAGCACCGATGGTCCCTCACGCGAGTACTACCAGCACAAACGCGGCCAGAACAAGGTGCACACCCAAGCCCTGCTCGCCGTGGCGCGCAAACAGGTCGACGTCGTGTGGGCCCTGATCCGCGATGACCGCGTCTTCACCCCAGAGGCACCCGGGCGACTCCGGGCTGCCTGACTGCCGCGGGTCGACCGGCCGATGTCGCGGCGGGACGTCCACACACACTGGTGGAAAGAGCCCTGCGCCCACAGGCTCGTCTCCGTCGATTGAACACGCCTGGCCCTCCCCAATACCCCCTGGGGTACTTGCATACCCCCCCTCGTATATGGCACGGTGGGTGTCGTCCAGGCGATCGAACTCAGAAGGAGCGCCCCGTGTGCCGTCCCGCCGAGTGCCCCCAGTGCGGCAAGACCACGTGGTCGGGCTGCGGCCGACATGTCGACAGCGTGATGACCTCGGTCCCGCAGTCGCAACGCTGCACGTGTGACCGCCGGTCCGCACCGCCCCCATCCGGCGGCCTGCGTTCGCTGTTCCGCCGCTGAGCCCACCTCCACTCAGTTCTCGACGGCGGCCGCTCCAGGCCGTTCAGATACCCCCACCCGTATAGGAGTCCACCGTGTCCCAGCCCGACACCGTCGCCGAATCCCGGCCCGGCGACCACCACGACAGCGCCCCCGGCCGCCTCGGCCGGTGGGGCGCGGCCATGGTCACCCGCCGCCGCTGGGTCTTCGGTACCTGGTTGATCCTGCTGATAGTCCTCGGATCCGCTGCGCCGTCGGTGTTCTCGTCCCTCGCCGGCGCCGGGTGGCAGGCGAACGGATCGGAATCGGTCCAGGTCCGCGAGCTCGCCGAGGAACACTTCGGCGGCAACTCCTCCGCCGCGGTGCAGGTCGTCGTCCACAGCGACTCCGGTGCGCTGACGGACCCGGAAGCGACCACCGCGCTCACCGGCGCGACCGACATCCTGAACGCGGACCCGCGTTTCGGCGAGATCGTGCCCCCGCAGCCGGGGATGACCATCAGCCCCGACGGGCGCACCGGCATCCTGATCGCCGGCGCCGACGGCACCACCGACGAGATGGTCACCGCCGTCGACGACGTCAAGGACCAGCTCACCGCACTCTCCGGCGACGGCGTCGAGGTCTACCCCACCGGGGCGTCGGCGCTGTGGTCGGACTTCAACAAGGCCAACCACGACGCGATGATCCAGGCAGAACTCATCTCCTGGCCCGTCACCCTCGCCATCATGGTTCTCGCGTTCGGCTCACTCGTCGCCGCCGGATTACCCCTGCTGCTGACCATCGCCGGTCTCGTCGCCTCCGCCGGCGGGCTGGTCCTGCTCAACGAGATCACCCCGATCTCGGTGTGGGCCATGAACTTCGCCATGATGTTCGCCCTCGCACTCGGCATCGACTACGCCCTGTTCCTCGTCGCCCGCTTCCGCGACGCCCTGCGCTCCCGCGATCCCCGCGCGGCCGTCGCCGAGACCATGGACACCGCCGGCAAGGCCGTGGTCCTGTCCGGGCTCACCGTCCTGGTGAGCCTGTCCGCCGTGCTGATCGTCCCCGCCCCCGCGGTGCGGACCATGGCCGTCGGCATCATGCTCGCCGTCACCTTCGTCCTGCTCGCCACCCTCACCCTGCTCCCCGCCGCCCTCGGCGCGCTCGGATCGAAGGTCAACGCCGCGTCCCTTCCCTACGCGAAGCGTCAGCAGCACCGCTCGCCGATGTTCGCCGCGTGGGGCGCTCTCCTGCACAAGCACCCGTGGCCGTTCGCGCTCGCCTCGATCGGCGTCCTCGTCGCACTCGCACTGCCGGTCCTCGGCTTGAAGGTCGCGATGCCGTCGATCTCCGTGGTCCCCGAGGACGCACCGGTGCGGCAGGGCTACGCCCTCGTCCAGCAGCAGTTCGGTGACGGCGCCCCCGGCGCACTGCAGATCGTCGTCCCCGAGACCGACGCCGCCGACACGGCCTCTGCCGCTTCGGAGGTGCCCGGTATCGCGATGGTCACCCCGCCGCAACCCGCCGCTGACGGCTCCGGCTACGCACTCCTGCAAGTGATTCCGGCTGTCGACCCGTCCGACGAGTCGATGGGCACCATTCTTGCCGACCTCCGTGGCGAACTGCCGGAGTCGGCGCTGGTCGGCGGCGCACCCGCGGAGAACCTCGACCTGCAGCAGGCCCTGAACGACTATCTGCCGCTCGTCGTCACGATCATCCTGATCCTCGGGTTCGTGCTGCTCCTCGTCGCACTGCAAGCACCCCTGATCGCTTTCCTCGGTACCGCGGTCAGCCTGCTCTCCACCGCCGCCGCGTTCGGCGTCGCGAAGCTGATCTTCCAGGACGGGCACGGCGCCTCGCTGCTCGGCTTCACTCCGCAGGGCTTCCTGAACGGGTGGGGACCGGTGT